>CACKJD010000001.1:0-115000 GCA_902600485.1 uncultured Pelagibacteraceae bacterium
ATTTTATGACTATGTTAATACACAAAATTAATACCACTTTTAGCAAATTTTTTATTTATTTATTTATTTATATTCTGTTATTTGTGCCAAATTGTTTTGCTGAGAAAAAAAAAGAAATTAAAGTAGGAATTTTATTAGGTTTCACGGGCGCAGTTGAAAGCTTAACACCATCGATGGCTGACTCAGCTGAATTAGCCTTTAATGAGATAAAAAATAACGAATTAACTTTTAAAATATTAAGAGCTGATACAGCTTGTAATAATATGAATTTAGCAAAAAATGCCACCAACAAACTTGTTAACGACGGTGTTAGTGCCATTATTGGTGCAGCCTGTCCAAATATTACTAAAGAAATTGCAAATGAAATTTCAATTCCGAAAGAAATATTAACAATAACACCGGTTGATAATTCTAATGAATTAACAAATTTAAAAGATAACGGTTATTTATTTAGAACAACGCCGTCTAAAATAAGAGGAAGTCAAATATTAGCTGATATTACAAATGACCGTGGAATAAAAAAATTAGCTATCTCTTACAGTAATGATGAAGACTATAAAAGGTTTGCAATGGCTTATAAAGATGCGCTAGATGAAAACAATATAAAAACATCAACTATGTTATCACATAACAAAAATACCAATGACTACTCAAAACACATATCTACTTTAGGTGCTGCAGGGGGAGACGCTTTAGCTATAATAAGTGATACAGATCTAGGGGGCGATCAAATTATTAAATCTATGTTAGATACAGGAATGTTTGATGTCTTTATCCTCTCGGAAAATATGATAAATGAGAAAATAATAAACAATTTTAAAGAAAAAACTTTGAAAAAATCATTCGGATACGTTTTAGGGCTCTCAAATTTAGGCTCAGAAAAATTTATAAATCTTGCTCAAAAATCAGGAATAGATCCATTTAGTCCATATACTAGTGAGTCTTATGATGCTGCAGCAGTTATAATATTATCAAATTTTGCAAAAATTTATTCAGAGATAAAATCTATAAATGATATTATTTATCTTATATCTAATAAACCTGGAATTAAAATTTATCCTGGTGAAATAAATAAAGCTATAAATCTTATTAAAGAAGGTAAATTAATTAACTATGAGGGTGCGACAGGTGTAGAATTTGATAAATTTGGTGACACGTTTGGATCATTTGTAGAAGTTGACTTAAAAAAAGGGAAATTAAAAAGTAAAAAAATAAGATAAATATTAATAGCTAAATTTGCTCGAGGGATACTTTTTATTTTTTACCTCTTTGATAAATTTTTTTACAGCTGACTTAATATGTTTTCTAATATTGCTAAAACTTTTCACGAATTTAATTGATGTTAAATTTAAACCTATTAAATCATCAGTAACTAAAACTTGACCATCACAATTAACAGAGGAGCCAATTCCAATGGTAGGGATTTTTAATTCTTTGGTAATTCTTTTCGCTAAATTTGTTTCAATACACTCAAGCACAATTGAAAATACACCACTTTCTTGAAGTAATAGTGCGTCATTAATCAAGTTTTTTCTCTCAGAAATAGTTTTGCCCTTATACCTAAATTTACCTTTATGACTTTGAGGTAAAATACCTAAATGCCCCATAACATTTATTTTATTTTTTCTAAGATAATCAATGATTTTTACTATTTTTTTTCCTCCCTCTAATTTAATTGCATCTGCTTTTGAATACTTAATTATTTTCTTTGCATTTTTTAGCGCTTCAACTTTATTTCTATAAGTGTTATATGGCATATCCACAACCATCAAACTTTGCTTAACACCTTGTCTCACACTTTTTGAATGTTCAATCATCGTATCAAGCTTAACTTTTTTTGTTGTATTATATGAATATAAAACTGAACCTAAAGAATCTCCAACGAGGATTATGTCGACTAAATTATCCAATATTTCGGAGATATTTTTTGAATATGATGTTAAACAAATTATTTTAGATTTATTTTTTTTTGATAGAATATTTTTAATTTTAGTATTCATTTAATTTTATTTAAGATATTATTAGTTTCCATATTATATATTTTATAAAGATTTTCAGCATCCTTTAGCAGTATTTCTTTAAATTTTATTTTAGATCCTGGTGGTAATTGAATAAGTTTATCGTAGTCAGCACTTATCACAACACCAAATTTAGGATATCCTCCAATGGTACCATGATCAGATAATAAAATTATAGGATTCCCATCAGCAGGCACTTGTATAGTTCCTTTTACTAATCCTTCAGACTTAATATTAGTTTTTTTTAAATTTTTAAGTTTAACTCCCTCAAGTCTCATTCCCATTCTATCAGTAAGTTTTGTAACTACAAATACTTTAGAAAAAAAGTCTCTTTTTGACTGATCTGAAAAAAATTGAAAATTAGTTCCTTTAATCACCCTAATAAATTCTATTTTAGAATTAACAAAATTTAAAGATCTGCTTTGTATAACACTAGATTTATTTAGATTAATATTTTGACCGTTTAATAATTTATTTCCTTTGTTAGGCCCAACCTCTGCTCTAACTGTGGTAGAATAACTTCCCCAAACTCTGTTAATTTTAAAGCCACCATTAACTGTAAAATAACCATAAACTGATTTATTTGTTGAAATAATATCAATAATATCGCCATTATCAATTTCAATTGTTTTGTAGCACTTTCCCAGTATTTCTTTTTTATTATTTTTAGTAATTTTGAAATTTACGTCACCAGTAATTATAATAAATCTTTTATTGCCAAAATATTTTAAGGATGGTCCTTGATAAGCAAATTCTAAAACTGGATCCTCTTTTTGATTATTTATAATTGTATTAGCAATTATAAAGTTCCTTTTGTCCATCACCCCACTAGAAGGTAATCCTATATGAGAAAAATTTTTTCTACCCTCGTCTTGAAAAGTAGAGTTTATTCCACCCCTAATTACTTTAAAATATTCATTCATTGTAAACTTTTAGATATTCTTTTTTATTTATCTCATAAAATGATACTTCGTCACCAGGATTAATTAAATTTGGTTTGCTTAAACTTAAAGAATTAAAAATTTTAATTGGTGTATTCCCAATAATGTTCCATCCCCCAGGGCTCTCGAAAGTATATATGTTGCAAAATTGTTCAGTCAATCCAACAGAACCTTTGGGTACCTTCACCCTAGGAGTTTCTAATCTATCTAGCATAATTGATTTATTTAAATCACCTAAAAATGGCATTCCTGCAATAAAGCCAGTCATATAACAAAAATAAGTTTTGCTTAAAAAAGTTCTTATTATTTCATTTTTTGATTTTGAGAGTTTTTTTTCAAGTCTAGAAATATCTAATGAATATTCATCATCAAAACAAACAGGAATATTAATTTTTTGACATTTATTCTCTATTTCATTTTCTATATCTAAATTTGAAAGATCGAGACTTAATTTATCAAAAGATGTTTCGTTTAAATCAAATGTAATAATTAATTTATTATACGAAGGAGATAGGTTGGTAACTCCTTTTAAGTTTTTGTCTTTTATATTTTTAAAATATTTAATTACTTTTAAATTTGTTTCTTTATCAACCTCATTTCCGAAATCACAATAAATTGCTGCGTCACCAAGATTGACTATATTTTTAATCATACAATGTTATACTTCATGGAAAATTTTATGGAAATTAATATTAATTGCGATTTAGGTGAGAAATCTGAATTTCATTCTACAAAGTATGATCCAGATTTACTCAAAATTGTTAACTCAGCAAATATAGCTTGTGGTTTTCATGCTGGAGATGAGAAAACCATGACAGATACAATTGAGATTTCAAAAAAGAATAACGTAAGTATTGGTGCACATCCTTCATTTAAAGATCCACAAAACTTTGGAAGAAAAAGACACAACTTACCTGAAAATGAAATCAAAAAATTGATAATTGATCAATATAAAATATTAGAAAATATTGCTAACAAACTTAAAACAAAGATTACTCATATTAAGCCACATGGTGCATTAAATAATATGGCTTGTGAGGATTTAAATCTATCAAAAATTTTAGCAAAAACAATCTACGGAATTGACAAAGATTTAATTTATTTGGTGCCAACTGGGTCAAAGATGGAAGAAGCCGCTAGAATGATTGATATGAAAATTGCTTGTGAAATATTTGCAGATAGAAATTACGAGGATGATGGTAATCTTGTCTCAAGAACTAAACCTAATGCAGTAATAACTGACCCGGAAAAGTGCAAGCAACATGTTCTTAAAATGGTTGAGACACAGTCAATTAGTTGTTTCTCTGGAAAGAAAATTAAATGTGAAATTGACTCTGTTTGTATTCATGGAGATAATAAAGAGTCTCTTGAAACCGCAAAACAAATAAAAAAAGTTCTTGAAGAAAATAATATTTGTCTTAAACCATTAAATATTTTAAAAAAATTTATATAATATGAAAAATATCATACTAATTCTTTTATTTATGACGCTAAGTTCGGTCGTAATTGCAGCAGGCTCTGTTGGAGATGATAGCAAAGATACAGCTAGCAAAGGTGTAAAAGCAGCAACCAAATTTGAAATAGGGGAAAAATGGATATCTAAAGCAAAAAAATTAGAGAAAAAAAATAAAGAGGATAAGGCTAAAAAAGCTTACGAAAAAGCTATAAAAAAATTGTTAGAGGCAAATTATCAAAACCCTGGTGACCCTGATACTTTAAATCTTTTAGGATTTTCTCATAGAAAAATTGGAGATTACGAAAATGCAGAAATATATTACGCAATGGGATTAGAAATTGACCCTAAGCACGTAGGTATTAACGAGTATATGGGTGAACTATTTGTAGCTACAGACAGAATAGATGAAGCAAAAAAAAGGTTGGCTGTTTTAGAAGGTTGTGATTGCAAAGAATACGATGAACTTAAACAAGTAATAGATGGAACTAAGCAGTCAAAATATTAGTTGATCTTTTTTATCATTTGATCTGGTAACCACATTACAATTTCAGGAAAAATAATTAATATTATTGTAGCAAGCACCATTAACAAAAATAATGGAAAAGCACTTTTTGCAATAAAACCCATATCCTTTCCCGCCATTCCCTGAAGAACAAACAAATTAAATCCAACAGGAGGAGTAATTTGTGCCATTTCGACTACAACTACGAGAAATATTCCAAACCAAATCATATCAAAACCTGCTTGTCTAATCATAGGCTCTATAATTGCCATTGTTAAAACTACAGCTGATATTCCATCTAGAAACATTCCTAGAATTATATAAAATATCATCAAAACAAAAATTAGAATATAAGGTGAAAGTTCAAGACTATTTATCCATATAGCTAAATTTCTTGGTAAACCTGTAAATCCCATTGAAAGAGATAAAAAAGCAGACCCGGCTAATATGAAAGAAATCATGCAGGATGTTTTTGTAGCTCCTAATAATGAGCTTTTAAAATTGCTCCAACTTAAACTTTTTTGAAAATAGGAAAGAATTAATGCACCTACAACTCCTAATGATGCAGCCTCTGTGGCGGTTGCAATTCCAGTATAGATAGAGCCAATAACTGAAAGGATTAAAATTATTACAGGAATTAATTGGCCAGATCTTTTAATTTTATCAATAAAACTATATTGATTAACAATATTTGGCATTTGTTTTTTATTAAAGAAAGACCATAAAATCACGTAGCTCATAAAAATTAATGCAATCATTATTCCTGGTATAATTCCAGCAACAAACAGTTTTGCAATAGACTCCTGGACAGTTACACCATAAATAATCAAAATTATAGAAGGAGGAATTAATAGTCCTAAGGTCCCAGATCCCGCAAGACTTCCTAGTAAAATTTTTTCGGGATAATTTCTTTTTCTAAGCTCTGGAATTGACATTTTTCCAACAGTGGCGACAGTAGCAGCTGATGACCCTGATATAGCAGCGAATAGTGCGCACCCAACGACATTGACGTGAATTAATCCGCCAGGTAGTTTTTGCATCCAAGGTGATAATCCCTCAAATAAATTCTCTGATAATTTTGTTCTAAATAAAATCTCTCCCATCCAAACAAATAATGGTAAGGCTGTTAAAGTCCATGAGGAGGATGTCCCCCAAATAGTTGTTGCCATTGCATCTCCAACCGGTCTTGAAGTAAATAAAGTCATTGCGATTGTGGAAACACCAATCATGCTTAAAGCAACCCAAACGCCAGTGCTTAGGAACAACAAAAGAACTGAAATAAAAAATATACTAAGCAATATTTCAGTCATTTTTATGAAAATATTTTAATAGTTGATGTGAAATACATATAAAAAGAATAATAGAACCTAGGGCCAGAGGTGATTGAGGAATCCATATTAATATTTCATCAGCGCCCTCACTTCGTTCTTTAAATTTAAAAGAGATAATAAGCATTTTTACAAAATAAAATGATATATAGCCTGAAAATATCGAAGCCACTGTTAGACACCATATTTCAAAGATCTTTCTAAATTTCTTATTTAGTTTTTCAATGAATAATGTAATTCTTATATGTCCTCCCTCGCCGAATGTATAAGCTAAAGCGAAGAACGTAGAGGCGGCCATACAATAACCTGAATATTCGGATAATCCACGAATATAGAAACCAAATATTCTAGAGGAGATACCTAACAATATGAAAATAGCTATGAAAATTAAAAATATAGCAGCGATGTACCCAGAAAATTTATAGATTCTTTCTAGATAAAAATTGATTTTATTAAGCATATGATAAAAGGCCGTTAAAATTTCAACGGCCTTTTGAAATGATTATTTAATAAGCTGATAAAACAGATTGACCTCTAGCACCAGCTTTCTTTGTCCACTCAGATGCCATTTGAGATCCAACTTTTTCAAAATGTTGCTTCAATGCAGAATTAACTTTACCAACACTCATTCCTGCATCAGCTAAAGCCTTCTTATCATTCTTGTTTCCCATTTTTGAAAGTTGCCACCCTTTTCTTTCAGCAAGAGCTGCTTCTTTCATAATTAAATCTTGAGTTTCTTTATCTAATTTGTTCCAGGCTTTTTTATTTGCAATTATCATATTTTTTGGAAACCAAGCAGCTATATCATAAAAATACTTAACACCGTTTTCCCAAATCTTACTGTTCTTTCCAGTTGTTGGTGAAGTAATCATACTTTCAACAGCTCCTGTAGAAAATGCCTGAGATATTTCTGCTGCTTCAATTTTAGTCGGGGCCATACCAGTCAGTTCAGCAATTCTAATTGTAGCACCATTATAAGCTCTAAATTTTAATCCTTTTAAATCTGCAACGCTATTTATCTCTTTTTTAGAATATAAACCTTGAGCAGGCCAAGGCACTGCATATAAAAATACTAAACCTTTAGCATCTAAACTTTTTGCTATTTCGGCTTTTGATGCTTTATATAATTTCATAGCATCTGTGTAGGATGTAGCTAAAAAAGGTAAAGAGTCGATTTCAAGTAAAGGATCTTCTTTCCCTAATGCCGACATAAATCTTTCACCAATAGGGGCTTGTCCTGTTCTTACTGCTCTAAAGATTTCTCCACCTTTGAACAATGATCCACCCGGATGTGTGACTATAGTTAGTTTGCCACCACTTTTTTCAGTTACATTTTTTGCAAATTCAGTTGCATTTGCAGAATGAAAATTACCCGCACCATAAGCTAATGCCATGTCCCATTTTTCTGCATATGATACACTTGAAAGTAAAAGTAGTGATGTTAATATTGAAATAAAGTATTTTATTATTCTCATTTCACCTCCTCTTTATAAAAATATATTTGATTATTAATTTAATGTTAAATCAATAAAAAAATTGTCTACTTTTAATTGAAAAATCCTAATATTCATTTAATATCTAAGAATTCCAATGGAACAATCACTATTTCTTGAGCAATCTTTAATTCTTCTGCAAATAATATTCATTGATATTATTTTGGCTGCAGATAACGCAATAATAATTGGATTAATAGCTGCTAACTTTGTTCCAAAACACAGAAGACAAATTATACTTTGGGGTGTAGCAGGTGCATTAATTTTTAAAGTTATTTTTGCAATTTTTGCAACTTACTTGTTTAAGTTTTATTTTATAAAAATTTTAGGTGGGCTACTATTAATTTGGATAGTTTATGATTTAAGAAAAGACTTATTTGAAATCAAGAAAGTAAAATCACCAACAAAAGTTTCTAAGGAGCCCTCATACATACAAAGTGTTTATAAAGTTTTATTCGCAGATATAACAATCAGTTTTGATAATGTTATTGGTGTTGTTGGGGCTTCCAAAGGTTATTTTGGTTTTATGATTTTTGGTTTAGTTTTATCAGTTATTTTGACCGGAGCTCTCGCAACTTATCTTGCAAACTATATTCAAAAACATTTATGGATTGCTTATGTGGGTTTAGCATTTATTTTACTTGTTGCTATTCAATTAATCATAGGTGGATTAGTGGATTTAGAAATTTTACGAGTGAATGAGGAATTTAAGAAATATTTTTAAATATTAAGTATGAAAAAATTATTTTTAATTATAGTATTAATTTTTTCAACACAGTTAGCACAAAGTCAGGAATGTAACTTAAATCCAGAACGAGGCAGTAAAAATTATATTATTGGTTATGGATCCTTAATGGATAAAGAGTCTAGAATTCGGACAAATAAATCAGCTTTTGTTGTAAAACCTATTTTAATTAAAGGTTTTGAAAGAACTTGGGGCCTTCGTGGGGGAATGTACAAAATTACTTTTTTAACAATCATTAAAAAAGAAGACTCAGCTGTTAATGCAGTTTATTACCCAGTTTCAATAAATGACTTGAATAAGACAGATAAAAGAGAGAGTGGCTATTGTAGAGTAAAAGTTGACGGTAAAGACTTAAGTTTCTATGGAAAAAAAATTAAAACTAAAAATAAAAACTTTTGGGTTTATGCAGCTAATCCTGGGAAAATAAAAAAACCAACTAACAGTCATCCAATTGTTCAATCATATGTAGATTTATTTATAGGTGGTTGTTTTCAGATTAAGGAGAGATATAAAATTAATGAATTTCCAAAACAATGTGTAGAAACAACTACTGAATGGTCAAAGCATTGGGTAAATGATAGAGTACATGCTAGAAGGCCGTTCCTAGTGCCAAATTTTTATAAAATAGATAAACTTTTATCAAATTACTTTGACTACTATTTAGAAAATAAATACCAATAATCACATTTTATACTCAAAATTTTGAGTGGTTTCATTAACTCCAATCTCTATGGCGCCGTTACTTAAATGAAATTTCCTAGCCATATCAGTAAGCGGTGATAGTGTTACTAATCTATTTAAATGATTTGTTTTTTTTATTTTTTTAAAAACTTCTTTCACAATTAATCTTCCGCCACCTTTTTTTTTTGACCAAACAGTATATGCAATAGCAATTTGACCAACTTTAAAATCTCTATTGATACTCTGAAGATAAGCGTCTTTACTCATCATATCTAGCTCTTCTACAGTTTTCGGGATACTATTTGTAAACGCAAAACACATTACTGCATGTATTTCATCTTGATACTTAACACCATATATTTTTCTTCCAAAACTTGTTCTAAAATCATTATCTAATTCTGGTCTTACTGGATCCTCACTAGTATTACAGTTCGGCAACTCAACAATTTCAGCACCTTTAACCCAGTCAAAAAAATTTTTTACAGATTTTCCAATATCAATTTTTTTACCTTTAATGGAAGTATTAAATTTTTTAGATATTAAATCCTTTTTTTTTGTAATTGAGCGTTTGAATATTTTGCTTTTTCTTTTTAGAGCGACTTTTATTTTTCTTTTTAATGGTTTTTTTTCGGTCATATTTTAAATTTATAAACTAAATTGTATTAATTAGATTGTGACTTTTTTAACCTTTTTATTATTCTATTAGATGTTTTTTCGAGTAATTTATAGAAACCGGCTTTTCGCAAATCTTTAACCGCTTGCTCATTCAAGCCACCAGGAGTTTGAGATTCTCTAACTAGTTTTTTTAGATTTTTGTTATGATTAAAAGCGTCTTCTGATAGCGCAAGGAATAGAGATGATATATATTTTTGTGCATTTTCTTTTTTTATTCCTCTCTTAATTAACCAATTTGATAACGAGTATAAGATTTCATAAAAAGGAGCCATCATAGCAGAAGTTGTCCAAAAATTTAATGACAACTTCTCATTGTTGATTTCAACTGTAGATCCTAATTTATCAAAAAACTTTTTAACCTTAATATTTGGTGGATAAATTGGTATAGGACCTTTGCATAATGCAATTGGTGGTAATGGTATGGCTCTAATAATATTTGATTTTAATCCTGTAATTTTTTTTAATTGATTTAAATTAATTGTAGAAATGAAACTAATTATCATTTTATTTTTATTGAATTTTAAACTGCTTAGAATTTTATTTCCTACAGTTGGTGTTACTGCAAGAAATACCCAGTCAGATCCATTAATAATGTCTTGATTTTTCTTAATTATTGTAATTTTTTTACTTTTAAATTTTAAAATTCTTGAAATTTTTTTATTTCTTTCAGATACAAATATTTTTGTAACTTTTAATTTCGAATTTATTACACCTGTTACAACCGCTTTTGTTATCTGTCCCGTTCCTATAAAACCTATTTTCATAATAAATTAATATAGATGTTAATAATTTTGTGTAAATCCAATAAAAATTGCAATTAAGATCAATACACACGCCGAAATTGAGTTTATTACTCTTGGATTTGCCTTGATCCATGTCAAAAGTTTTTTAGCTAAAATTGCATAGCCAATAAGTGAAAGAAAATCTAATACCATGTATGTAATTATAAGAATGACAAATTGGAAAATATAATTTTCATTAAAGTTTATAAACTGTGGAAAAATTAATGGAAAAAATATCCAAGCCTTTGGACTAGTTCCAGCTACAATAAATCCATCTTTAAAAAAAGATAAAAATTTTTTTGATTTTGTTGATGTCTTGTTAAAATTTGTTGGCCTAGACTTATAGATATCGTAAGAAAGATAAAATAAATAAGCTACACCAAACCATTTTAAAACATTTAATGTTTCACTATTATTAGCAATGAAGGATCCTATAAAAAATATTACTAAAGTAGCTTGTATTAGATTTGCAGTAATATCACCTAGTGCAATCCAAATACAATTTCTTGTTCCATAATTCATCGCATACGAAATAATTACAATTCTTGGTGTACCAGGAGTTATAAATAAAAAAAGTATAATTTGTAAAAATAGAAAATAATCTAAGGGAAGCATTATGGGATAGTCCTAAAAAACCGGGAGCTAAAGATGGCTAGATAGGACTATCTTACCTATAATATCATAATCGGTAAAAATTGCATTAATCAATTTTTTAATATTTATTAAGAATTTATGAAAAAAAGTCGCAGACCACTCACAAAGGTTAAAAATCCTGAACCCAAACTGGGCAGTAAGAGCTGGGTGATATGGGCTGCTTGGGCAGACCGAATAACTTTCGAAGACATCAAATCAAAAACAGGTTTATCAGAAGGCGATGTTATAAAAATTATGAGAAGATCACTTAAACCTTCGTCATTTAGGCTTTGGAGAAAGAGGGCTAAAGGTCAAAGTATAAAGCACAGAAAAAAATTTGAAGAAACAAGAAAAGAAATAAGAAGAAAAATTAAAAAAAATGATTATATATAATTAATGAAAAAAATTACTATTTATACTGGTCCGGTTTGTAATTATTGCGACGCTGCAAAAAGATTATTAAAGAGAAATAATGCATCATATTCTGAAATTAATATTGCAGAAGTTGATGGAGCATTAGATGAAATGCTTAAAAAAACAAACGGTAAAAGAACTATTCCACAAATATTTTTTGATGATCAGTATATTGGTGGCTATGAAGAAATCAGAGCTTTAGAAAAAGATAATAAGCTACAAGATCTTTTAAAATAAAACGTAATAAATAATTAAAAATATAAGTGTATATTCAAAAAACCTTTTAAAATTTAATATTTGTTTTTCACTAAACTTTTGATTTATTATTTTTTTTAAGAAATAAAATCCTAAATTAACAATTATCAATCCAATAATTAATCCTATTAAAACAAATTTTATTTGGAAGTTTTTGTAACCAAAATAAATTGCGGCTAAAAAAGTAAACCAAGATACTTTGGAAATAAATATTTTAAATAAAAGACCAGCTTTTTTACTAAAAATAGATTGAGTTTTAATTATAGAATAAGACCAAATAATCCCGATTAAAAAAGTAAGATATTTTATAATCATTCTAATTTTTAGGTTTAAATACTAAACATAAACCATTATTACAATATCTTTTACCTGTTGGTTTGGGACCATCATCAAATATATGTCCATGATGCCCGCCACAACTCTTACAATGATACTCAGTTCTTGCGTAACCAACATGGTGATCTGTCTTTGTTTCGAATACATCAGGCAATGATTCAAAGAATGATGGCCAACCAGAACCGCTCTCATATTTTTTTTTTGATTCAAAAAGTTTTGCATCGCAATTTGCACAATGATAATTACCTTCTCTTTTTTCAAAATTTAATTCACTAGATCCAGGTCTTTCAGTTCCCTCTTCAAATAAAATTAATTTTTGCTCAGAAGATAAATTTGGATTTTTTTTCATATGACGGATGCACAAGTTTTATGTAATATAGCATGGAGTCTTACTAAAGTTTCAAAATCTTTGTTATAACCACCTCCTAAAACCCCACAAATAGGAACGTTTTTTTCAAAAAAGTTGTTTATTATCATTTCGTCTCTTCTCTTTATTCCATCCTCTGAGATTTTCAATTTACCTAACCTATCATTTAAATGTATATCAACTCCTGCAACATAAAATACAAAATCATACTTTTCTTTATTTAGTAATAAAATATTATCCTTTAGCTTTTTTAGATATTCCTCATCTTCAATATTATCATCTAAACTTACATCTAAATCGCCCTTGTTTTTTTTTGCAGGATAATTAGATTTACAATGCATACTAAAAGTAAAAACAGATTTATCGTTTTTGAAAATATCTGAAGTTCCATTTCCTTGATGAACATCAAGATCAACTATTAAAACATTTTTTACATAGCCTTTAGATTGTAAATATCTAGTAGCAACTGCCACATCATTAAAAACACAGTAACCTGCTCCTTCATTATAAGTTGCGTGATGGCTTCCTCCTGCTGTATTACACGCAATACGGTGATCAATAGCAAGTTTACTCGCTAAGACAGTTCCACCAGTCGCTCTAAAAGATCTATTCACCACACTATCATTTATTGGAAAACCAATTTTTTTTTGGGATTTTGTGTCTATAGTTTTTTTTTTTATACTAGCAATATACTCTAAGGAGTGTGCTCTACTCAAAGTCTCTTCAGAACAATAATCAGGTTTATAAAATCTATCCACTATTTTTTGGTTAATTAAATAATTTGCAAGTTCACCAAACTTTCTTATTGGAAACTTATTATCATCATTTATCTTTGCGACGTAATCCTGGTGGTTGACTACTGGTAATTTCATTTGGCAGTTTTTTTATTAGATAAATAAATTCCTGAAAGAATAAATGAAGCTCCTATAAAATGGTATAGTTCAAATGTCTCTTGAAAAATCAAAATTGCTAGCACTGCACTTAGTAGTGGCATTAATTGGATGAACATTGTGGCACGATTTGGCCCTACTATCTCAATACCCTTCTGCCAGCAGTAATAAGCAGCTAGCGCAGGGAACATTACAACATAAAAAAGAATTATAAAAAATGATGTATTAAAATTTGTTTCTAAACCAATTGACTTTTCATAAAAAAATTGTGGTATTAAGAATAAAATTCCAATCGATACCATCAATTGAATTAATGTAAATTGCGAAAACCTAAAACTATGCTTTTTTAGTAGTGTTGAATAAAGCGACCAACAAATAACACAAACTAACATCCACAGGTCACCTTTATTAAAATTTAGAGCTAAAATTTTGTTTATGTCTGCATTAGAAATAATTGAGCTAATTCCAATTACAGACAACAATAATCCAATTAGTTGAAAAACATTTGTTTTATCTACTTTCATAAACGATGAGATAATTATTGTTACTGCCGGAATGGCTGCTAAAACCAAAGCTACATTTATTACCTGCGTGTAATTCAATGCGAAATATACAACTGAGTTAAATGTACTTATTGTCATTATTCCCATAAAACTTATTACAATCAAATTTTTTTTAATATAATTCCAATTGTTAAAAATTTCTTTGTATGTAAATGGTATTAAAATCAACCAGACTGAAATCCATCTAAAAAAATTTAAAGTGAGTGGAGGTACTTCGTATAGATATGCAAATTTTCCTACTATAAAATTTCCAGACCAACAAAATGTAGCAAATACGAGCAAAGTATAAGCTAAGTAATTTTTTGACAAATTAATCCTTAATTAAATCTTGATGAACTATAAGGAGTTAAATCTAAATTAGTTTTTTCACCAAGAATCATTTTGGATACTATTTTCCCTGAAATTGCTCCTAATGTCCATCCTAAATGGTGATGGCCAAAAGAATAGTAAACATTATTATAATTTTTTGATTTACCAATCACTGGAAGAAAATCAGGTAATGTTGGTCTAAAACCTAGCCATTCATCTTCGTGATCCTCATTTTCTGGTAAACCATTTAACATATCTTTTGCATTTAATATTAAATTTTTAATTCTTGACTTAGATAGAGGGTTTTCCAAACCTCCAAATTCAACTGTTCCTACAACTCTCAAACCTTGTTCCATAGGTGTTATACCGAAACCTCTATCAGCCCAAACAACTGGTCTAGATAATAGATTTGAGTAATTTTTAAAATGAATATGATAGCCTCTTTCAGTGTCTAATGGAATTTTTTCATCTAATTTGTCAGTTAGTTTTTTTGAAAAAGCACCACAAGCTATAACAACTTTATCAAATAATAATTTATCGCTTTCTGTAATTAAAATAGGTTTCTGATCTTTAAAATTTATGTTGTTAATATTTGTTTTTTTAAATTTCCCTCCTTTTTTTAAAAAATCTGTAAATAGCTTTTCAATAATTTTTTTTGGATTTCTTGCATGTCTGGCGTATTCATAAAATACACCACCGTCATAAAATGGTTTTAAATTTGGTTCCAAATCATGAACTTCTTTTGAGTTTAAAATTTTTTGTTTTACACCCAATTTTTCCCGAATATCAATTTCGATCTTTCTACTTTTAATTCCCTTTTTTTCCCATACATACATAATTCCTTTTTTTTCGACTAGACCGTCTAAATTAATATCTGCAAACAGTTCATCATATGCATCTAACGAAATATCTAAAATTTGATGCATATATTTTGCGGTATGCATCATTTTTTTTTCTGAGCAGCTCATAATATATTTTGAAAACCAAGGAAGCATTTTAAGAAAGTAATTCCATTTTAAAGCTAGCGGTCCTCTACTGCTTAATAGCATAGCAGGTACATCAGATAGCACATCTGATCTGTTTAACTGTAAAGAGGCATATGGTGAAAAATGACCTGCATTTCCATAAGAAGCTGCGCAACCCGGTTCATCTTTGTCAAATAAAGTTACATCAATTCCTTTTTTTTGTAAAAATAAAGCATTGCAGACACCTTGTATACCAGCACCAATAATAGCAACCTCATTTTTTGACATTAAAATAATCTACATCATGAGTTAAAAAAATTATCGCGACAAATTATGCAATAATTTGTTTTTGATAAATTTTTGTGCTCATTACAACACTAAAACCTATCATTGTAGCTAGCATTGAAGAACCTCCATATGACATGATGGGTAGGGGTGATCCTACAATTGGAAGTAGTCCTAAAACCATGCTCATATTAACTGTAACATAAATAAATATAGAGGATGCGAATCCGTAACAAAATAATTTTCCAAAAAAGCTTCTGGCAGACGCACCAATTTTTGCAGTTCTATAAATTATTATTGCGTAAAGAAAAAGTAATAAAACAGAACCAATAAATCCATGTTCTTCTGAAAATAATGTAAATATAAAATCTGTATGTTTTTCAGGTAAAAAGTCCAAATAGCTTTGTGTGCCTTTGAGAAAACCTTTTCCTGATAAACCACCTGAACCTACGGCAATTTTTGATTGTATTATTTGGTATCCTGCGCCAAGGGGATCTCTATCTGGATTAAAAAAAGTTAATATTCTAAGTTTTTGGTAAGGTTTTAAAAAAGATATTACAAACGGTAAAGAAATTAATAAAATTAAAGAGGAATAGATGAAATACTTTGCGTTAACTCCAGATAACCATAAAACAACTAAACCACTCAAACCAATTAAAATTGAGGTACCTAAATCTGGTTGGCTTACAACTAATAGAATTGGTACAATTAATACTACCATTGGAATTATTATATTTTTAAAACTATTAACTAAATGGATCTGTGTTCGGTGATAAAATTTAGCGAAACACATAATTATTGCAACTTTCATTAATTCAGAAGGTTGAAGATTAATAAAGTACAGGTCGACCCATCTTTGAGATCCAGAAGCTTTTACTCCGTACAAAGAAGCCCAAATTAATAAGCATAAAACTACAAAGTAAAAAATATAGCCGATTGAATGCCAAAGTTTTAAATTTACAAATGAAAAAATCAACATCATGGAAAAGAAAACTATAAATCTAATTACATGACTTTTTGTGTGGTAAAGAACTTCTCCTCCCTCAGTTGAATACATTGATAAGGAGCTTATAAGTCCAAGGATTATTAAGCAAAAAAGTAAGATATAGTCTAATGATCTAAGTTTTTGAAAGAAGGTGATTTGTCCACTTAGTGCTGTTTCTTGAAACATTACGCTACAAAATTAATATTTTTTTGTTTATATTTTTCTCTTTCTTCGTGTCTATCGATTACAACTTTAAAAAGTTTTTTAGCCATTGGGGCAGCAGTTGAACCGCCAGATCCACCATGTTCTATAAAAACACTCATTGCATATCTTGGATTTTTGTAAGGTCCAAATGCAATATAAAGAGCGTGGTCTCTGTCTTCATAAGGAATTTGAGAAATATCTAAATCAAGTTCTCTTTGAGCTTCAGTTATTCTTTTTACCTGTGAAGTCCCTGTTTTTCCCGCAAACTGATATTTCTTATCTTCAATTCTTGATGAAAAAGAAGTCCCTCTAACCTCATTAGTAGACGCAAACATTGCTTCTAAAACAAACTTTACATTTTCTTGATTTCTAAAAAGAGGGCTATACAAATTATCATCTTTACTAGATGACATCCCAAGGTCCACCAATGCATTGTCAAAATCTGGGCCTTCTATTTTTTTTTCTAAATTTTTACTCATTTTAGATTTAATATCCTCAAAAGTTAAATCGTCTTTATTTACGATCAATTTTGGATTTATTTTAAAACCACCATTCGCTAATTGTGCTGTCATCAGACATAGCTGTAACGGGGTAGTTTGGATATACCCTTGGCCAATACCTGTTATAAGTGTCTCACCAAGAACCCACCCTCTACCAAGAGCATTTTTTTTCCATTCTGTTGAAGGAACTAAACCAGCTTTCTCTTCATTAAAAATATTATTAAATACTTTATTTCCTAATCCGAATTTTTTTGCAGTTTCATTAAGACGGTCAACTCCCAATCTTCTGGACATTTCATAAAAAAAAGTATCACATGAAACTTTTAGTGCATCTCTAAGATTGACTACTCCATGACCTTTCTTTTTCCAACAGTTATATGTTTGTCCATACATCTCAATTTTTCCTGAACAATTAACTTTAAAATTTGGGGAAATAACATTGTTTTCTAACGCTGATAGTGCAACAATCGGTTTTATTGTTGAGCCGGGAGGATATAATCCTGTAATGGATCTATTTATAAGTGGTTTTTTTGGATTATTTCTGATTGCTTCCCAATTCTCATAACTTATTCCATATAAAAATAAATTTGGATCAAAGGAAGGTGATGAATGCATTGCAAGTATATCTCCAGTGTATATGTCCATAACACTTATCGATCCTGCTCTATCTTTTAAAAGCTCGTTGCACTTCTGTTGAATTTTTGTGTCAACTGTTAATCTTACTGATTTACCTTTTTGACCCTCTATGTGATCTATTTGATTTATTCTTTTGCCATATGCATTGACTTCGTATCTTTGAACTCCATTCATACCTATTAAATCGTTCTCTAAGGATCTCTCTAATCCAATTTTTCCAACTCTCAATCCAGGAACGTGTTTCTTTTTAATTTCATCATTATTTGTGAGATCATTTTGACTTGCTTGTGCAACGTACCCTAAAAGATGAGTATAATTTTCATTGTAAGGATAGCTTCTTGCTACAGATAAAACTGGTTTTACTCCTGACAGTTCATGTAAATAAAAATTTATTTTTACAAATTGATCCCAGGATAGATTCTCTGAAATTATTAATGTTTCCCATGGCTTTTGAGAGTTTTTCTTTTTTATAATTTTGTTAAAAGTCTTTTGGTCTAGTTCTAAGATATCTTTTACTCTAATTATTAAATTATTAAAATTTTCGACTTGCTCTGGTATAATGTGAAGTTGATAAACTTTTAAATTACCAGCGATTATATTTCCAAAAAAGTCTTGGAAATCTCCTCTTATTGGTGGAAGTTTCCACTCCCTTAATCGATTTTTGTCTGAGAGTGTTAAGTATTTTTTATTTTGATTTATTTGAAGTGAAAATAGTTGTGCAATTATTCCACCAAAAACAACTAGTTTAGCAGTAGATAGAATAAACATTCTTCTGCCAACCACGCTTTGTTTTCTGTAACTAGTATCTGAGCCACCACTAATCATTAGTTCTTCTAAGTAAATTTAAATAATAACCAAAAATATACGAAAAAAAATAATAGAACAAGAAAGTATACAAAACATTAAAAAGTAAATTGTAATAATCAATTTTAACATTAAAAAAAACTACTAGAATTGAATAAAAGATTGAGTTTATGACTAAAATAGTAAAAAGGAAGAAAAACCAATCTTTTATTAGACTAACTCTTAATGTGATATTTCTTAAATAAACCGCAAAAACACAAATAAATAGATAGGTAACGCTACTAATTCCCAAAGGTAATCCAATTACAACATCATTTATTAGACCAGCGAAAAACACCAATAAGTAACTTAATCTTCCTTCTCCTTTCAAACTCCAATAAAAAATTAAAATATACGGAAAATTAAAAGAAAAATATTTTAAATTTAAATAATTAAAATCAAACTCATTTAGTACTGAGACATAAAGTAAAATAATTGGGCCTAATGATAGAAGTTTTCTTGAAAATGGTAGTTTTGTTAAACTCATAAATTCAATTTATATTTTCGTATAAAACAATTTTTACTAATCTTAACTGTGAAAAATTGGAGTGAAACAAAACATAGCTTTCATTGCTCTCATCAATTATATTTATTTCACCAACAGGAATACCTGATTTAAATATTCCACCAGAGCCTGAGGTGTAGACTTGATCACCATTATTTAGATTTAAACTTTCTAATTGTGTATATTGTAGTTTGCCAAATTTTTCCCCGGTCCCTGTCAAAATAGATTGAACACTATTAGGTTCAACAGATACTGGAATCTTGCTGTTCAAGTCAGATAATAGCAATACTCTTGAAGTTAAATAATTAACTTCTACAACTTTTCCAATTAAAAAATCTCCATCTAAAACAGCCATCCCTAATTTTACATTATCTTTACTTCCTCTATTGACGATAATAGATTTAAGAAATGGGCTTTGTTTATCAACTAATACCTTTGCCAGAATTTCAGATGAGATATCTACAATATCCTCTATTTTAGATTTAAGCATTATATTTTCAGATATTATAAAATTATTACTTAAGTTTTCAGCTTTTAATGCCTTAAAATCTTTTTTAAGTTTTTTATGATCATCATACAAATTGATATGTGACATTGTTAACTTGTAAGTATTTACAACAAAATTTTCTGGTGCTGAAATTATAAAAGAAGCACGATAAACAATTTCATTTAAACCTGATTTTAAAAAAGATATGCCTTTAAAATTATATTTGCTCAATGTTAAAATTATTATTGAGAAAAATAATAATACAATTAATGAAAATCTTTGCTTTGTTCCTTTTTTTAAAAAGGCAGATCTGATCGCGATTATGAAATCATCTCTGTTAGTTTCCATTTTATCTTAATATTCAGATAGGACTGTTGAGAAAATCTCCTCTTGTTCTAAAGCTTTACCAGTTCCAACCGCTACACAAGCTAATGGATCTTCGGCAATATGTACAGGTAGCCCAGTTTCTTTTGATAATCTTTTATCAATGTTTTTCAATAACGCTCCACCACCTGTAAGAGTGAGTCCCATATCCACTAGATCAGCTGATAGTTCGGGAGGGGTATTTTCTAGAGCGTCTTTAATACCATTAATCATTTCTTTAAGTATCGGATTTAGGGCTTCAACTGTATCTTCTTCAGTAATATTTACTTCTTTAGGAGTCCCTGATCTTAAGTCTCTTCCTTTAACAGCGTAAGTGTTGTTGTTTGTTGCAATTGCTGTACCAATTTCTTTTTTAATTTTTTCTGCAGTACTATCACCTATCATTAAATTATATTCTTTTCTCATATAATTAGCTAAAGCACCATCCATTGCATCTCCAGCAACTCTTAATGAATTAGAGTACACTACACCGCCTAAAGACATTACCGCAATTTCAGTGGTACCACCTCCAATATCTATGACCATAGACCCTGTTGCTTCAGATATTGGTAATCCCGCACCAATCGCTGCTGCTATTGGTTCTTCAATTAATTGAACTCTTCTTGCTCCTGCAGCAAGAGCACTGTCTTGAATAGCTTTTCTCTCAACTGGAGTAGATCCAGTTGGTACGCAAATTAAAATTCTCGGGTTTGCAAATGTGCTTCTTTTATGAACTTTTTTGATAAAATGCTTAATCATTTCTTCTGTTACTACGAAATCTGCAATTACCCCATCTCTAAGTGGTCTGATAGCTTGAATGTTTCCAGGAGTTCTACCAAGCATTGTTTTAGCTTCGTCACCGACCGCTAAAACTGATTTTTTTCCTTTATTATCAACAACCGCAACAACTGATGGTTCATTTAATACTACACCTTGTCCTTTTAAAACTACTAAAGTATTAGCTGTTCCAAGGTCTATTGCCATATCTTGACTCCAAATACTGGTAATTTTTCCAAATACTGACATTTTATATTCCTTTCACTTTTTGATGTTTAATACTGTCATTCATAGATTTCTTCTCTCGCTTAATAAGCATTTTATTTAATGCATTTAAATATGCGTTTGCTGAGGCAACTAAAGTATCTGTATCTGCAGATTGACCAACTGTTGTTCTGTCATTTTCTTCAATCTTTACACTTACAGTTGCTTGAGCATCAGTACCTTCGGTTACTGCATGAACCTGATACAATAAAAGTTTCATTTCGTGAGGATACAATGCTTTTATGCACTTAAATGTAGCATCAACTGGACCATCTCCAGTTTGAGAAGTCTTTTTAATTTCACCAAAAACATCTAAAGTCATTTCTGCTTTTTGTGGCTCACCAGTTCCAGCAAAAACTTTTAAAGATTTTAAATTTATTGCATTAATTTTATTATCAACAATTAGACTGTCATCCACTAAAGCAAGTATATCTTCATCGTAAACATGTTTTTTCTTATCTGCTAAAATTTTAAATTTACCAAATGCATTTTGAATTACATCATCAGTTAAGTCTGTATAACCAAGGTCACTTAATTTATCCTTAAATGCATGTCTGCCAGAGTGTTTGCCCATTACTAAAGAAGTTTTCTTAACTCCAACACTCTCTGGTGTCATAATTTCATACGTTTCTCTATTTTTTAACATACCGTCTTGATGAATACCTGACTCATGTGCAAAAGCATTTTTTCCAACAATTGCTTTATTAAATTGAACTGGAAAGCCAGTTGCATTAGATACAATTTTGGATGCTTTGCTTATAAGTTCAGTTTTAATACCTGTTTCGTATGGCATTAAATCATTTCTAGTTTTAATCGCCATTACAATTTCCTCAAGTGCCGCATTTCCAGCTCTTTCACCAATACCATTAATTGTACATTCAATTTGTCTTACACCTGCTGATAGTCCAGCTAAAGCATTCGCAACAGCAAGTCCTAAATCATTGTGACAGTGAGCAGATATAATAGCTTTATCAATGTTTGGTACTTTATTTTTAATATGAGTTATCGTTTTTGCAAATTCTTCTGGAATTGAGTAACCAACTGTATCGGGGATATTTATAGTTGTAGCTCCACATTTAATAGCTAATTCGATTGTTTTACACATAAAGTCTAAATCTGTTCTAGTTCCATCTTCACATGACCACTCTACATCGTTTGTAAAATTTCTTGCATAAGTAACGCTATCCTTAATGGCGTCTAAAACTTGATCATTCGTCATATCTAATTTGTGTTTCATATGAACAGGGCTTGTTGAAATAAAAGTGTGAATTCTAAATCTTTTTGAATGTCTTAACGACTCATGACAAGCATCAATATCTTTTCTTAAAGCTCTAGCTAAACCACAGGGTATAGAATTTTTAATTTCTTTACTAATTTCAGATACTGCTTCAAAATCTCCTGGAGATGATATAGGAAAGCCAGCCTCAATTATATCTATTCCCATTTCATCAAATACTCTAGAAATTTGAATTTTTTCCTCAACACTCATTGAAGCACCAGGAGACTGTTCTCCATCACGCATAGTTGTATCAAATATAAAAACTTTATCTTTATCGCTCATTATTTTGTAAAAATTTTTTTTTTGGATAATACAATCTCTAGCAGAGATTGCAAAACAAAACAGTCAATTATGGGTTTTATTTGTTATTTTTTTAACTCTTATCGCTATCAACCAATTTCTTTTTAGAAATCCATGGCATCATTGCTCTAAGATTTTTTCCAACTTTTTCAACTGGATGATCAGCTAACTTTTCCCTTATTTTAAGAAAGTTTTTTTGCCCATTTTTACACTCATCCATCCACTGTTTAGTAAACTTGCCAGACTGAATATCATCTAAAACTTCTTTCATTCTTCTTTTAGTTTCTTCTTTATTAATAATTTTAGGTCCTGACATATACTCCCCATACTCAGCAGTATTTGAGATAGAATAATTCATATTTGCTATTCCACCTTCATAAATCAAATCAACGATAAGTTTGACCTCGTGAACAGTTTCAAAATACGCCATTTCAGGTTCGTAACCTGCTTCTACTAAAGTTTCGTATCCATTTTTAATTAATTCAACTAATCCTCCACATAAAACAGTTTGTTCACCAAAAAGATCAGTTTCCACTTCATCTTTAAATGTTGTTTCAATTATTCCAGATCTTCCACCACCTATTGCAGATGCATAGGACATTGCTAAATCTCGAGCTTTACCAGATCCATTTTGGTGAACAGCAAATAAACATGGAACTCCACCACCTTTTTCATATTCACTTCTTACTAAATGACCTGGTCCTTTTGGAGCAACCATAAAAACATCTAAATCCTTTCTAGCTTTAATTAAATCGTAGTGAACATTTAAACCATGAGCAAAAGCGATTGAAGTTCCTTCCTTAACTCTTTGCTCAATGTGATTTTTATAAATAGTTGCTTGAAGTTCATCTGGAGTTAATATCATTATAACATCAGCCCACTCTGCTGCGTCTGATAAGTTCATTACTTTTAAACCTTTTGACTCTGCCTTTTCTTTGCTAGCAGATCCATCTCTTAAAGCTACTACTACCTCTTTGACACCACTATCTTTCAAATTTAATGCATGAGCATGACCTTGGCTTCCATATCCAAATATAGCTATTTTTTTTTCTTTTATTAAATTTACATTAGTATCCTTTTCATAAAACATTTTCATTTCAACTCTCCTTTATTTAAAAATTTCTGATCCTCTTGTCATAGCTACTGCGCCAGTTCTAGATACACTAACTAATCCAAATTTTTTTAAATCTCCCATCACAGTATCTATTTCTCTTCTTAATGCAGTTATTTGAAGTACAACTGATTTTTGAGTTTTGTCTAATACTACTGGATTAAATTTTTTGCAAACTTTTAATGCTTTATTTCTTTTAGAAGTATTACCAACAAGCTTTAATAAAGCCATTTCTTTAAAAATAATTTTTTTGTCACCTCTCATAAAATCTGCAACTTTATGAACTGGTACTAGTTTGCCTAATTGTAATTTAATCTGCTCAATTACCTGGGGTGTTCCAGTAGTTACAATCGTTATCCTTGATATACCTCTTTTAGGATCAACCTCTGCAACAGCTAAGGACTCTATATTATATCCTCTACCAGAGAATAGACCTACTACTCTGGCTAAAACTCCAGCCTCATTATCTACCCAAACTACTATTATATGTGTATCTAATTTTCCTTTTTTTCCTGGATCACTATAAGCTGATTTAGATTTAGCCATTAAACTAAAGTTTTTCCTTTTCCTGTTATCTTGTTTTCTTTTTGATCATTAGGCCCCAACAACATTTGATTATGAGGCTTGCCTGAAGGAATCATTGGAAAACAATTTTCTTCTTTATCAACTAAACAATCAAATATTACAGGTTTTTTTACATCAATCATTTCTTGAATTTTTTGATCTAGTTCATCGGGGCTTTTCGCTCTTATTCCAACACATCCATAAGCCTCAGCTAGTTTTACAAAGTCAGGAAGAGCTGCAGTATAACTCTCAGAATAATTTTTTTCATGAAGTAATTCTTGCCATTGTCTTACCATCCCCATGTACTCATTATTTAAAATAAATATTTTTATTGGTAAATTATATTGAACAGCTGTAGACATTTCCTGCATTGTCATTAGAACTGAGGCTTCTCCTGCAATATCAACTACTAATTTATCAGGATGAGCTATTTGAACACCAACTGCCGCTGGTAAACCATAACCCATTGTACCAAGACCACCTGATGTCATCCATCTATTTGGTTTATCGAATTTATAATGTTGGGCAGCCCACATTTGATGCTGACCAACCTCTGTTGTAATAAATGTATCTTTATTTTTGGTTAACTCATAAAGTCTTTGAATTGCAAATTGTGGTTTTATAGTTTTATCACTATTAATAAAGTTTAGAGAATTAACAGATCTCCATTTTCCAATTTGCTCCCACCATTTTGAAATATTTTCTTTGTTAGACTTTAAAAAATTTGGTTTATGTTTTTTAATTGTCTTTATCAGTAATGAAATTACTTCTGAGACATCACCTACAATTGGAAGATCTACCTTCACATTTTTATTTATTGAAGATGGATCTATATCTATGTGAACCTTTTTAGATTTAGGAGAGAATTCATCAATTTTTCCTGTTATCCTGTCATCAAATCTTGCACCAATGTTAATCATAAGATCACAATCATGCATAGCATTATTAGCTTCGTATGTGCCATGCATACCAAGCATTCCTAAAAATTGATTGTCATCTCCTGGAAACGAGCCAAGACCTTGTAGGGTTGATGTTATTGGGAAACCAGTGATTGAAACTAATTCTCTTAATTGCTCACTTGCCTTTGGACCAGAATTAATTACACCACCACCTGTATAAAATATTGGTTGTTTTGCTTTACTCATCACTTCAATAAGTTTGTCGATATCCTTTTGCGAAAATCTATTATTTGATTTTCCATTAAGTTTTTTTTGTTTTTTAAAATTTGTGTATTTGGCTTTTTGAAATTGAATATCTTTTGGTATATCAACCAAAACTGGTCCAGGTCTTCCAGTGGTTGCAACTTCAAAAGCTTTATGAATTATTTTTGCTAAATCCTTAACATCTTTTACCAACCAATTATGCTTGGTGCACGGTCTAGTAATTCCTGTGGTATCACATTCTTGAAAAGCATCAGTGCCTATTAAATGCGTTGGAACTTGTCCTGAAATACATACTAATGGAATAGAGTCCATGTATGCATCTGTTAAAGCAGTAACAACATTTGTTGCACCAGGACCAGATGTAACTAAAACTACACCAGGTTTTCCACATGATCTTGCATAACCCTCGGCAGCATGTCCTGCTCCTTGCTCGTGTCGTGCAAGTATATGTTTAATACTATCGTGATTTTTTAATTCGTCGTAAATTGGTAATACGGCGCCACCAGGATAACCAAAAATAAATTCAACTTTTTGATCCTCCATACATTTAAAAACTATTTCTGCGCCTGTATATAATTTTGACATTTGACCAATCTAGCTGAAGTTGTGCTAATTGGTCAAGTTTAACTAATCTTATTTAGATAAGAATTTAGATTGTTCGGAGCAATTCTGTACCAGTCTTTCATATGGCCTCTTGCCCAAGTCATCTGTCTTTTGGCGTATTGTCTAGTTTTTATAGTAATTTTTTCTTTGATAAGGCTTAAATTGGTCTTATCAGGTTTCAGTTCATTAATTTCTCTTATCCCTATTATCTTAAAAGAGCTATTCGTCTTTTTTACTTTTAATTTATTAAATCTTTTTACCTCTTGGATGGCTCCTGCTTTGATCATTTTTTCTATCCTACTTGATAAATTTTTTACAACTTCATCTCTTGAAATATCAATAAATATTTTTTCAAAGTCCTTATTTTGAAAATGAATTGTTGTATTTTTAAACCAAGTATACAAAGATTTATTGGTTTGAATATAAACTTCATAAGCTCTAATAGATCTGTTTTTATCGTTTATATTAATATTATCTTTACATAAAGGGTCTAGTTTAATTAAACTTTTGTAAAAACTTTTTTGACCAATTTTTTTTTGTAAATTTCTTACTTTATCCCTATTTCTTTTACTGATTTTTGGTACTTTTGCTAAACCATCTACTAAAGATTTGAAATAAAGACCAGTTCCACCAACAATTATTGGCACTCTCTTTCTTTTTTTTATTTCTGAAATTTTTGTGAGACATTTTTTTAACCAATCACCTACTGAAAAATTTTTTTTAACACTTAGAAACCCATATAAATGATGTTTGATATTTGATTTATCTTTTGTACTTGGTCTTGCATTTAGAATTTTTATTTCTTTAAATATTTGCATACTATCACCATTGATAATTTCCCCGTCAATTTTTTTTGCAAGTTTTAATGCAAATTTAGATTTGCCTGATGCTGTGGGTCCTGAAATTAAAATTATTTTGGACTTTAGGTCCATACTAATCCAATTTTACACCTATATATCTTTTTTGATTTTGATTATTAAATATTGCAATTAGTATAGTTTTATTTTGTGACTTTAATGCTGTGTTAACTAAATTATTTAATTGATTAGCAGACTTAATTCTTCTTTTGCCTGCTTCTACAATTATGTCGTTTACTTTTAAATAATTTATAGGACTATCTGGCTCTATTTTAGTTATTATCAAACCTGATACATTCGGTGGTAGTTGTCTTTGAATTATATCTTCTTTTGTTGTTGGTCTAACTTCAATTTTTAAAGCATTTATAACTTCAACCTTTGGAATATTTGGAGTTTCAGCTTTAAAATCTTCTGAGGTTTCAAGTCTGCCAAGAGTAATTGTTTTTGTTATTTCTCTTTTATTTCTCCAAACTTTAAGTTTAACAACCTTGCCAACTTTTGTTTGAGCAACTATCAATGGAAGTTCTTGCATTTCGTTTATTTTTTTTCCATCAAACTCTAATATGATATCCCCATCTTTAATTCCTCCTTTATCTGAAGGACTTCCTGGTGCAACACTTGCAACTAAAGCACCTCTAGCTTTCCCTAATTTTTCAATTTCTGCTATTTCTTTTGAAACATTTTGAATTCTAACACCTAGCCAACCTCTTTTCGTTTCACCAAACTCAATTAATTGATCTATTACTTGTTTTGCGCTATTCGATGGAATTGCAAAACCAATTCCTATTGATCCTTGTTGACCAAGTATCGCTGTATTTATTCCTATGACATCTCCATCCATATTAAATAAAGGACCGCCAGAATTTCCTGTATTAATTGATGCATCTGTTTGAATGAAATCTTCATATCTTGATAATCCAATATTTCTATTTCTTGCTGAAATTATTCCTGAGGTAACTGTGCCTCCTAAACCAAAAGGATTTCCAATTGCTATAACCCAGTCACCTATTCTAGCCTTGTCAGAGTTTCCAAATTTAACAGGCTGAAACTTATCATCTGATTTAATTTTTAAAACTGCAACATCTGATAGTGGATCTGCGCCAATTATCTCTGCTTTATATTCTTTATCATTGCTAAATCGAACGACTATATCTTCAGCACCTTTAATTACATGATTATTTGTTATAACTGTTCCATTACTGTCTATTACAAAACCTGAGCCTAAAGCGCTGGCTTTCCTTTTTTGTGGTGAACCAAATTCTTTAAACATATCTCCAAAAGGAGATCCTGGAGGAAATTCAAACGGAAAAGGATTTGTATTTTGCACGACAGTTGTTGTTGTTGAAATATTTACAACAGATGGCATTAATTCCTCTGCCAAATCAGCAAAAGAAGCTGGTCTATCTTGTGAGTTTGTTGGCAAAATAGTTGCTATTGAAAACAACAAGATCAAAGTAAAATATTTTTTTAAAATTACTCTCATAAAACTTTCATATACCAAATGATTAAAAAGCCAGCTAATACAAATATAATTCCTCCAAACCTTAATTGGGCATCTTTCATCAGTTTTAATTTTTCTAACATATTTCTCATTTTTGAGGGAAATAAGGCATATAAAGCGCCTTCTATAAATAAGAATAGTCCAAAAGCGACTATTATTTCTCTCATACTTTTACTGATTTAATTGTTTCGCTTTTATATCCCCGAAGAATTTAAAAAATTCACTATCTGGTGAAAGTATTAAAGAAGTTTCACCACCTATTAAAGCTTTTTCGTAAGCTTGCATTGCTCTGTAAAAAGCGAAGAACTGAGGGTCTTGACCAAATGCATCTGCAAATATTTTATTTCTTTTTCCGTCGCCTTCACCCTTCATGATTTGAGATTTTTTTTCTGCATCTGCAAGTATTACTGTAACCTCTTTGTCCGCAGTTGACGTTATTGTAACAGCCATTTCTGCTCCTTTGGCTCTAAACTCTTTTGCTTCTCTTTCCCTTTCAGTTTGCATTCTTCTATAAATTGCATCACTGTTTGCTTGAGGAAGATCTGCTCTTTTAATTCTTACATCAACTATTTTGATACCAAAATTCTCAGCCTCATTATTTACACCCTCTTGTATTAAAGACATTTGTTTTGTTCTATCTTGAGATAATAGAGTTTGTAGTTCTTGCTGACCTAATACGTTTCTTATTCTTGAATTGATAATTGTTGACAGCCTGGATCTTGCTACTCTTTCGTTACCAACTGATATATAGAATTTTAGTGGATCAATAATTTGAAATCTTGCAAAAGCATCAACTATTAAACGTTTTTGATCTGATGCGATTACCTCTTCTGGTGGTGTGTCCAAGTTTAAAATTCTTTTATCTAAATAAACTACGTTTTGAATGAAAGGTAATTTAAAATTAATTCCTGGTTTTAAAATAATCTTTTTAGGATCACCAAATTGTAAAACGATAGCTTGATTAACTTCTTTGACAATGAAAATTGAAAAGAAAGCTGTGAACGCTAAAACTAGTATTATTGGTAATGCAAATTTTTTCATATTAATTAGTTTTCTTTTTTAGTTCTGGTAATGGAAGATAAGGAACAACTCCTGATCCTGAATCTTTATCAATTATAACTTTATCAATGTCAGCTAGGACCTTTTCCATTGTCTCTAAATACATTCTTTCCTGTGTTACTTCTTTTGCTTTTCTATACTCGTTAAATATAGACAAAAATCTACTTGCTTCACCTTCAGCTTTTGCAACAACTTCTTTTTGGTATGCTTCTGCTGCTTGTAATATCTTTGCTGCTTCACCCCTTGCTCTTGGAATTACATCATTTGCATAAGCTTCGGCTTCATTTTTTGATCTTTCCATGTCGGCTCTTGCTGCTTGAACATCTCTAAATGCATCAATAACTTGATCCGGTGGGTCTGCTTTTTGTGTTTGAACTTGTGTTACTTGAATTCCACTTTGATACTCATCTAAAATTTGTTGAATTATAGTCTCTGTCTCTTGCTCTATTACTGACCTTCCTTCAGTCAAGATTGGTTGTATATCACTCTTAGCAATTACTTCTCTCATGGCTGTTTCCGCAGCAGCTTTTACTGTTCCTTCGGGATCTTGAATTTTAAATAAAAATTTACCTGCATCTTTTATTACCCAAAAAACTGAAAAATCAATATTCACAATGTTTTCGTCTCCAGTTAACATTAAGCTTTCTTCTGGAACGTCTGCTACTACACCTGAACTGAATCCTGAATCTCTCTCTGATCTAAAACCAATATCAATTCTGTTTACTTTTGTAACTTTTGGAGTAAGCACACTCTCAATTGGGAAAGGTATGTGGTAATTTAAACCCGGTTGAGTTGTTGAAACAAATTTTCCAAATCTTAAAACAACACCCTGTTCATCTGGTAAAACTCGGTATAAACCACTTAAAGCATAAATTATTAATAAAATTGAAATTCCAAACAAAAGTGGTTTTCCACCCTTAGATGCACCACCTGGTAAAAATTTATTAATTTTATCTTGTAAGTTTTTAATTATCTCATCTATGTTTGGAGGAGTTGGTCCTCTTCTCCCGGAGCCATTACCTCCGCCTCCTGGGGGAGATCCCCACGGGCTACCACCTCTACTTCTAAAATCGTCAACCATGCACTTTATATAGTGTCTTTGTTGGGAAAAACAAGTTTAGTATGTTAAAAGAACCCTTAAAAATTCGGACTTAATGTAGCAATGATAGGAAAACCTTATAAAAAAACCTTTGTCAAAAACCCAATTTCTGGCACTAAGTTTACAATTGCGATTTCAAGTGCCAAAGGAGGTGTTGGCAAATCTACTTTTGCAACAAATCTTGCTTTAGCATTAAAAAATTTAGGTTGTAAAGTAGGATTATTAGATGCTGATATTTATGGCCCATCTTTACCAAAACTTTTTTCAATTAATCAAAAACCAGACAGTGATGGTTCAAATTTAAAACCTATAATTAAATATGACATTCAATGTATGTCAATTGGTTTCTTAACTGACGAACAAACTCCAATGATTTGGAGAGGTCCTATGGTAACTAGTACCATTAAAACATTCGCGCAAAAAGTAAGCTGGAACAATTTAGATTTTATTATTGTAGATATGCCCCCTGGAACAGGTGATACTCAATTAACATTTGCACAAGAGATAGAAATGGATGGAGCAATAATAGTATCAACTCCTCAAGAGCTTGCACTTCAAGATGTTAAAAGAGGAATTAGGATGTTTGATAAATTGGGGGTAAAAATTATTGGTTTAGTGGATAATATGAGTTTTTTTAAAGGAGAGGATGGAAAGAAATATCCAATTTTTGGGGAAGGTGGAGTTAAAAGAACTGCAGAGGAATTTAGTAAAGAATTTTTATGTGAAATTCCAATTGATCCTGAGGTTGGTAGGTCGGGTGATCAAGGAAAACCAATTGTTGAGAGCAATCCAGATAATGATATATCAAAAATATATTTAGATATTGCAAAAAAAATTAAATCTTCTTTTATTGAAAATTAGTATTATTTTAAAGTATAGACTTTTAAATAAATACCATACTCAGGGTCTTCAGCAAAAAAATCTAAATTACTAGTCACATCAAAATTTAAATTATCACGCTTACTTTTATAAGAGATTTCGGTAGAAGTTTCATGAACCGAAAGAGCATAAGATGAATTGTGTGATGCTCTATAATCTGCTGCAATTACAAAATTATCATTGTAACTGTCTTCTGTAGTTTGGTCTCTAGTATACTTTGTCATTAAATTAAAACCACTATCTGTAATTAAATCGAAACCTATTCCAGTATGTACACTGTGGGTGGCATTATTAATGTTATCTAAAGTGTATTTATCTCCACTTGATGAATATGAAAATTTTTGTTTTGTTGACGGGCTCATATCAGCAGAGTAATTAAAATCAAAATAAGGTAAAAAGGTCTTATTTTTTAAGTCAAATTTTTTATCAATATTAGCACCAACTGAGGTAATAAAATTTCCAATGTACTGATCTTTAAATTTTAAATTTAAACCTGCAGCACCTGTTTCCGTATATTCTGCAAAATGTGTTACACCGTAGTCTATTTTAATTTTGGGTGTAAAATTTAAGTTATTTTTTGAAAGAGTATCTCTTAAACTAAAAGAGCCATACATTTGCTCCCCTGATCTCTCACCATTAGTTGAAGTTGAACCACTATTATTAATTAAATCAGAATTTATAAAACTTAAACCTAACAAGTGATCAGTAAATCTTTCTTCTCCTTTAGGTTTAGTCTCATAAAAAGTCAGGCCAAATGTACTCATATTTAATGCACTTCCAAGGTCTCCCACATCAACATCATCACTTCCAAATCTTAATGCAATACCTCTCATTATGTTATCTTTACCTCTTTTGTCTGCACCTATTGTGATTGCTGAAGTATTTATTTTTTTTGAGGATGAAACAGAGGTATCACCTATTCGACCTACGCTAATTGTTCCTTCGCTCCATAGAGACCAACTAGAATTTTCATTATCGGTTTTTGAAGAATTATAATTAGATAAATAAACTGGTAGCAATGTTTTTGATAAGGAGTTTAAAATTTCATTATTAAATTGAAATTTAATATTTTGATTAGTTAAGTTTCCCCTGTTGTTGTTCCTTCTTAACCATTGCATACGATTGATTACTGGATACGTGGTGTGTTGTATTAATTTTTTTGCGCTTTCAGATTGAGTCTCAATAGAAGCAACATCATCTTTATTAGCTGTTGGATCGATACAATTGACGACACCAAAGCCACAGCTTAAATCATATTCGGCAACATCTCTATTAGCAGCATTATTTTTTGAATCTAAAATAAATAATTTAGAACCATCATCACTAAACGCAATTCCTGAAGGTTCCTCAATTTGGCCAGAAAGGTCGTAACCCCCTTCAAATTTTACATTAGATAAATCAAAAGGTGTGCTTAGAGTGAATTCTTTAATTTTTTGTGCACTTACTCCTGTAACGTACATTTTAGATCCATCGGCACTAAATGCTAACCCTTGTGGATTCCCATTAATTGCTTGTAGAGTACTGCTGTTTGTTCCAATATATTGTTTTTGAAGAACTGCGTTTGAGAGATCAAAGGGACTACCTAATGAATATTGTTTAATCGAGTCAGTGCCTGTCGCATCATAAATAAAAAGTTTTGTTCCATTCGTATTAAATGCGATAGCTATAAAACTTAAACCGTCCCCATTAAAATATGTATTCTGATGTACGCTGGTTGAAACATCATAGGCAGTTGATAAATTATACTCATCTATTTCTTGTTCATCTGTTCCAGCAAGAAATAATTTTGTACCATCAGAATTAAATTTTATATCTGTTGCATCTACTTGTTGTGAATTATGAAGAAATTCATTAGAATTTTTGGTAGCAGTTGAAATATCAAAAGCAGTAGATAAATCAAATTCAAAAATTTTATTTTGACTCTTTCCAACAACAAACATTTTAGTTCCATCTGGTTTAAATGTTATTCCATGTGCAATTTTTTGCGTAACACTTTTGCTGTCAACAAATGATGAAACTTCTCCAAAAGCATTAATATTTACAAATAAGAAAATAATTATGAAAGTTATTTTATTTATAAGTTTCATTTATAGTTTTTATTTTTTTCTGGAAACTATATCAATTTATCTTTAAGATCAAAAGCCAACATAAGCTCATTCCACTCCCTTTTTGATAGACCTGACTGTTCAGAATCTACTTTTTCACCACTGATCAGATTTTTAATAATCTTTTTTCCTTTAGATGATACCTCCGTGCCACCTACTCTATAGTCCATAAAAGCTTCATAAGTTGTTGGCACCCATCTTTTTAAAGTATCTAACATTACATCAGCGTAAGCTCTAATTTCATATTGAGCATGGTGGTCAGCTCTCAGTCTTAAAAAATTCATTAAATTTAAAAGATCGGTTTTCCAGTACCACTGAGTATAGGTATTTAAAGTTAAATTCATTCTAGCAAGTTCTCTTGCAAGACCAGTTTCTTTTTCATCAACGACAGAACCATCGTATCTTTCATTAAGCATTGTTTCATAATTTTCGTATGTTCGCTCTGCATCATTTTTTAAAAGGCTTAAAACCTTTTTAGCTTGTTCACCTTGAAGTACATCTCCTCTACCTTGTCTGTTACTTTTTGATTGAGCTGCTAAGTGTTCATTTTTTGGAAGATAAAATTCTTTGTCTAAAATTGAATAACGTGCTGAGTATTCATTAACATTTGCTGTTCTATGTCTTATCCACTGTCTCGCAATAAATATTGGTAGCTTCACGTGGTATTTAATTTCACACATTTCAAATGGTGTGCTGTGCCAATGACGCATTAAATATTTTATTAGTCCACTATCTGTTGAAACTTTTTTAGTTCCTTTGCCATATGAAACTCTAGCTGCTTGAACAATTGATGTGTCATCGCCCATGTAGTCTATAACTCTAACAAATCCATGATCTAAAACTGATATTGCATCGTAAAGGATCTTTTCAAGCTCTGGGGCTACTACTCTTTTAGTTTTATTTTCTTGAGATTGTAAATCCTTTATTTCCTGAGCTTGTTCTTTTGTAAGTTTCATGAATTATTTATTGAATCTAATATAATTGCTTTTATATTATTAGTGTTGGTTTTCCAACTACGACGATAAACGAATTTCGTAATAAACATTGCGGACGTGGGGGCAGTACCCACCACCTCCACCAATAATTTACAACTTATGGGGGTGAACTAGGATCGACGGATGTCTAAAAGTCTTTCTTTCGTTCGGAATTGTTCCACCGTAACGGGCTATTTATAATTGCAAATAATAAATTTGCACTTGCAGCTTAATTAATTTTTTAATTAAGTTACGGGGTTTTGGGGCACCTGGCAACAGAACGCCCCTTTTTATTTTTAAAAAAATTTTGTAAATTATTTAATGTTTTTTGGTTTTATAGTTCTATTAATAATTTATCTACTGCATGAATATATAACCGCTTGGATAAGATACTATAATAAGACTGATAAAAGATTTGGTGACTCAGTCTGGAGATGGTCATATGACTATCAGGTAAAAGGAGTCAGAGATGTTTCTGATTTAGATGATAAAGAATTCGTGAGAAAAAGAAGAATTAGAAACCGAACAGTTTCATTTATGTATTGGAATTTTTTTATTGGTTTTACAGTTACAATGTATTTGATAAGTGACGTTTTAATGTTTATTTTAAACAATTAAGCTATTAATACAAAAATTTTTTTAAATCAGGTTTAAAATATTTTGGTCCTTTCATAACTTTTCCCTTTTCATCGTAAATGGGCTTCCCGTCATCACCTAATTTGCTCATATTGGATTTTTGAACCTCCTCAAAACACTTATCTAAATTGATGCCAAATGCATGACCGGCACCATATGTAACATATAAAATATCTGTTAATGCATCAGCGGCTTCTTTTAAATCTTTTTTTTTTACAGCTTCTTTAAATTCATTAAGCTCTTCCTCAATTAAATTAATTCTTAAGTTGTTAATATTTTCACTACTTAAACTAGCTTTATTTTTAACTTCTTGTCCAAATGTCGTCATAAATAATCTGACTTTTTCAAAATTTGTCATTTCTCTCCTATATGATTCTTTTCATTTTTAATGTATAAGATAAAATAAATTATCCAAATGAAATTTAGAAAAGAATTTGATAGCATTGGTAAAATTAATGTGCAAAATGATAAATATTGGGGCGCATCTACTGAGAGATCAAAAAAGTTTTTTGATATAGGCGAAATTTATGTTCAAAAGATTCTTATAAAATCAATCGCAATCATAAAAAAAGCAGCAGCAATTGTTCATAAAAAAGATAAACAAATTGAAACAAAAATCGCTAGAGCAATTATAAAAGCATCAAACGAAATAATTTCTGGAAAACTTCAAAATAACTTTCCATTAAAAGTTTGGCAAACAGGATCTGGCACTCAAACAAATATGAATGTAAACGAGGTTATTTCAAATCGTGCAATCAAAATTTTAGGGGGTAAGTTAGGTTCAAAAAAACCAGTACATCCGAACGATCATGTAAATAAATCTCAATCCACTAATGATGTTTTTCCCACTGCCATGCATATAGCAATAGCCTTAGAAACAAAAAACAAACTTCTACCAAACTTAAATCTTTTAAATAAAGAATTAAAAAAAAAAATTATAAAATTTAAAAAAATAATAAAAGTTGGCAGAACTCATTTACAAGACGCAACACCATTGACACTTGGTCAAGAATTTTCAGGTTACCAGTCTCAATTGCAAGACTGTATTAAAAGAATTAAAATTGCTATTAAAGAGATATATTTTTTAGCTCAAGGGGGCACAGCTGTAGGAACAGGTATCAACACAAAAAAAAACTTTGATAAAAAAATTTGTAAAGAAATTAGAAAATTGACAAATATTAATTTTAAACCATCTAGAAATAAATTTGCTGCACTTGCTGCTCATGATTCTATTGTTAATTTTTCTGGCACTTTAAATACCACTGCCGTGTGTCTATTAAAAATTGCAAACGATATTAGATTTCTTGGATCTGGACCTAGAGCAGGTTATGGTGAATTAAATTTACCAGCAAATGAGCCTGGATCTTCAATAATGCCAGGGAAAGTAAATCCGACTCAATCTGAGGCAGTTACGATGGTTTGTGTCAAAGTGATAGGTAATCATACAGGTATCACGATCGCTGGGTCTCAAGGACAATTTGAACTCAATGTGTTCAAACCATTGATTGCGTATAACATTTTGCAATCAATTGATCTACTTTCTGACAGTACAAAAAATTTTGCAAATTTTTGTGTTAAAGGAATTAAAGCAAATAAAGATAAAATGAAGAAAGATTTGGATAATTCTCTAATGTTAGTCACTGCATTGGCTCCTAAAATTGGTTATGATAAAGCTGCACAAATTGCAAAAAGGGCTCTAAAAAATAATACAACTCTCAAGACCGAAGTAATCAAAAGTGGTTTAATGAATGAAAAAGAGTATCACAAAATTGTAGATCCAAAAAAAATGATTCAGCCGGCGTAAGATGAAATTATTTTATTTGCAAATATTTTAAATTCAATCCAATTTGAAATTTTTATGCCTCCACTATTAAATTCATAAATTAATTCGTCAATCTGTTGGAATTCTTTATCTTTAAAGTTATCGTTTGTTATTTTTAAAATTTTAAAGTCATTATTTGTAAGGTTGATCAATAACGCAAAATTTATTTTTTTTAAATTATTCCTATTTTTTTTTGGTACTACAAATTTATTATACAATTTGTTTAAATCATTAATTAAAAATTCGACATCTCCTTTAAACATTAAATTATTTTGTTCTTCATATATAAGTCCTTTTTTAATTATTAAATTCGCAATTTTATCATTGAAAAATACTGAGTTACTAAGTTCTAAAGTTTGACCTTTGAAATTTGCGTTTATTTTTAAATTATCAAATAACGGATTATTTTCTAATTTTTTTATATTTAATTGTATTTTACCATTAAAATTATCGTTTAGAATAAAATCCTTTGATAAAATTTCTTTCAAAAATAAATTATTTAAAAATAATTTCTTAAGTTTAAGACTATCTAAAGATGAATTTACATCAAAATTAAATGGATCTAAAAATATTTTTCCAGAAAAAATAAATTTATTGTTACCAATAAATGATTTAATAGAATCAAAATTAACTTTTTTATTACTCAATTCATAATTAATAATATATCTTGACCTATTTAAATAGATTTGTAACTTATTTTGTAATTTTTGATCTATATATTTCGTCGAATTTATAATATTTAGTTTTATTTTTTTAAATTTTAAATTTGTTAATTGCTCTTGCTTATTAGAATCTTGCTTCCAAGTTACACTAAATGGAATATTAAATATTTCTCCATCTGATGTGATAACATCATTGTTTATTTTATCTTTATATAATATATCAATTCTCCTTATATTTAAAAATGAAATGGTTTCATTGTTCATATCTTGATAAAATAAATTTGCCCTTTTAATTATCATTGATTTTTCCTTAAAACCTTTTTTCAAAAATTTATTAACGTAATTTAAATCTAACTTATTAATAAAAAAATTTGCCTCAAAAAGCTCTACAGATTTTATCTTTAATTCTCTTTTTTTAAAAAAATTAGTTTGAAATAAATAAATTTTTAATTTTTTTATTTCTGCAATTTCTTTTTGAAAATTATTGTTATTATGAAATATAACTACATCATTAATTTGGAAGTGGGGTTTGGGAAGTATTGAATAACTAATTTCAGGAGTTAGCGAAAATTCTAAACCGTATTGATCATTTATTAATTTGGTTAAATAGTTTTGATCAGTTTTATTATACATTATTCCAGGAAAAGAGAGATAAACAAGGTAAGAAAATACCGCTAAACTAAAAAAAAAGATTAAGTAATTTATCTTAAATTTTTTTACATAAAACTTATTATATATATTTAATATTTCTTTTTTTATATTTTGTGTTTTTAAGAGGTTTTTTGTATGTTCAAAGATATTATTAAATTGTTTGAATAAGTTTAATAAAAAATTTAATTTCAATTTAAAATTTTTCATAATGTGTTAAATAATTTATATTAGTTTAATTTATTAATTAAAATGGCAAATCTTGAATATATAGATAATTTAAATAAGTCTCAAAAAGATGCTGTTTTATGCATCGATGGTCCACTTTTAATTGTTGCTGGAGCAGGATCTGGTAAAACTAAAGTGCTAACCTCAAGGATAGCCCATATTTTGAGGGAAAATAAAGCATTCCCTAATGAAATACTATCTGTAACTTTCACAAATAAAGCTGCTAGGGAAATGCAAAATAGAGTGAGTAAAATTCTTAATAATAAGGAGATAGGATTACCATGGCTAGGCACTTTCCACTCAATATGTGCTAAAATTTTAAGAAGACACGCTAAGGCAGTTAATTTAAATCAAAATTTTACAATTATAGATCAAGACGATCAATCTAGACTAATTAAATCAATCTGTAACGCAGAAAATATTGACATTAAAAAAATTTCACCAAATTTTATAATTTCTTTAATTAATAAGTGGAAAAATTTAGGTTGGTATCCAGAAAATGTAATTTTGAAAAAAAATGATACTCTTGAAAAAAATTTGTTAAAAATTTATAAGATTTATCAATCAAAACTTATTGATCTTAATGCATGTGATTTTGGTGATTTAATTTTACATTGTGTATCTATTTTTGAGAGAAATCGCGATATTAATGAAATGTACTCTAAAAATTTTAAATATATTTTAGTGGATGAGTATCAAGATACAAATTTCATTCAAAGCAAATGGTTAAAACTATTAACAAAAAATCATGAAAATATTTGCTGCGTAGGTGATGATGATCAATCTATTTATAGTTGGAGGGGCGCTGAGATAAAAAATTTTTTAGAATTTGATAAGATGTTTAAAAATACCAAAATTATTAAACTTGAGGAAAACTATAGATCTACTCAAAATATTCTTAATGTTGCGTCAGAATTGATATCTAATAATGAAAATAGAATGGGAAAGACTCTTAATTCAAATCAAAGTCAAGGAGAATTAATTAATTTAAATTGTTTTAAGAATGGTAAAGATGAGGCAACAGGTATTTCTAAAATTCTTGAAAATAAAATTTCTAAAAAATATAAATTAAACGATGTGGCTATATTAGTTAGAGCAATTTTTCAAACTAGAGAATTTGAAGAAAGATTTCTGAAAATAGGCTTACCATATAGAATATTGGGTGGAGTAAAATTTTATGAACGAGCTGAGATAAAAGATTGCGTAGCATACCTTAGAATTGTCTATCAAAACAAAGATGACTTAGCTTTTGAGAGAATTATAAATGTACCCAAAAGATCAATAGGTGATACATCATTTAAAATGATAAGCGAACACGCAAAAAAAAATGGTTTATCTCTTGAACAATCATCAAAAAATTTAATTAGTTTAAATAAAATAAAACCTAAAACTAAAATAGGTTTATTAAGTTTTTTGAATTTATTAGAAAAGTGGAGAGATGATTATTTTAATAGAAAAATTGGACATGTAAAATTACTGCAAATAATATTAGATGAGTCTGGATACTCGTTATTATTAAAAAATAAAAAAGATCTTGAAAATGAAAACAGACTTGAAAATATTAAAGAACTTTTAAACGCGATGAAAGATTTCGATAATTTAGAAAGTTTTTTAGAACATGTGTCTCTTGCTTCATCAATAGATAATGATTGGGATGGTGAAAAAGTTAATTTAATGACTATGCATGCATCAAAAGGTCTTGAATTCGATACTGTTTTTTTGCCAGGTTGGGAGGAGGGTCTATTTCCACATCAAAAATCAATAGATGAAAAAGGGCAAAAAGGTTTGGAAGAAGAAAGAAGACTTGCGTATGTAGGTATTACTAGAGCTAAATACGAAGTATATATATCATTTTCACTTAACAGATTTTATCAAGGAGATTGGATAGATAGTATTTCATCAAGATTTGTTGATGAGTTACCTGAAAAATATATTAAAAAAGTTAATAATTATGAAAGAGAGGAAGATGAATTTTTTGACTTTAATCAGGATCAAGATAATGAGGAAGACATTTACAGAAGTCCAGGCTGGCTAAGATATCAAAAGCGTTTGAAATGATTTCTACAAAAATTAAGAAGCTAAGACAAAAATTTTCAAAATATAATATTGATGGATATATTGTGCCTAAAAATGACGAGTATTTTAACGAGTATTCATCTCCTGACAGATTAAAGTTCATATCTAATTTTGATGGATCAGCAGGACTGGCTGTTATTTTATTTAAAAAAAATTATCTATTTGTGGATGGGAGATACACGATACAAGCCAAATCTCAATCTGGAAAAAATTTCAATATTATTGAGATACACAAAAAATTACCTTGGAAAGTTTTAAAGCATAGGATCAAATTAGGTTATAATCCTTATTGTTTCACAAGCATAGGTTTAAAAAGGTATTTTAAAAATTACTTTACATTAATACCAATATACACAGATTTAGTTAGAAATATAAAATCAAAAAAAATTACTAATAAATTTTTTTTTTTAAAGAATAATATTACAGGGAAAAGTTCTAGAAATAAAATTAAAAAAGTTTTAAATTTCCTTAATAAAGACAAATCTGATTGTATTTTCATAACCGCGCCCGAAAACATTGCTTGGTTATTAAATGTAAGAGGTAGAGATAATCCCCACAGTCCAATTCCAAATTGCAGGGTAATTTTAAAAAAAAATGGTAAAATATATTTGTTCACAAAAAAAACAAAAATACAACATTTGCTCAAAAAAAATAATTCATTGAAAATAAAATTGGTGGATCAAAAAAAAATTAGTATTTTTTTAAAAAATCTTAATTCAAAGAAAATTATACTAGATAAATTAAGTTGTTCTTTGGCTTATGAAAATTTAATAAAAAATAAAATTGATATATCAAGTCAAAATGACCCAATATATAAAATGAAATCTATAAAAAATGATATTGAAATCAGGAATATTATTAAGTCACATATTTTTGATGGAGTGGCAGTAACTAAATTCTTGTACTGGATAAAAAAATGTAAAAAAAATATTACTGAATTAGCAGCTGTAAAGAAATTAGAATATTTTAGAAAAAAAAATCAAAATTATCTGTATCCAAGTTTTAATACAATTTCTGCATCAGGATCAAATGGTGCAATTATCCATTATAGAGCCACTAGAAGCTCGAATAGATTAATCAAAAAAAAAGATATTTTCTTATGTGATTCAGGAGGCCAATATAAATATGGAACAACTGATATTACAAGAACAATGAGTTTAGATAAACAAACTAAAAAAATTAAAAATATATTTACTTATGTATTAAAGGGTCACATAGCAGTTGCTAGTGCTAATTTAAATAAAATTAAAAGGGCAAATTTATTAGATAATTTAGCTAGAAAATTTCTAAATAAAAAAGGTTTAGATTACCCTCATGGCACTGGACACGGGGTAGGTTTTTTTCTTAATGTGCATGAGAGTCCTGTAGCGATATCTAAAGGTTATAAGATGAAGATTAAACCAGGGCAAGTAATGAGCAACGAACCAGGGTTTTATAAAAAAGGTGAATTTGGCATTAGATTAGAAAATATGATTTATGTTAAACAATTAAAAAATAAAATATTTTTCAAAAATTTAACGATGGTGCCATTTGATAAAGACTTAATAAATATTGATCTTCTTAATTATAAGGAGAAGAATTATCTGATTAATTATAATTTGGAAATTTACTCAAATATCCAAAAATATTTAACTTATAAAGAAAAATTTTGGTTATTGTCTCAATTTTGAAATTTTTTCAAAATCTATTTGGTTCAATATTTTAACTTTCAAATCATTAGCCATTTTCACTTTTCTTAGTGTGGGCTTTTCACCTGTGATCAGATAATCTAGTTTTTTGGAGACATTACTTACAATTTTTCCTCCATTATTTTCAACAATTGATTTAGCCTCTGCTCTACTAATATTGTCTAACTTTCCAGTGAACATTAATGTTTTATTAGAAAATACTCCCCCCTTTTTTTTAATATTGTTCTTTTCAATAATTAAAACTTTACTTAAAGATGAAATAACTTGTAAGTTTAGATTGTTTTTAAAAAAATTTTTTAAAGATGTAATTTGTGTCTCCCCGATGCCATCAATATTTGATAAATCCTCAATATTTTTTTGTTCCTTTAATTTAACAAAATTGGAATAGTTGCCTAAAAACTCAGATATTAACTTTGCATTTTCTTGGCCTATGTGTCTTATGCCAAGAGAATAAATAAATTTATCTAATTTCAATTTTTTCGATTTATTAATTGAATTCTTTAGATTTTGTGCTGATTGATAACCCCAGCCTTCTAGTTTAGAAATTATTTCAAAGTTTAAATTAAATATATCGTTAGGAAGTTTTATAAATTTTAAATCCCAAAACTTTTCAATTACCTTTTTCCCAAGTCCTTCGATATTTAATGCATCTTTTGAAACAAAATGTTTTAATTTTTCGATAGATATCTTTTCACATCCAAATCCATCATTACTGCATCTTCTAACCGCGTCAACCTTTTTTGTAATAGAATTATATTCTTTAATAGTTTTAGATCCACATGAAGGACATTTGTCTGGAAAAATATACTTTTTCGAATCTGGTGATCTTAATTTTTGATCTACCGAAATTACATGTGGAATTACGTCGCCAGCTCTCTCAATTTTAACAGTATCACCTATTCTGATATCTTTTCTTATTATTTCATCTTCATTGTGTAAAGTTGCATTAGAAACCATTACACCGCCTATGTTAACAGGTTTGACTTTCGCAACCGGTGTTAAAGCACCAGTTCTTCCAACCTGAATATCAATATCAATAATTTTAGTGACTGAATAATTAGCAGAAAATTTATGTGCAACAGCCCATCTGGGTGCTGTGGCCATAAAACCCAATCTTTTTTGTAAGTTAAAATCATTAACTTTATATACAATGCCATCAATATCATATTTTAAATTAAACCTCTTTTTTTCAATATCAAAATGGTACTTAACTAAATTATCAACACCCTTTATTGTTTTATTTAATTCAGAAGTTTTAAAATTCCATTTATCTAGATCTTTTATAAAATCACTTTGTTTTTTTGATTTCATCTCTGAAGTAAAACCAAAGGTATAAGCAATAAATTTTAATGGTATTAATTTAGTTTTTTTTGGATCTTTTTGTCTTAGTGATCCTGAGGCTGCATTTCTTGGATTAGCAAAATCTTTTTCGATTTTTTTAAAATCATTTGTTTCGATGAAGACCTCGCCTCTTATATCAATTTCCTCAGGAAAATCTGGATGAGAAACATTCAATGGAATGTCCCTAATTGTTTTTAAATTTTCAGTTATATCTTCGCCTTCTTCACCATCACCTCTTGACAGGCCTCTTATTAATTTCCCTTTCTTGTAATTAAGTGAGGCAGAAATACCATCTATTTTGGGTTCAGCGCTATATTCAAATTCATAATTTTTATCTAAGGCTAGAAAATTAATATTTTTTTTTTGAAAATTGATTAAATCTTCCTGATTAAATGCATTTGATAGCGACAACATTTTCACTTTATGCTTAAATTTTTGAAATTTTTTTGAGGGTTTGTAACCAATTTTAACGCTGGGCGATTTCGTGTCACTAAAACCATGTTTCTTCTCTAATTCTAAAATTTCTGTTTTTAATTTGTCAAACTGCTTGTCAGATACAATAGGCTTTTGATTTTGGTAATAAAATTTGTTGTACTTTTCTAATAATTTTAACTTATTTTTGTAGCCTTTTAATGATGAACTGCTCATTTAATTAATAAAGAAGTTTTTTAAATTTTTTAAATATACCCTCTTTTTCTTTTTTGATCTCTATATCAGATTTATAATTTTCATTAAAAATTTTGTAGCTTTTTGAATACCATTCGCTTGATTGATAATTATAACCTAATAATGAAGCATATTTTTGAGATTCCTCTACAAGGCCTAACTTATAATGAAGTTCTACTAACCTATGAAGAGCCTCGTCTATAAATGAAGTTTCGTCGTATTCATTTACCACATTTTTAAAACGATTTATCGCAGCAATCCACTTATTCTTTTTGACATAATGCATACCAATATACATCTCTTTTGATGCAAGATAATCTTGAATTAGATCTAATTTGTAACCAGAGTCTAGTGCGAAATCTGTGTTAGGGTAATTTTTTTCAATAAACTTAAATTTTTCCTCAGCCATTATTAAAGGTCTTAGATCTTTTTTTTCATCTATAATTCTTTCATAGTAAATCATAGCTAGTAGGTAATGAGCATAAGGAATATTTTTTTCATTGGGATAAACTTTTAAAAATCTATTTAATTCGTACTCAGCATCAAAATAATAATCTTGAGAGTAATAAGAGTAAGCCGCCATTAAAGCTGCTCTAGGTGCCCATTCAGATTGTGGATAGAGAAGTTCAGCTTCATTAAATTTTTTCGCAGCAAATAAAACGTCTCCATTTTCGAGTTCTTTATAACCTTCCTCAAAAGCTTCAATCATTTGTGTTTCAATATTTTTTTCTTTGACCACAGAAATCTTTTCGTCTTTTGAGCAAGAAACCGTTAAAATTATAAATATTAAACAAATAAAACTATTTAAAATTTTCATTAGTAAATTATTAACAGATAAATTTAAAAGCTTAAATCTTTAAGCTGTAGATTTTAAAGAATTCTTAAACAAAAAAGAGTGTGGTATATTTTTTTCTTTTAGTTCAATTATAGAAAAATTCTCATTATTGCTTAATAAATCTCTTAAACCTTGATTTGTTAAATTATGGCCACCCTGACTAGAGGTAATTTTGCCGACCATTCTATAACCAACTAGGTAAATATCTCCCAGACAATCTAGAATTTTATGGTTAACGAACTCTTTTGAATTTCTTAATTTTTCAGAATTTAGTATTTCGTTATCTTTTAAAACTATAGCATTATCCAAACTTCCTCCCTGAGCTAAACCCATTTTTTTTAATTTTTCTACATCCTCAAATAAACAAAATGTTCTCGAATTATACATATCTGTTAAATCATCCATGTATATATTCTTATTATTTTTTTGGTTTAAAATTGAACTTTGTTTATATTTAATTTCAAAATCTATCTCTAAACTGATTTTATTTGGCTCAAATGTAATAAATTTTTCACCATCTTTGTAAGTAATTTTTTTATTAATTTTGATTATTCTTATTGGTTGATCACTAACGTTAAAACCTACTTTATTAATATTTTCTACAAAATTTTTAGCAGACCCATCCATTATTGGCAGCTCCTCAGAATTTAAATCAATTAGAAGATTGTCTATGCCTAATCCACAAAGTGCAGCCATTAAATGCTCAACAGTTGAAACACTAACACCGTATTCATTTGTCAATTTTGTACAATAGGAAGCGCTAGAAACATTGTGCACACTTGGATAAATTAAATTATTTTTTTTTAAATCAGATCTTTTAAATATAATTCCATGGTTTGGTGGAGCTGGATGCAAAGTCATTGAAACTTTCTTCCCTGAATGGAGCCCAATTCCAATAAAATTTAAGCTATCATTAATTGTTTTTTGGTTCAAAACTGACATGAAACGCTTATAGATCTTTGTAATTACTAAGGAAAAACAAGTTATGTTACAAAAGAATACAAATATTTAATCAAAAAAATTAAAAATTTTATCGAAAATACCTTGTTTTTTGTAAATATTTTCTTCTTGATAAACCTCTGATTGATTTATGCCATTTAGAACTTTGTAAGCAGACAGACACATCGTTTCATCAGTGTGATTTTTTGAAAATTTTTTAGCGTAATCATATGACACAATTTTTTTTATATCAATTTTACATTTATTAAATAATTTTTTTAGCTTGTTAATAAGGTTTTTATCTAGACAAATAAATTCAATTTCTAAGATAATTTTTTTAAATTTGATGTTATTTGGTAGATATTTGTAGACCTTATCATCAATTACATATTTATTTATAATGATATGAATAATAGATAAATTATGTTCATCCATATAAAATTTTTGAATACAACTTTGCACTAAATTAGCGACGGCTTTTTCATCAAGTTTCTTTTCGTCGAAAATATTTTTAATACTAAATAAGATGCTTTGATAAGAATTAGACTGAATTGATATATTCCCATTATTTAAAAAAAAACCTAAGTTTTTTTCTATCTTTCTAATATTTTCTTTTAATAAATTTAAAATTATCTTAAAATTCAAGTCGTTGTTTAAACTATCAGGAATTTCAAAATTTAAATTTTCTTTATATACGTTTTTTCCTTCTTCAAAAAAACATATATGAATTTTTTTATCAGATATCCCAAAGTAAAAATCTCCTTTTTCAAAGCTACTCATATTTAATAATTTTATTTTTGATTCTTAAATCAATTACTTTAGAATTTGTAAATTCTTTTCTGTTCAACAATTCGCTACTGTAATTAATTATTTTTTTATTAAACTTAATTGGATATTTAATAATTATACCTTTACTTAAATACACGTCGAACCTACCGCTTTTAAAAAATTTTATTTCACTTATCATTTTATAATCTAAATTTGATAGATTTATTAAATTTACGACATTGTAAATATTTTCGATATCATCAGAGCCTGAAACTGTTGGAAAATTATTTTCTTTTTGTTCAGTTTTCAATATTTTGCCATTATCACCTAAAATTATTTTATTGTTATCATTTTCAATTATATATATGGGTTTTGCAGGTATAAAATTGATAATCAATTTGTTAGGAAAATTTTTTTTTATAAATAAATATTTTATATCGTTTCTATTTAATAAATCTTTAAAATAATTTTTACTTATAAATAAAATATTTTTTTCGTATAAATCTTTAATTTTATTTTTTATTAATTCATTTTTTTCTTCCGAAAATCCCTCAACAGAAATATATTTAATGTTAAATATATTTTTGTTAAGTAGTTTATAGTTATTTGTTGAAGTTAATATTATTATTAATAAACTGTAAAAAAAAAATTTAATTTTTTTACCTGTTTTTTGATGCATCTTTTATCATCCAGTTAATTAATGAAGTAAAATTTATTCCTTTGTATGCAGCAATTTCTGGAACTAATGAAAGATCAGTCATACCTGGTTGAGTATTAAGTTCCAGTAAATAAAATTTATTTTTGTAAAATTTAAAGTCAGACCTGGTTACACCTCTACAATTTAATAATCTATGTGCTCTCAAAGCAATTTTATTAATTTTATCGTAATTTTTTTTACTTAAATTTACAGGGATTATATGTTCAGTTTTTGCATTAGTGTAATATTTTGCTTTATAATCGTAAAATTTTCTTTTTGGTTTAAGCTCAATTGGACCCAGTACTTTGTTGCCCATTATGGCCACTTGTATCTCTCTTCCCGGAACAAACTTTTCGATAAGTATTTCTTTATAATGTCTCATTTTTTTTAGCTTGTTTGATAATGAAAGCTTATTATTACAAATATAAACATCTAAACTTGATCCTTCGTTAATTGGTTTGATAACTACTGGAAAATTTAAATAATTTTTAATTCTTTTGTAATTTAAATTTCTTAAATTTTTTATTTTAATATACTTAGGTGTAAGTATTTTGTTTTTCACGAATATTTTTTTTGAAATTTCTTTGTCCATTGCCATCATTGAAGATTTAACACCTGAATGAGTGTATTTAACTCCCAAAGTTTCTAAGACTGATTGCATGTAACCATCTTCACCAAATCTTCCATGTAAAGCATTAAAAATTACATCGGGCTTGAAGCTTTCAACTGTTCTCAAAAAATTACCGCATGGATCAGAAAATTTAACATTATGAATTTTCTTAATTGATTTGATAATAGCTTTAGCAGATTTAAGGCTTATAAAGCGTTCCTTTGAGTATCCACCCCCCAAGACTAAAATTTTTTTTTTCATTTAATTCACTATTTCCAGTTCTAGTTCAAGTGATACACCAGTACTTTCTTTTACTCTTTTTTTCACAAAGTTGATTAAATCATACATATTTTTAAATGAAGCATTATTGCTGTTAATAAAAAAGTTACTATGCTTTTCAGATATTTTTGCATCACCGAAACTTATTTGGCTGTCTACATTTTCTCTTATAAGTTCCCAAACTTTTTTTTTAATACTATTTTTTGGATTCTTAAAAGTACTGCCACCAGTTTTAACTCTTAGTGGTTGAGAGTTCCGTTTTTTTTCTTTTAATTTATTAATATTTTCTTCTATTTGTGTTTTGTCTTTTTTAGTAGTTTTAAAAGATGCACTTAAAAAGATAAGATTTTTTGGTAGATCTGTTTGTCTATAGTCGAATCTTATGTTTTTTGAATTAATTGTATGAACATTACCATTTAGATCCATAACTTGAACAGAAAGTAGAACATCTTTAAACTCTTTACCAAAACATCCAGAATTCATCCTTATACCACCTCCAACAGATCCTGGTATACATGATAAAAACTCTAGGCCACTTAAATGGTTCTCGCATGCAAAATTTGATACATTTTTGTCTAGAATTGAGCAACCCGCAATTATAACATTATCCTTATTTAGTGAAATTTTATTAAAGTTTTTCCCTAATTTAATGAAAATACGATTTTGAATATTTTCTGATATGAGCAAATTTGAGCCAGCCCCAATAATAAAAGGGCTAAGATTTTTTTTTTTTAAATATAATAAAAAATCTTTTAATTCAATTAAAGTCTCTGGAACAAAAAAAATTTTTGCATTTCCACCAATATTTAACCAGGTATGTTTTTTTAAGCTATAATTAAATTTGATTTTTCCTTGGATTTTTTTCGAAAAACTATTTAAATCTTCTAACATTATTTTCTTATTAATCTTGGTAACTCTTTTATCCAATTTGATATAGAGCCAGCGCCCATCCCTATCACTATATTTTCTTGATTTAAAAAGTTTTTTAAAAATTTTGCTAGCTGATTTTGGCTATTCACAAAAAAAACTCTAACTTTTGATTGTTTTATAATTTGTTTTGCAAACTCATTATAGTTTAAATTTAGCTTTAAGTTTTCACCTGCTTTATAAATTGGACATAATATAACTGAGTCTACTTTCTTAAATGAAGCAGAAAATTCGTTTTTTAAATCATTTAATCTAGAAATTCTATGTGGTTGGAAAACACATATTATTTTTTTTTCTTTGTAGCTACTGTTTACTCCATTTATAACCTCTCTTATCTCTGTAGGATGATGTGCATAATCATCATAGATATCCGCACCATTGTATGAAAAAATTTTATTAAATCTTCTCTCTACTCCTTTAAAATTTTTTAAGCTACTTTTTAAAATTTTAAGAGATATACCAATAAAATATGAAACAGCTATAGCGGCTGTTGCATTTTTTACGTTATGAGATCCAATTAAAGGGATCACAATTTTTTTTAAAATGGTTTTTTTTTTATTAGGAAGACGCATTTCAATATCAAAAATAGATTTATTTTTTAAGAATGAACAATTCTTTATTTTAAAATTTGAGTCTTTACTAAAACCATATGTAAGTATATTTTTGATTTTACTTTTTTTCCAAATTTCTCTGCTATTCTTATCATCTATACAAATAAATGTTTTACCAAAAGATGGTACCTTGTGCATAAATTTTATAAAATGTCTTTTTAGATGATCTAAAGATTTATAATAATCCATGTGTTCTCTATCAACATTTGTTACTACAGCGTATGTAGATGGAACTTTTATAAAACTTCCATCGGACTCGTCGGACTCCAGAATACTCCAATCACTTTTGCCAAGTTTAGCTGAATTCTCTAGTGAATTGATTACTCCACCATTAATTATAGTTGGGTCTAATTTTGCTTTTGCGAAAATAGATGCTATTAAAGAAGTGGTTGTAGTTTTTCCATGAGACCCTGAAACAACAATATTTTTTTTTAATGAAGTTATATGTGCTAAAACATCCCCTCTCTTATAAATCGGTAAATTTCTTTTTTTTGCCTCTCTTACCTCTATATTGTTTTTTTTAATTGCCGAGGAAATTACTAAGATTGTTGCTTTTTTAATATTAGATGAAGAGTGGCCTAAAAAAAATTTAATACGTCTTTTTTTTAACCTTTCTACATTTTTATTAAGAGATTTGTCGCTTCCTTGTACTTCAAAACCTAGTCCTATCATTATTAGAGCTAATCCGCTCATACCAATCCCACCTATTCCCACAAAATGTATAATTTCGGACTTTGCTAAGTTTATATTCATTATTTATATTAGATTGTTTATTTGATTAGAGTTTTTGGCCCAATCGTATTTTTTATGAAAAATATGCATATTTTTTTTTTTTTGAAATAATATTTTTTCATTTTTAATCAAGTTTGAAATAAATTTATATAAAAAATTTTTTTTAACATCAGTTTCTCTTATTAACCAACCAAGATTTTTTTTGACATAGTATTTTGCATTAAAAAATTGATGGTCATCCTTAGCGAATGGGTAAGGTATAGCTAAAAAAGGTGTTTCTAAAAATACCAATTCGTTAATAGTAGATGCACCTGATCTTGTTATTACAAAATCACTTTTTTTTATAATTTTATGTAAATCTTTATCATATGAAAAAACACTAAAATTCATTTTTTTTGACAAATAAAAATTTTTAAGATCTTTTAAATTATTTATACTAGTTTGATGAAAAATTTTAATTTTATATTTTTTCGATAGCTTTATTAAGTCTTTATTAAATAAAGTATCGAATTTCTTTGCACTTTGACTTCCGCCTATTATTAATATTGTAAATGATTTTGATTTTTTTATAGCTCTATATTTAGAAAGAAAAATATTTTTTCTGATTAAGGGTTTGATCACAAAATTTTTAAACATCATTTTTTTTGGTAAATTTTTTATTTTTCTATTATAAGTAAATATTTTATCACAATAATTTAATAATAACAGATTTGATCTTCCTATAACCATATTTGGTTCAAACAAAAAAATTTTTAATTTTAACATTCTGGCAGCTAAACAAATAGGTACGGACATGTAGCCCCCTGTAGATATTATTATTTCAATTTTTTTATTATTTAAAAAGAAGTATGACTTTAATATAGATAAGGCAAAAGAAATTATAAAAGGCATAAAAAGAAATATATTTCTGCTAAATTTAGGTAAATCTATTTGCTTAATTTTATATTTTTTTTTATTTAGATAAGTAATTCCTCTTTTATCAGTGCAAATGAAAATTTTATTTTTGTCTGATAAATAATCATATAAAACCTGTGCCGGAATTACATGACCTCCTGTACCTCCAGTGCTGATGACAATTTTTTTCATACGTTTAAATCTTTCTTTTCGTAAAATTTAGTATTAATCCTGCAAGTATTGATGAGCTTAATATTGAAGATCCTCCGTAACTTAAAAAGGGTAAGGTCATGCCTGTTGTTGGTAGAAATCTAATATTTACACCAACATGAATTAACACCTGGAAAATAATTAATAATATAGATCCAATTAAAACAAGTTTATTTATATTATTTTTTTCTGACGGAATTTTTTTAAATACTTTAAATATCAAAAGTAAGAAAATGAATAAAATAAATAATATTATCAAAATTCCAAACTCTTCAGAAATAACTGAAATTACGTAATCTGTATGAGCCTCAGGGACACGTGTATTTAATGTTCCTTCACCAACACCTTTTCCAAAAAAACCTCCATCAATAATTGCATCAGTTGCTTTTTCTGACTGGTAATTACCACTAGATTTTTTATCGAAAAATGCTGCTATTCTATATTTGATGTAAGAAAACTTAGGTAAATATATAATTAAATATCCTAATAATGAGATGGAGGCTAATATTAAAAAGTTAAATAAATAAAGATTTATGCCTGACACAAATATAAGACACAGCCACACACAAGATATTAATAAAGTTTGTCCCACATCTGGTTGTAAGACCAAAAAAAATAAAATGGGTAAAACAATTAATGTGCTTAAAAAAAGTTTTAGGTAATCATTAGACGTAAACCTTGAGCCAATAACCATTGATAAAAATATTATTAAAAAAGGTTTTAAAAATTCAATGGGCTGAAACCTTGGTATAATTGGAATATCTAGCCACCTTTTTGAACCTTTAACTTCAATTCCAAAAATTGGAACTAATAATAAAGAAATAAAAAAGATAAAAAAAATGATTACTCCTATTTTATAAATGTCACTTTCTGGGATTGCCGAAAAAAAAATTATTAAAGTTAAACCAAGAGAAATATAAATCAGGTGTCTTATGAAAAAATAGTAATTATTTGTACCAAACTTAGAGGATGCAATTAATGATGTTGATACTAAAGAAAAAAAAATACCTAATACAATTAAGGATATAAATAAAAAAAAAATTACTTTATCTAAATTTTTCCACCAATCGTAAATAAAATTATCGTAAATATTTTTATTTTCCATATAACTTTATATTTTTTAATATTGAATTAAAACGTTCTCCACGATGTTCAAAATTTTTGAATTGATCAAATGAAGCAGCTGCGGGGCTAAATAACACTATTTTTTTATTTTTATCTTTTTTAATGTCATTTTTTACAGCTATGATTGCTTTTTTTAAATTTTTCAAATACTTAAAATTTATCTTATTTTTAAATTGATTGACAAAATAATTCTTATTTTTACCAATTATATAAGCACAAATGTTTTTATAATATTTTTTTTCTAAAATAAATTTATCACCTTTTTTAAACAAACCACCAACTATCCAATAAATATTTTGATAAGTAGATAAAAGTCCATTGGTCGAAGAGAAAGTGGTAGATTTTGAGTCATTAATTATTTTTAAATTAAATTTATTGTAAACAATTTGTTTTCTAAATTTTAATCCTTTGAATGAGTTAAGGGATTTGAATATTATATTATCAGGTATTCCAAAAATTTTTGATATTTTATAAACGAAATGAATGTTATTTAAATTATTTTTATCCAATAAATAATCATTATTAATATTTTTCTTAAAAAAATTAGCTTTGTTATAATTAACTTTTATAATTTTAGATTTAATATTTTTGTTTAATAAAAGTCTATTTATTATTACACTATCCCGCTCTATAAGTGATAGTTTATTTTTTTCTTGATCACAAATTAGTTTAACTTTAGCTTTTGCATATTTTTTGAGGCTTTTGTGTCTATCTAAATGATCTGCATTTAAGTTTAAAATCACCGCATAATCAGATTTAAAATACTTGCTATAAGATATTTGATATGATGATGCCTCAACTATAAAAATAGTATTCTTTTTAATTTTTTTTTCTTGTAAAGGTGATTTTCCAATATTGCCAACTAACCTAACATCCAATTTTTTTAATTTAAAAATATTATATAACATTTGACAAGTGCTAGATTTTCCATTCGTTCCCGTGATAGTTATTTTATTATTATTTGGATATGTTAAGTAAAAAATATCAAGTTCAGTGATTACCCTACTCCAATTCTTGATTATATATTTTTTAAGATTGCATCTTTGAAAATCTATACCTGGGCTTAATATGATAAAATCAAATTTTAGCTTAATAATATTGTTTTTACTAAGGAAGTATTTTTTGTTTTTTTTATATTTTAACGAAAAATCGTCATCAAAAATCTTAACATCATTTTTCTTTTTTAAAAAATTTAAGCATGAATGACCAGAAAGACCCATACCATAAATTAATATTTTCTTTTTTACAAAATCTATAGTTTGCATTATCTTAATTTTAATGTTGCAAGACCGATCATTGCTAAAATTAGAGAAATAATCCAAAATCTTATGACTACTGTAGATTCTGCCCACCCTTTTTTCTCAAAATGATGATGTATAGGGGCCATCATGAATATTCTTTTTCCAGTTAATTTAAAAGAAATTACCTGTACAATTACAGAAATAGCCTCTAAAACAAAAAGTCCTCCTGTTATTGCTAAAACTATCTCATGTTTTGTTACTATTCCTACAGCGCCCAAAGAACCACCTAACGCTAAAGAACCAGTATCGCCCATAAATATTTTTGCAGGAGGAGCATTAAACCATAAAAATCCTATCGATGATCCGATAATTGCTCCACAGAAAACAGCCACTTCTCCAACTCCCTCTATGTAAGGTATTAAAAGATATTCAGCAAAAATTATATTACCTGATACATAACTTATAAACGCAAAACATCCTGCAACTAAAATGACTGGTACAGTGGCTAACCCATCGAGACCATCTGTTAAATTAACCGCATTAGATGATCCAACAATTACAAATAAGTAAAAAGGAATAAAAAACCATCCTAAATTTATTACTAGGTTTTTAAAAAAAGGAAAATATAAATTATTAGTCAATTCTGACCCTATGAATTTATATAAGATTATTAAAGAAATTAGACTAATAATTATTTGTATTAAAAATTTTAATTTTGACGAAATTCCAGAAGAATTTTTTTTTTTTATCTTTTTATAATCATCAAAAGCACCAAGTGTCCCGAATGAAAAAGTTATAAAGATTAACAACCAATTGTATGGGTTAAATAAATCTGACCATAGAAAAACTCCAGCAAATAATCCAATTAAAATTAACACACCGCCCATTGTAGGTGTTCCTATTTTTTTTATAAGATGTTCCTCCGGTCCATCCAATCTTATTGGGTTGGTAATTTTTTTTGTAGAAAAAAAATTTATAAATCTTTCACCAATAATAAAAACTATAATCATTGATGTAATAACTGCTAATCCAGTTCGCACAGTTAAAAAATTAAAAAAATTTAAAAAGGAGTAGGTATCTGAATAGTTAATTAATAAATTATAAAGCATTATAAATTTTTAATAATTTTGTTTAAACCTGTTGAATTTGATCCTTTTACCATTAAATAGCTATTATTTGGTAGATCATTTTTTATTAATTTATAAATATCCATTATATTTTTTACTACTCTCCCTCTAATTTGTGGTTTTAATTTGTTATATGTATGTTTAATATGATCTCCATAAACGAAGATTTTATTTATATTCGAATTATTTAAATATCTCGCAATTTCGTAATGTAAATTTTTGGAATGTTTTCCAAGTTCTAACATGTCACCTAATAGTAAAAATTTTTTGTTATTATTCTTATAAAGAGAATCATATTTTTCCAAAGTAAATTTTAAAGATAATGGGTTTGAATTATAGCTTTCATCAATAATTGTTATTTTTTTTGAACCTTTTCTAAAGTTAATTGTTGATCCCCGACTTTCAGGAATACAAAAACCAGAAAATAAGTTACGATTAAGTTTCTCAATATCAAAATAAACGCTTATTATGCTTATAGTCGCAAGTATATTTTCGATTTGATTAGATAAATTTTCTGAAACTAAGAAAGATTTTTTTTCTCCTTTAATTTTTAACTTTATTAGATAACCTTTTTTCCTTTTTTTTTTTCCTAAGAAAATAATGTCAGCATTAATATTAGATTTACTATATTTCATAATTTTGAGACCACGATTTTTTGATTTTCTTAAGAAATATTTATAATATTGATCATCCATGTTTATAACCATTGTTCCACCACTAACAATATTGTCTATTATTTCAGACTTAGCTTTAGCAATATGATTAAGATTTTTAAAATTTTTTATATGTGCATAAGAAATATTTGTTATTAAACCTAAATTTGGTTTAATCAATTTAGTTAAATAATCTATCTCCCCCTTTTTATCCATACCTGCCTCAAGCACAGAAAATTTTGCAGTTTCTGGCATGTTAAAAATACTCAATGGAACTCCAAATTTATTGTTGAATGAACGTTTTGAAGAATAGGTTTTTTCTAATTTATTAAGACAAAATCCTGTTAATTCTTTTACTGAAGTCTTTCCTGCAGAACCGGTGATTGATATTGTATTAGTATTCAAAGATTTCCTTAATATTGAGCTTGCAGTGTTTAATAAATTTAATGGATTTCTAATAAATTTTAATTTTGAATTTTTAACTCTAAAATTTGATATTGCTAAAATTGCACCATTGTTTAAGGCCTCAATCGCAAACTTGTTTCCGTCAAATTTTTTTCCCTTTATTCCGAAAAATATTGAATTTTTGTGAATAATTTTGGAATTGATTGATGCAGAATTTAGAGTTTTTTTTTTATTAATAATTCCGTAACCAAAAATTTCATTTAAGATGTTTGTTTTAATTGATTTAGATAAAATTTTATTTTTTTTTTTTATTGCATTTAAAATTTCTTTTTTATCAGAAAATTTATTTTGTTTTTTATACTCTTGGTAATTTTCATGTCCTTTACCTGCTACTATCAAAATATCCCCTGATCTTAATTTTTTAATAGCTATATTTATTGCTTTTGCTCTAGATGGAATTTCAAAAAATCTTTTTGTTTTTAAACCTTTTTTAATTTGATTTCTTATTAATTTTGGACTCTCTAATCTTGGGTTATCATCAGTAAGATAAATATCGTCACAATAATTTCGTGCTACTATTCCCATCATTGGCCTTTTTTCTTTATCCCTATTTCCCCCACAACCAAAAATTAAATTAATTTTACTTAAAGGGAAATCCTCTTTTATATTTATTAGTAAAGTCTTGAGCGCATGAGGTGTATGTGCGTAATCTATTATAACTTTGGCTTTATTTTTCAAATTTCCAACCTTTTCAAATCTGCCGTCAATTGGTTTAATTTTATTTATTGATTTTAAAATATTATCTATTTTTAGGCCTGAAAGATAAGCAGCGATTATCGCAAACATTAAATTTTTAATTTGAGTATCTCCGATAAGTGTCGTTTTGAATGAATAATTTTTATTATTTATTTTAAGATCAATCTTTTTGTGGTCGTTAATTTTTTGGATTTTTTTTATGTAAATAAATGATTCTGAATTACCTAAGGTATACTTTTTAAAATTTTTTTTTTTTGAAATTCTATTTAATATATTTGACTCTTTAATCTTCTCCTCAAAAATTACATTACCTCTCAAATTTAATAATTCATTAAAAAGTTTAAGTTTTGAATTAAGATAATCTTTAAAAGTTTTATGGTAGTCAATATGATCTCTAGTAAGATTAGTAAAAATAGCAGATTTAAATTTTATGTTGTTTAATCTATGCTGTTTTAATCCATGGCTGGAGGCCTCTAACATCACATTTTCAATTTTTAATTTCTTTAATTTCTGTAATATTTTATGAATGTTTAAGGGGTCAATAGTTGTATTATTAGTTTTTAATTTAAATTTTTTTGTTAGTACACCAAGTGTTCCGATTGAGGCTACTTTTTTATTATTTAAAACTAATATTTGATTATAAAAATTAGCTACTGATGTTTTTCCATTTGTACCAGTTACGGCTATAATATTTTTTGGTTTTGATTTATAATATCGACTGGAAGCTTCAGATAATAGTTTTCTGGGGTCTTTATATTTAAGAAACAAAATTTTATTTTTATTAAAACCCTCAAATTTTAAATTAGAAATAATTACCTTAGCTCCATTATTAATTGCATTACCTATGTAATTGCTGCCTTTTCTATGATTGCCATTAATTGCAAAAAAAATATCGTTTTTTTTGCAATCTTTGCTGTTAAATCTTATATTGTTGAAATTAATATTTTTGTATTTTTTTTTTATATTTTTTAAAACTTTGCCCAATAACATTATTTTAAAATCTTAGTACTTTGTGGCTAAAATAGGTCCTATTTTATCAATAATTTTCCCCGCTATTTCAACTGAAGTCCATCCGGCTGTGTTAAATGGCGTTCCTTCAAAAGAACCAGGTTTGTTTCGATATTTATATACATAATCTTTTGATAATTTAGTATCTTCTAACAATATAACCAAAACATATTTGGGATCTGAAATTGGAAAAACCGATGCAAAAGTATTAATTTTTTTGTTTGTATATAATCCATTTTCAACCAATTGTGCTGTACCTGTTTTTCCTCCTATTTCGTAACCCTCTACATCAGATAAGCTAGCTGTCCCATTAGTTACAACTTTTCTTAAAATAGGGTTTATTTTGGCACTCACATCACTATTTAGAATTTTTTTTCTTTTAGAAATATCATATTTTTTTTTGATCAAAGTTGGATTTACTTGATAGCCACCATTTGACAAAATTGCATAACCCTTTGCTAACTGAAGTGGTGTAGTAGTTATTCCGTGTCCATATGATACTGTTTTAAGCTTACAATCATTCCATGTAAAAGGTAATGGCATTCCCACTTCCTCAATATCAAATTCCATCTTGTTTAAAATTCCAATTAGGCCCAAAAATTCTTTCATTTTTTTTTTTCCTATTATTTGACCAATTTTTACTGATCCAATGTTGCTAGAATTTATCAAAATATCCTCTACAGTTAAATCTTTTGGCAAATCTTCATCATATTCAGAAATAATTCTTCCACCACATTTCATTTTTTTTTCCAAGTTCATAAACATGTCGTTAGAAGAAATTAAACCATAATTTAAACCAGCTGCAATTGTGAATGTTTTAAAAACCGATCCAAGTTCATAGACACCTTTTGTTGCACGATTTATATATTTTCTATCAGATATACTTTTTCTTTGATTTAAGTCAAAGTCAGGAATTGAAACTAGTGATAATATCTCGCCATTATTTACATTCATTAGTATCCCTGTTCCACCTATGTTTTTAAATACATTTTGTGCATTTAATAATTCATTTCGAATTATAAACTGCAATTCTTTATCAAGGGTTAAAACAAGTTGTTTTCGACCATCTTTTAATTTGTTATCGAAAGTCTTTTCTATACCGGAAATACCATTATTATCATTATCGATCTGCCCTAGAAGGTGAGAAAAAAGATTTTTGTCTGGATAGATTCTGGTTATTTTAGGTTCTAGTCTGATTGATTTTTCTCCTAAAAGTTTAATTTTTTCAAATCTTTCAGGTGTTACTTGTTTTTGAATATAAAAGAATTTTTTTCCATAAAGTTTTTTTTTAATTTCTGATATATTTTGTTTTGGAAAAGTATATTGTAATTTTATTAATAGTTTTTCTTTATCTTTAACTAATTTTGGGTCAATTCCAACATTTGTAGTAAGTACAGATTTACTTACATAATTTCCATTTCTATCAGTTATGTCAGCTCTATTAATTTGATTAGAGATATAAATTCTTTTTTCGAATGTTTTTGATGACAGATATATAATTCTAGTTGAGTACAAAATAATTATAATAAATATCACTATAAATATGAAGGCGACCCGATTTAAATCTATTTTGAATTTACTACTATTGAAATTATCTAGATCCAAATTCGAACTGTTAATAGTTATTTTATTAAAATCATCTTTATTCATTTTGAGATAAATGTTTAAATTTACTGAGTTCTATAACTTCTAAATTATCAAGAAATTTATTTTTAAATTCAAATAATCTTTGAGGTGATCTGAGATAATCGTTTTGCAATTTAATAATTTCTTTTCTATTAATCAAAATTTTAATTTTTTCATTAGAATTAAATATTTTATTTTCTAATTCTCTTGTAGAGTTTTTAATAATTGATGTTGTTATCACCAAAAAAAAAATTATAAAAACTAATACATATTTTTTCATAATTTTAGAGATAGTTTTTCAATTTCCAGTAAATTTTTGAATTTCCTATATAAAAATTTTGTATCTATTTTATTTGTGTTGTTTCTTTTAATTGATCTCAGCTTAGCTGATCTTGAAGGAGGATTAATTTTAATTTCTCTACTTGTTGGTGTAATTACTTTCTTGTTAATTATGCTAAAAGCTAATTCCTCATTTTTGTTTACAGGCAAATATCTTGATACCGATCTATGGGTAGAAATTGTATTAAAAAAGAATTTACAGATTTTGTCTTCTATAGAATGAAATGTAACGGTTACTATAATTCCCTTATTTGAAATTATGTTGCTTGATTTTGATAAGGCGATAATTAATTCACTTATTTCACTATTAACTAAAATTCTCAATGCCTGAAAGATTTTAGTTGCTTTATTTTTTTTTGTAAATTTTTTTTTAGATGAGTTTATTAAATTAACAAGACCTTCTGTATCAATATTTTTAATACTCCTTTCTTTAATTATTTTTTTAGCTATAAATTTTGCATTTCTTTCATCACCAAAATATTTAAATATTCGCTCTAAATCTTCCGCTTGGAGCCTACTAATAACATCGTGAGCTGAAAATTTATTATGGCCCATTTTCATATTCAATTTACCTTTATGATTAAATGATAGACCCTTTGATTTATCTTTGATCTGACTATAAGAAAAACCTAAATCAAATATTATACCATCAATTTTTTTTGGTAATTTAATGTTATCAATTTCACTGAATTTTTTGTTATGAAACTCAAATCTATTTTTAAATTTTTGCTTAAATTTAATTGCAACCTTTGTAGATTCAGAGTCCCTATCAAAAGCGATTACTCTTGTATTTGGAAATTCTAATATTTTTTTTGTATATCCGCCTTGACCAAAAGTACAGTCAATAAAGGTGCCACCATTCTGAGGGGAAATAATACTTAATACTTCATTAAGTAGTACCGGGTAATGTAAATTTTTATCCGATACAATGGTGACACTCATCTATTTTTTCAAAGACCATTAATTTCTTTGTCTTCTTAAAAATGCAGGTATCTCTAATTCATCTTCTTCAGTGTCTGTCTCAGTATCATTGTCGATTTTTTCACTTATAATCTCACTGTCAGAATTAAAGAGTTGTGGGCTTTCTTCACTTAATTCAAAGTTTTCTAATCCGTTAGAATTTTCGATGTGATTAGTGTCCTGAGTTGTTTCTGATTGTTCCTCTAAGTTTAAAGGGATTTCTTCATCGGAGCTAGAAGTATTGTTAATTTCGTTCAAAGCATTATCTAGATTTGTTCTATTTACAGCCATATTTTCATCGACCATTGAATTAAACATTTCTGTTTCTGAATTTTTATATTCATCTGTATCTATTTTAAGTGCATTTGCTCCACTTGTGCTTGCTATTGTATCAGATTTAATTGAATTTAATTGAGAATTATTATTTGTGATTGAAAAATCTGAATAACCAGGATTTCTATTTTGAATTCTATGAACCATATTAATTACTGATTTAGATTCTGGTTGTTGACCGTCTAGTGCTGTCGCTACAATAGAAACTCGAATTTTACCCTCTAGAGTAGGATCAATAATTGAGCCGTTTATTATTTCTGCCTCACTATCAACTTCTGATCTGATTTTATTTACAATTTCATCAACTTCAAACAAGGTTAGATCATCTCCCCCTGTTATATTTATTAATAATCCTTTAGCACCTTTTAAAGAATAGTCATCAATCAAAGGATTGTTCAATGCAATTTCTGTTGCTTTAACTGCTCTGCCCTCGCCTTCTGCCTCTCCTGTACCCATCATTGCCTTGCCCATTGAACTCATAACAGTTTCAACATCAGCGAAGTCCAGGTTTACTAAACCATCTTTTACCATTAAATCAGTTACACTTTGCACTCCGTGTCTTAAAACACTATTTGAAAGTTGGAAAGACTCTGTATATCTTGTTTTTTCATTAGCAATTTTAAACAAGTTTTGATTTGGAATAACAATTATAGTATCGACATGTTTTCTTAATTCATCTAAACCCTGTTGTGCTCTTCTCATTCTAGATGAAGATTCATATAAAAATGGTAAAGTTACAACTCCTACAGTCAGAATATTCAATTCTTTCGCTGCCCTAGCAATAATGTGTGCAGCTCCAGTACCAGTTCCGCCTCCCATACCTGCTGTTATAAATACCATGTTGGCACCTTTTAATAAGTCTATAATATCATTTAAAGATTCATTCGCCGCAGCTTGTCCTATTTCATGTTTTGCTCCAGCACCCAATCCTTTAGTTACATTTAATCCGATTTGTATTCTGGTTTTTGCTTTACTTGTTTTAAGATCCTGCGCATCTGTATTAACAGCTACAAATTCAACACCCTCAACGCCTGCATCTATCATCTCATTTATTGCATTACCCCCAGCTCCACCTACACCTAAAACTAATATTCTAGGTTTCAATTCTTTTATTTCAGGCACTTTAAAATTAATAGTCATATTTCCCCCTTTTTATTTATTAAATTTTTGCTCCCATTTAAGGCTATCTCTATAAACATTTGATTTTCTTTTTGCGGTTGCCTTAAATTTTTCATAATTTGTAGGCTCCCATATTTGAAAAGTTTTTCCTTGACCTACAAATAACATGCTACTTTTAATTTTTGCATGTTTTAAAAGTTTATCTGTTATTGAAATTCTGCCTTCACCATCAAATTGTAAACTGATACTTTCTGAAAGTATCGAAGTCGCAAAATAATCTTTTTTTTCCTCAAATGGATTTAGTGAGTCTATTGCATTAGAGATTTTTTCAATTCTATCTTGAGGCCATGCCTCTATACAATTATTATTAAACGATGGATAACATATAACTCCATTGTAACCTAAATTTGAAAGATACGATCTATAGCTAGCAGGCACAGATACCCTTCCTTTTTTGTCTAATTTGTTTTCGAAAGTAGATAAAAACATAAATCATATTTTCTTTTATCCCCAAATTTGGGAATAATTGGGATAATATGGGTTTTTTAATATACAGTCAATAGTTGTTTTTTGATGAACTTAAAATAAGAACAAATTAGAAACTTGTTAGAAAGTAATGATGATGCCAGATAAAATATAAGCCGGGTTCTGTCATTTAAACTTATCATTTATCTAGGCCTTAAGTCTCCTTAAAGCTCAAGCAACCAACCCTGATGACTAGCCAAAGACTGCTTTCTGCTAATAGCAATGTCATCTCTACTTGGTCTTGCTTCCAGTGGGGTTTTCCATGCGCTCATTGTTACCAATTAAGCCGGTGTGCTCTTACCACACCTTTTCACCCTTGCCTTGATAAGGCGGTTTATTTTCTGTGGCACTATCCCTAGGGTCGCCCCCGCCAGGTATTACCTGGCACTGTGTCTCTGTAAAGCCCGGACTTTCCTCTTTATTAAAGTAAAGCGATAAGTCATTTATCTGGCACCTCAAAAATATATTATTTTTTTAATATTTCAACACTAATTAAATCCAGATTTAACTAAATTTTTTGCTATTTCCAAACATTCAAAATCTATTTTTCCGTTAATCAACTGTGGTCTAAATCTTCTTTGAAAAGCTTTTATCGCAAATAAAATAGAATTAATTTTTTTTTTTTTAAAAAAATAACCAATTTTAATTAAATATCTCAAGAATATTATTTTATCTAAATTATCTATATTTTTAAGCCTATATTTTTTTAGAAGTCTTTTATCTAGGGAGTGCCAAACACCAATTTTGTATTTTGATAAAAACTCCCACGGAAATTTTTCACCTGGATCTTTTTTTCTATCTGGGGCTATATCAGAATGTCCTAAATAGTGTTTACTTTTTAAATTGTATTTTTTTGCTAATTTCAAAGACAAATTTTTAAGAGAATTTATTTGTTTTTTATTAAACCTTTTATATCCATATTGGTGACCAGGGTTATGGATTTCGATACCAATTGAAAATTTATTTAATTTTTTAAGTTTTTTCCAACGTGAAATTCCTGCATGCCATGAAACATAAAGATCTGGTACCAAATTAATTATATCACCATTTTTTTTTATATAGTAATGGCAGCTTACTTTGGAGTAATTACTGGATAACCTTTTAAGAGCAGATTTTTCTGTTTTCATTCCTGTATAATGAAAAACTAAAAATTTTATGTTTGCTTTTTTTCTTTTAATTGGGTCAAAATTTTGAGAATAAAATTGTTTAATTTCGTTCATTTCAGGGTGTTTTTATCACATAAAGTTATTTAAATTATCAATTTACTTTGTTAAAATATAGATTATAGAGACATTAATGATTAATCGTTTAAAGATAATTGCATTGTTATTTATAATACAATTTCTAGTTGTAACTAACTCTTATGGACAAGAAAAGGATGTAAGGGATTGTTTTGAAAGAATTAATAGAGCAACATTTGCGTTTAATATGGCTTTAGATAAAGTATTGTTTAGGCCAGTAGCAACGGGTTATAGAAAACTACCATCGCCAATTAAAATTGGAACTAGTAACGCTTTAAACAATTTATCTAACCTAGTGACAATTCCAAATAATATATTGCAAGGTGATTTTATAGCTGCAGGAAATAATTCAATACGGTTTATTATCAATACAACTATTGGAATAGTTGGAATATTTGACCCTGCTAATGCTTTAGGTTTTGAAAAACTAGAAAAAGAAGATTTCGGTCAAACTTTCGGGACAATGGGAATTGGAGAAGGTTGCTATTTAGTTTTACCAGTAATTGGTCCTTCAACTGTAAGGGATGCTGTGGGATCCTTGGTTTCTATGACTGGAGGTGACGCATGGTTTAATATCACAGTCAAAAACGATACACAGTATTTTAAAGAGTCTGATTATTATTTTTCAAAATTAGGTGAAGGTATAGATTTCAGAGCAAAAAACTTAGAGTCTTTTGATAGTTTAGAAAAAACATCTGTAGATTTTTATGCAACAGTTAGAAGTCTGTACTTACAGGATAGAGCAAAAAAAATAAAAAATCTTAAAGTAAAGACAGACTCGATGGATGATAGTGATTGGGATTCTCTAGACAAGTAACCAATTAAAAATGAGAAAGTTAAATATTAATATATTCCTAGTAACTATATTATTTTTTCTAAATTTATACACAAACACAATTGCAAATATATCCTCTAAATTCATTAATGATATTACAAATAGAACTTCTGAAATTTTATCTAGTCAAAATACAAGAGAACTTAAGATTAAAGAATTAATCAAAATTGGTGAAAGCTCAGTAGATATAGATGGTATTGGATTTTATACTTTGGGCAAACACAGAAAAAACTTAAGCGATGATAAAAAAGATGAATTTAAAAAGATTTTTAGAGAATATTTTCTTAAAAGTTTTTCATCTCGATTAGTTGAATATAAAGAAGCAAAAATAGTTGTCGTTTCTGAGGATATTAAAAATGAAAAATATACTATTGTTAGCAGTAAACTCTTAGCTACATCTGATAGACCTGAAGTTTCTATAGATTGGAGAGTATACACAAAGGATCCCTCGAAACCATTAATTAGAGATTTAGTAATAGAAGGTTTAAGTTTAGCAAGAACTCAGAAAGAGGAGTTTAATTCAATAATTTCAAATAATGGCGGAAATATTGATGCTTTATTTACAAGCTTAAAAGAGTTTAATAAAAATTAAAAATATGGTGGGCCCGCCAGGACTCGAACCTGGGACCAATACATTATGAGTGTACTGCTCTAACCAACTGAGCTACAGGCCCAAACTTAATTTAATATAATAAAAAAAACATTTTTTCAAATTTAATATCTTGGTGGGCCGTGTTGGTTACGCTCCAACTACCCCTGCAATGTCAATGCAGTACTCTACTATTGAGCTAACGGCCCATAAATTAAAAAATTAAAGTTTTAGTTATTTGGAACTTTCTTTAAAAAAAATATTAGTTTTTTTATTAACAGCATACAATATTGATAAGTTTAAAATAAACAAGCTCATATTAAAATCACTAAAAAAAGAACCTGATGGTATAAATGGTAAAAAATTACATATCAGGTAAGTAAATGCACCAATTTGTAAATAATTTTGTGAATTAACAATCACCTTCAAATTTTTAAAAATCAATAAAAAAAACATACAAAGTATAACAATCGTACCTATTAATCCATGTTCTGACAAAAATTCAAAATATACTTGATGGGGGTGAGTTAAACAATAATATTTATTTTTTTTTACTGCTGCCGCATTACTACATGTTTCTATTCTGTAATTTTTATTTCCGACACCAGTTAAAGGGTAGTTTTTAAATACTGAATAACCTGACCTATATAGTTTTATATAAATATTATCATTAAAAGTATTAATGTTTTTTTCTTTGTAAAATTTCGAAATAATTTGTCCATAATATCTAGTTTTGAGATAATCGGAATTAAAAATTGTAATTATCATGATAGTTGGTAAAGCTATAAAAAATATAAATTTTGTTTTAAAATCGTATACATCTATCAAGGATATAAATAAAATTAAGCCAAATACAGCTTTAATAGTATTTGACCTTTCGCCTGTGATTAATACTGACATGAAAATTATTGATAAGAGAATTAAAAATATTATTTTACCAAATTTCTTCTTTTTAAAAAAATTTAACATTTGAGCTGATAATATAAATATAAAACCGTTTATAAAAGCGGCGGCAATAGGTTCATCTTTAAAGAAACTTACAACTCTATTGCCGTAATTACCTTTCCAACCTAAGATATTAGTTCCATTAATACTCTCGAAATATACATCAAAAATGAAAAAAAAAAGAATTATTGACCAAAAATTAAATATACTTATATTTTTTTCGTTAATATAAAATAAATAGTTTATTGCTAAAAAAAATAAAATAAATCTTATAAAGCCAAAATTTCTGGGAGCACTGGTTTCAAAATTTAAAGATATAAATGAGTTGAATATAAGGTATAAGTATAAAATTAAAAAGATTTTAATCGTATTATTCTTTTTTAAAAGACTAAGATGGTTAAATCTGAAAAAATAATAAAGATAAATAATAGATAAAATAATTATATTAATTAGAGAAGCTGCAGGGCCAATAATTATCGATAATGGTATAATGGATAGAAAAATATAATAAAATTTTTCTGACAAATTTCCCATATTTTAATTAATATTTGAAGTATATAAATTGTTTAATACATAAAGAATAATAAAAATCACATAATTTCATTACTATTGTATTTTTATAATAAATTAATATGTTGTCTAGCACCTAATATCAAATTTATATTATAATCTTGATAAAAATGAAAAGTAAAGTTCTTGTATTTATGCCCTCAATAGAGGGGGGTGGGGTAGAAAAAAATTTTTTTATAGTTTGTAATTATTTAGTAATAAAATTAGGCTCCTTAAAGGTAATAACTATTTCAAAAGGATTTAAAAAAAAATTTGATAAATCTGTTACTCTAATAACCCCATCTTCAAGTATTTGGGATAGATTTAGTAGAAGAATAAAATATTTGATTGCAATATTTTTATTAATTAAAGAAATAATCAAAGATAAAAATACAATTGTTTTTTCATTTCAGGCAAATATTTATTGTATATTAATTTGTAAATTATTTTCTGTGAAAGTGATAGCTAGATCTAATACAGCGCCAATTGGTTGGTCTAGAAATATTTTAAAAAAATATATTTTTAAAAAAGTTTTGAATTTATCAGATCAAGTTATGGTGAATAGTATTCAATTCAAAAACGATCTTAAAAAACAACTTAATGTTAATTCTAAATGTATCTACAATCCTTTAAATAGAAAAGAAATAATTAAAAAATCTAAACAAAAATCTAAAAAGATTTTTAGTTCTTCAAAAAAATTGAAAATTTTAAATATTGGTCGATTTACTGAGCAAAAAGACCAATTAACATTTTTAAAATCTTTGAATAACTTAAAAAATAAAATTGATTTTGAAGCGTGTATAATCGGTAGAGGTGTACTAAAAAAAAAATTACAAAATTACATATCTCAAAATAACTTGGGAAATTTTGTTAAAATTATAGATTTTGTTAAAAATCCTTATCCATTAATAAAACAATCAGATTTGTTTATTTTGACTTCAAAATTTGAGGGATTGCCTAATGTTCTTTTAGAAAGTTTAACTTTAAAGAAGTTTGTAATATCTAGTGATTGTCATACTGGACCAAAAGAGATCTTACTTAATGGCAAAGGTGGATTATTATTTAAGGTTGGAAATTACAGGGAATTATCAAAAAAAATTAGATTTTACTCTATGAATAAGAAAAATTGTGGAAAGATGATAAACAGATCTTACAAAGCCCTTGATAGATTCGATTATAGAAAAAATTTAAGACAATACGAAGACATGGTACGCTCTTTGATTTAGATTAATTTTTCAAAATTTTTTCTAATTCAAGGTAATGTCTAAATATTGTATATTTTTTTGCTTCCTTTTTAAGCTTAACCTTTTTTTGAAATATTTTATTTTTTTCCATTTTTGAAAAATTTTTTAAACTTTCATTTAAAGCACTTTCTTTATTACTTTCAAATAATATACCTCTCTTTCCATTATCTAGAAATTCTCTTGGACCATTCGGGCAGTTGCTTGAAACAACAAAAGAATTACAAAGAGCTGCTTCCACAATTACAAATCCCACTTCCTCCCAAAGCGAAGATAAAATAAAAACATTTCCTGCTCTCATATAATCATAAATATTTTTTTTGTACCCCAAAAGAAAGACTTTTTTCTCAATTCCCTTATTTTCAACTAATTTCAATAAATTATTTTTTTCTTCACCTTCGCCTAAAATAACTAAAATAAATTGGTCATTAGTTTTCGAAAACTCGGCAAATTCATTGATAAGAAATTCATAATTTTTTTGTTTTGTTAATCTCCCTGCGGATAAGATTATTTTTTTATTTTTTGGAAGCTCATTATCAATAAATTCATTTTTATTTCTTACTTTTGTAATATCAATTATAGCATCGGGTAAGAAAAATAACTTTTCTTTGCCAAATATTCCGGATCTATCCAGCTCTTTTTTTAAATCAAACGTTGGACAAGTTACGAGCTTAATTTTTGATGAGATCGATTTCCATAAGATTTTCCTAAATATTGTCATCTTTGGATAGCCAGATATTCTTAAGATAAACTCAGTTTTAAAATTAAAAAATTTTAGAATGGTTAGGGGCAAGGATGTAATCAAATGAAGGAAAAAAATATTTGGTTTTTGGCTTCTTATTAAATTTAATAGTGGAAAAAAAGACAATAAAAAGATTATCATGTAAGAAAATCTACTTAAAAAAAAACCTGTTTTTGGTAAAAATCTATAATACGAAAAATTTAAATTTATAGAATTTATAGAATTTTTTTTTAATGTATCCTCATAATTTTTCCATTCACCACATACATTAATCATGTAAACGTCATAATTCTTATTATATCTTTTCAATGATATGGCTGAATTAAGTGTTGATTTAATTGTTCCAACAGGGTTAAGACAGGGAGACCAGTAAAATATTTTTTTTTTCATCTTAAATTCCTAAATGAATAATTTTTTATTAATTTTTTGAACTCTTTTTTTCCAAGTAAATTTTTTGGCAGTTTTGTAGGCATTATTCTTTAATTTGCTATATTTATTTAAATTTTTAAATATATTCAAAAGATATTTTTTCCATAAAAATATATTTTTTTCGTCTAAAACAATTGAGTTGTATTTATGCTTTAAAATATGTCTATAAACTCTTAAATCTGAAGCAAGAATAATTTTTTTACCAGCTAGATAGTCAAACATTTTAAGTGGTGAAATACTTCTAGAGATATCTATTCCGCCTCTCGCATAGTTATTTGTTGAATATGGCATTAAGGCAACATCATAGTTATTAAGAATTAAAGGAACTTTTTTGTAAGGTATATGATGAAAAATTTTTATATTTTTAGTTTTTTGATAATTATTATTATTTAAAAATTTTTTATCTCCGAATAAGTGAAAATTTATGTCCTCACAAATTTTTGCTAAATTTATAATAAATTCAAAACCTTTTCCCTTGTAGAAACTTCCAATATAAACACATGTTTTTTTTAATTTTTTAATATTTTTTTTTATTTTGAAATCTTCAAGACATACGGCGTCATCTAAAATCATGTATTTATTTTCTTTTTTGAGAAAATTGTTTTTCAACGATTTGTTCAAAAATATATAGTTTATATTTTTAAGGAAATTTAAATTTTTGAAAAATTTAAAAGATAACCTAGTAAACCCAACTACATTATGATGAACCTCTAATGTGTTTTGGTATCCAAATACCGATAATATCATGCTTGATAATATTGATCTTGATATAATTTGATAATTTGAAGATTGTTTTTTTAAAAAACTTACTACTTTTAATGAAAAATAAATTTTAAGTATAAAATTCAATTTTTTACTATTTTTAAATATAGATATAAATTTAAATTTTTTTTTAATATTAAATGATCTATAAATCTTATCATTTTTTTTTGGTATATATGGAGTTATTAAAGTTGTTTGATAACCAATATTACAAAAAGCTTCACACATTTTTGTAACATGAATAGCGTAAGCAGAGGTAGATGGAAACTGTACTTCACAAATATATAATAGTTTTTTTTTCATCTTATACTTATAGTTTCAATCTATTTTAAGTGTTTTTTTAGAATTTTACTTAAATAATGTTTTATAATTTTGGTACCAAGCGTAAGTTTTCTTTAAAGCAATATCAATATTCTCAAACTTCTTTAATTTGGAGATCTTTTTTATTTTTGTATTGTCCCCAAAAGTTTTAAAAACCTCAGGCTGTTTTGGTTTTAAATTAACTATTAATTTTCTACTTACTAAATTAATTAATTTATTTAATAAAAGATCTACCTTAATTGGTTTTCCAGTAGAAATATTTAATAGTGTATGACATTTCTTAAATTTATTTTTTTTAAAAATCAAAGGCAAAGTAAGCTTAACTAAATCATTTATATAAGTAAAATCTCTAAAAAAATTACCTTTATTATAAAGAGGAAATTTTTTGTTTTTACTACAATAATCAAGATATTTTAATATCATCATGTCTGGTCTTCCCCACTCACCAAATACTGTAAAAAATCTCAGACCAATAATTCTCATATTGTATGATTTAGAGTAAATTTCAGCCATTTCTTCATTATTCCTCTTTGTTATCGCATATATATTTTTAGGTCTTAAAAAATCTGTTTCTTTCACTGGAAAGGATTTTGCATCTCCATAAACAGAGCTAGAAGAAGCATAAATTAAGTCAATTTTTTTTTGCCTCGCAAAATTTAATATATTTAAAAAAGCCTGCACATTGTTCTCCACATAACTATCAGGATTTTCATAAGAATATCTTACACCTGGTTGTGCAGCAAAATGTATTATTAAATCGATTTTTTTTTTAATTAGTTTTTGAAATGTCTTTTTTTTTCTTAAATCATATTTATAAAATGAGAAATTTTTTTTTTTGAGAATTTTAAGTCTCGCTTTTTTAAGTTTTACATTGTAATATTTGTTTAAATTATCTACTCCGATAATTTTAATTTTCTTTTCAAGCAGCCTTTTAGTTATGCTAAATCCTATAAATCCTGCACATCCTGTAATTAAAATGTTATTTACCATAAATTATTTTTTTTTCATTTTTGAAAATTTTTTAATAATTCTTTTAGCATTCTCTGATCTAATATTATATGATTTATCATCAATGAAATAATCATATGATGGTTTGCCCATTAATAGTTCATCAAAATGAAGTCCCCATTTCATTAACTGTTTGTTTGTTTTATAGTAAAATTTTTTTTTAACATAGACACTATTTTCGTTATTTCTTCCCATATACCTGCTTGTAAATATTTTAACAGTATGTCCATTTTTTTTAATTTGATTTATTTTTTTTATAATATCTTTTTTTGGTTTAGATTTTAAATAAAAGTTTTTTTTAGTTTTACAAATGGTATTATCAAGGTCAAAAATAAAAATTTTTTTTTTTGAAAATTTCATTAGGTTTTTTTCAATTCACAGTTATCTGGAATTAAAATAACTTTAAATTTTTGTTCATATGAGAATGGTAATATCTTAGCGATTTTATAACCTTTAAAGAAAATTTTTTCATCATAAAATTTTATATGATCTTTATTTTTATAATCAATAATTAATACGATTTGTTTATTTTCTATCAATTGTTTTAAATCATCAATGAAATTTTTATCAAAATTTTTTATAAACGCATAAGCCTCATTCGTCTCACCATAGAATGGTAAATTTTTAATTGTTTTAAAATTTTTTTTCGCAATTATCCTGTAAGCAATATCATACTGTAAACTTGAAAAGTACTTAATTTGACAATTGGTTGATATAGAAGAGAGAACCTCAGAAGTCACTTGTAAATTTAGGGTTGTATTTTTTTGGTATTTATTTCTTTCAAATGGAATTATCGTATTTAAAACGCTCTCATTAATTTCTGTCTTATATTTATATATTGTGTTGCTACTATTTTTTTTGAAAAGACTCATTCCACTTAGTGAAATCACGATTAAAATTAATACCAGATTATTATAATTATTTTTTTCAAATTTGGACATATATATAAAAACAGTTATCAAGCCAATTGATGTTCCACATATGAGTCTGAATATGTTAATTTCGTTTAAAGATTGAGAAATAAATAATATAGATGTAATAGAAATTAAAAAAAGATATATATCTGTAAATTCTATTTTTTTTTTAAACGACAAATAAAAAGTATAAATGATATTGTATGAGTTAAATAAGAAGATAAGAATAAATAAAATTAAGTATGGTTGATTAAAAATTTTTTTAAAATTGGGAAATAAAAGGTAATTCAAAAATTGTTTGGCAAGATCTACAATATTTGTTCCTTTGAAACTTAAATATATTTCAGGTAAAAAGAAGTAGTTTTTGTAATATTGAAATAAATCGAAAGAAAACAAATAAACTAAAAAAAGTACTGCGGGAACAATAGCAATTGTTAAAAATAAAACTGTTTTTTTATAATTTAATTTTTTTGAAAATTTGTAATTAAAAATACTCAAAAGAAAAATTAGAAAAATTGAAAATAATGTGTAAAAAAAAGTTTCTTGCCTAATTAAAAAACATGTTCCTATAGAAAGAGCTGATATGAAAAAAAGAGCGCTGTTGGAGGCTAAAAAAATAAAACCAATTAAAAAAAAAAAGAAAACCAGATAGTTCGCCCAAGGATATACAACTATTGGATGTATCAAAAATATAAGAAAAATTATAATGAAGCTACTTTTTTTATCCAATAATTTGTTTGATATAAAAAAAATAAATATAAGACTTAAGGAGTAAATTATTGAAGTAAAAATCATTAGAGACTGAATATTTTGACCAAATAATTTCAAAGCTAATGAATGGATTAAAGCTGTACCAATCCCATATAGAAGAAATATTTCCTTATATGGTTTTTTTCCGTCTATTAAATCCTTAGCGTTATCGTACACCAACCCAAAATGATGTCCATCATAGTGGAATTGAGAATAGTAAACGGACAGGAAAAAAGAAATAAAGCTTATTAAAATAGTTAATGAGTAATATTTATCTTTTATCAATTCTGTAATTCTTTATCGATTTCATCAAATATCGGTTTCCACTCTTTTATAATTTTCTTTAAGCTATCTTTAATAACAAGTTTTTTATCTTCATATTGATTAATATTTTCAGCATAAGTCACAATGTGATGCTCAATTTGATTAATCAAGAAAGTATTAAATTTTTTCGATTTTATGACATTCATTGCAGCGTTTTCAAAGGCGTTTACTATAATTTTTGAACTTAAAAAAATTAGAACTAATATTAAAACTACACTTATGATTTGTTTCCTATAATTCACATTTTAATATATACAATAAGTTTGTTTATGATTAAACAAAATAAGTACATAAAAAATTTTTACATAATTTTATTTGTTTTATCTTTTAGTTTTATATTTGGTCTTTTACCAGTTTCAATGGACTATGGTGGTGATGAAAAAAACTATATTAAAAATTTAATAGATTTTTACTATGGAGAATTTTATTTTAACGAAAATTCTCACTTATCATACCGATGGGGAATGTATTTAGTTCCATCTTTTTTTTATTTTTTTTATGGGTCAAATCCACTTACATTTTTTTTAAGTTCGCATGCTGTAATATTTGTTGCATTTTTTTTCTTTTTAAAAATTTACTTTGATAAGAATTTTAATTGGATAGCTTTTATTTCATTTACTACTCTCTGGTTTACTAATCCAGAAATTATTAAGTTAATATATAATGTTTCTCCTCAAGGAACAGGTCTCTTAGTATTATCAATTTTAATGTTTTTTATTTTTACTTGCTTAAAAAAAAAAACTGACGATATAAAAATTAATTTAATTTTTTTATTAGGCATATTAATTTTTTTTCTTTATGGGGTAAAAGAAGTCAATGTATTTATAATTTTTCCAATTTTAGTATTTTTATTTTTAAAATTTAACAAAAAGCAAATTATTTATTTAGTTTTATTTGGAATTTTATTTTTTCTTTTAGAATGTATCTTATTTTATTTCTTAACTGACGGCAGATTCATTAGTAGAATTCATTATTTTTTTTTAAATGAGAGCAGTGTATTTAACACTTTTTGGTACGAAAATGAAAAATTTATTGAAGCAGATGGTGGTATTATTTCCAGATGGTTGAAGATATCAACTTTTTCTAAATTTTTGATACCTTCAACAATACTCATAATTATCTATAACATTATAAACAAAAAAAATGTCTCTTTGGAAATTTATGTAACAAGTTATGTAACTTTAATTTACACACTTTTTGTCACATTTTTTTTTATTAAAATAAATCCATTAGTTCCCTTTGTTCCGTCAAGAGTAGACAATATCGTAATTATTTTACCTTTTTGCTTTGTAATTTTGATTGATTTTTTTTTGAGAATTAAATTTTTTAGGATCAAGTTATTGTTATTTTGTATAATTTTTATTTTTTTGTTGCCACGAAATGTAAATTATTTTTATAAGAATTTCATTCCTTCCTCGGCCAGTACAGATCATAATATTTTAACTGTTTACAAACATTTTAAAAAATTGGACCATTACAATAATGAGAAAGGATGTATTATCTTCTCAGATTTATACACTGAAAGACTTTTTGCGTATTTTTCAATACATAAAAAAAAAGAAGTTAAAAATGGGAAAGTTTTATATTCTTTGGAAAATAAAGAGTGTAACAATCAATTTCTTTATCTAAAAAAATTGAACATACAAGATTAAAAATCATTATAAACTGGAAAAAATTGTTTTAATAAACTTTTTTCGTTTTCCACAAAAATTTGACAATCATTTTTAAAAATAAATTTTTGATAAATCGAAAGTACGTCCTGTACAACAATTCCACCTTTGCAATATTTGATATCAGATGTAGTATGTCTATTTCTTTTATGTGCCATATTTTTTGACTCCATAATTTTATTGGATATTTTTTTTATATCTTCTGTAAATAGTTGATTTTTTTCAAAAAAATAATTTTTGTTATTCAAATCTACGCCACATAAGACAATTTTTTTATATCCAGAAAAAAAAGCTTTTAAACATAATCTTTCTATAGATGCTACTCCTTGTCCTAAAAGTATTAAATCTTTAATGAAATAATATTTTTTATGTTTAATTCTTTTTTTTAAATCTTCGACATCATTTGAATTATAATTCAAATGAAATATTAGTTTATAATTTATTGAGTTTTTATCCAAGATCTTTTTTATACCCTCGTAACCACGTGATATATTTAGAAACACTTTAGATGATTTCAATGTATTAATTTTTTTTTCAATAAGTAACAATTGTGCATTATATTCATCTTTGTACTCAGGATAAGTACTTTCAAGAATGTAGAAACTTGGAACAAAATTATTAAAAATAAAATAATTAAATCCAATGCTGTCATGACTCCTAATTTTGTCCCATATTTTTATTGAATTAATACTCTCACCACTTCCAAGAATGAAGAGAGTGTCAGAATTTTTGTTTTTAAAAATATTTGATTTGATAAATCTTCTGTTTTTAAAACTGTGATGAAAATAGTTAACAATATTTTTAATATAATACATCATTTTTTTTATAGCTTAAAAGTTTGTTAAGTTTTCCTAAATCTATCCAATTTTCATATAAAGGATACGACTTAACCTTATATTTTTTTTTTAAAGCTAACTTTATAAGATTGTCCATATCTAAAAACTGATCTTTTTTTATTATATTCATTATTTTTTTTTTTATTAAATAAGCCCCAGTATTAATATATTTCACAGTGATAGGTTTTTCTTGCATTGATTTTACGTTAAATTTTGAGTCTAAATCTAAAACACCAAAATTAGACTTATTGACAAATCTCTTTGAAATAATCGTAATGTCCGACTTTTGTAACAAATGAAAATCAATTATACGAGAAAAGTCTACATTAAGTTTTATGTCACAGTTTACTAACAAAAAATTATCATTTTTTAGCTTTAGATATTTGATAGCTCCCGCAGTTCCAAGTGGTTTCTTTTCCTCGATAAATTCCAAGTTATTTACGTTTATAACCTTCTTTTTTAAAAGATATTTTTTTATTTTTGAACCCATATAATTTATAGAAATATTTATTTTTTGAAATCCTTCTTTCTGAAGCTTTAAAATCAAACTTTCAATGAGTGTTTTGCCTTTAATTTTGATTAATGGCTTTGGTGTTTTTTTTGTTAAAGGTAAAAGTCTTGTTCCTTTTCCACCAGCCATAATTAATGCTGTTGTAATATTATTATTATTCTTTTTTTTTAATATTTTTATATCGATAACTTTTTTTTTACCATCAACAATTGGGATGCAATTTACACCATTTTTATTTATATTTTTTTTTTCATTTTTTTTATTTAGGAAGATACTTTTTTTGTTGCAAATCTTTAGTAAACTATTTTTAAAATCGAACTTTTTTAAAAGACCCCTTCTAATATCACCATCGGTAATTGATCCAATCAGTTTTTTTGATTTATTAATTACAAAGCAAGACCTGTGTTCTGTCGAGTCTATTATTCTAATAGCATCAAATATAGTTTTATTACTATAAATTAATAAATCATTAAAATTTTTCATATACTTATCTTTGATAACTTATCAGCAATTTGAAGATCTTTTAAATTGTCTATGTCTAAACTGTTTCTTTTTGAAATTGAGGGTACTTTGATAGAAAATTTTTCATTAAAACTTCTAAGTCTAAATAAATCATTTTTTTTAATTATGTATACTGAGCCATCACTTAAATTTTGACTGATTTTTTCACAAAGCGGATTTGTTGATATGACAGTTTTTCTATTTTTAATAAAAATATCTATGCACTTGTTTACAAACTTTAAATCTCTAAAAGGAGAGGTTGGCTGAAGAAGGCAAATTGCATCAACTTTGGAATGATTTAATTCATACCATTTAATTGCATGAATAACTGTTAAAGCTGAAGAAGCAGTAATTGAAGATAGTCCAAAAGGTCTATTTTCAACATTTTTAATTTTTTTTGATTTTGCTATAGATATAATTTCTTTAGAATTGGTTGTAATAATTACATCAGATAATTTACTAATGGTTTTCGAAAAATCTAAAGTAATTTCTACTAAACTTTTGTTTTTAATTTTCAATAAATTTTTTTTGAATAATCTTGATGAATGTGCCCTAGCGGTAATTATACCCAATATTTTCATTCAATTTTTTCTAATCGTATCTAATGTACAGCAGTGTAGGCCACCTTTAAGATAATAAGAATTGGAAAATTTTATTGGTATTACATCAAATTTTAATTTCTCTAAAAGCTTGATTAAATTGGTCTGAATTCTATCAACTACGATTGTGTTTTTGTCTAAAGATAAAAAATTCATACCTATCCATGACGACGCGATATGATTAATATCAGTAATGAGACCTTTTTTTTTTAGTTTTAAATATGTTTTTTTTCTCACATCATTATGAAACTCTAAAACATTGTCAGGAGTTTTTACAATTTCATTAAAATAAATTTTTTTCCAATTTTTAAAAATTCTTGGACAATTTTTTTTATTAACTCTTGAGCCATTAAACAAAACAACCCCAGGTCTTAAGGCCATTATTGTTGAGTCTATGTGTGTACCACCGTAAATACCCTCTGTGGTATGAACTTTATATTCATTGCCGACTACTTTTTGTAGCCATTCAGCTCCTAGTCGATTTCCTGATCTGGAAATAAGATAAAGAAGATCTTTGCCAAGTTTTAAAACATTCGCAGCCTCAAAACTTATTTCATTTTCTAATAATCTATGGAGTTTTTTTTTCCCTGCTTTTTTTTCCACTATATTTTTAAAGTTTATTTTAGGTTTAGGTGCTGATATCCATTCAGATCCACTTTTAAGATATCTTTTGAAAATATCGTAGTATCCGTATGTTTCAAACATTCGGTATTTTTCCTGTGAAGGACATTCAATTATTTTTTTTCCAACAATTAAAACAAGATCACGTGCATTATATACAATATCACCAATACTATGCCAATATGGATTTGAATATATTTTGCCAACATGATCTTCGGAAGGTCTTAGAACTTTTGATCCAAACTTTCTTAAAATGATACATAAATTCTCAACTTCTTCTCTTGAATTTTCAAGCATTTTTTTTGGAAAAACTTTTTCAGAGCTTTTTTGGATTAATTTTATGTCTTCCTTTGTAAACGGTCTAGATTTTACCGTCGGAATCAAATATTTTTTAGGCACACTTCCAACAATAATTTCTTTTAAACTACCCCATTCATTCTCACTATTAATATAACTCTTCATTTTTTTTGTGCTATAAATTGCATGTAGCCCTGACCATACAATATCTTAGAAACTTTATTTTCACGTTCAAAATGCAGAGGTGCAAAATATTTACGTATATCAGTTCTCTTAACAAATTTTTTTATTCTTTTTATATTAGTAAAACCATTAGCTTTATACATTTTAATAATAAATTCTTTTGTGCATTCGTTAGTTAACCAATAAGGAGCTTGAATATGATTATGTAAAAAAACACAAAAATCTTCAGAAAACATTTCTTTAAGATAATTAATATCTAGTTTCGGGCCTTTGTTTTTTTTTGAATTTTGAACAATAAAACTAAGAATTTTTGAAATTTCTTTGTGATTAAGATTGTCTATAAATTTTTTGAATTTTTTATTGGTATTATAAAAATTTCTTACAGCTGGAAAAATTACTGATTGAACTAGACCCCCTGATACACCGAAGGATGTAAAATAATAACCACCTTTTTTGCAAACTTTTGCACCTTCTGCGAAACCACGTTTGATTTCATTTTTATTTTTTAAGTGTGGAAGAACACCATTGTTAGCAACGAAATCAAAGAAATTTTTTGGGTAATTTAATTTTAGTATATCTCCATCTTTGAGTTTAATATTTTTTAAGTTCACTCCCCTCTTTTTTAAGCTTTTTCTCATTGGTTTGATCCATTTTTTCCCCAGATCACAAGCATAAACACTATGACAACCTAATTTTGATAATCTTACAGTTAATGCTCCAAAGTTTCCACAACCTGCATCTAATACAATTTTGTTTTTAAACCATTTGTCGCCAAGTCCATAATTTTGGTCCTTGTAAATTCCAAAAATTCTATTAAATGTTTTATCATTATCTGAAATTCTAGAATGTTGCTTTAAATATAGTGATCTTGTAATTGTTTTGTAGTCCATAGTTTTATTTTATGTCGTAAAATTTTTTAGTTAAAACATCTCGATTTAAATTTTTTACAAAAAAACGAAGTATCTTTAAAGAAGAATTTTTTTTATAATATGGATTATTAAACTTGACCCTCAGTTTACTAATTTGATAAATTTTTTTTTTTATATCGGCGACATTATATTTGGAATTTATTACATTTCTTGGCATTATTCTTCCTTTCTGTCTATTTCCGATATTTATGACTTTTGTTTTAGTAGTTGCGGACTCTATAATTCCACTTGATGAATTACCTATCATAAAATTTGAATGTCTCATCAAACTTAAATAATCAACATAAGGTTGTTTTTCTATATATAATGAATTTTTATTTTTTCTAACAAATTTTTTTATCTGCTGAGTAATAATGGATCTTGATTGATCTGCATTCGGTGATGTGAAAATAATTGGAAACTTCGTTTTTTTAAGCGATTGAAGTAGATTAGAAATATATTTAGATGTATTACTTATTTCATTTGTTACAGGATGAAAAGTACATAAGATAAAATCTTTATTTGCATTAAAATTATAGATTTTTGAAAGTTCATTTTTAGTTTTAAAATTAATTTTTTTAATTAAATCTAAACTTGGTGAGCCAACGGTCTTGATTCTCCATTTTTCCTCACCTAATTGTATTAAACGGTTTTTATATTCTTTTGTTGATACAAAATGTAAATGACTTAGTTTCGTAATTGAGTGCCTTATATTGTCATCAATAGCTCCCTCTGTTACATCTCCTCCTTCAACATGACAAATGGGTATTGAATACTGGAGAGATGCAATTACAGGAGCTAACATTTCATATTTATCTGCAAAAACAAACATGAAATCTGGTTTTTTCTTTTTAAAAATATTAGAAAAAGACAAAATTCCTTTGGATAATGATTTTGTTATTTCAAAATTATTATCATCTAGAGGGTGGTTTTTTATTTCAAAATCTATCTTTTTTATTTTGTCTTTGACTAATCTAATCTTTTTACCATATTTATTTCCAGAAAGGTAACCTGACGTTGAAATTAAAATTTTGAATTTCTTAATTTTTTTAAATTCTTTAATTATTGGATACGCTAAAGAAAAATCAGCCCTAGATGTAATACAAAATAGAATTTTTTTCATTAAAAAAAATTTTTACTTAAAATTGAATCTTTGATTATTCTTTTTTTTACCCTTTTGCCCAAATATTTTTTTATTGATTTGTAATTTAATCCTTTACCACCTGATTTCAAAAGCAACATATTTAATCTCAATTTTGTACCTTTTTTAATTGTTTTGTTAGCTACAAAAACTTTTTTTGTAGCACTTAAAGTATTTTTTTCAGATTGGTGTAATTTTTTAATTTTTTTTCCTAAGATTTTCTCTGTGTCTCTTATCTTTTTTACAAATTTTTTTAACTCTAAAAAATTTAAAGAAATTTTGTGATCTGGTCCTGGAAGTTTTTTATTTAAAGTAAAATGTTTTTCGATTAAACAAGCCCCACATGCAATAGCTAAGCTTGCACCCTCTATATCAAGAGTGTGGTCAGAAAAACCAACTAAAGAACCGATTTTATCAGCTATAAAATTAATAGATCTCAGGTTAGTGTGATAAAGATTTGTTGGATATGAACTAACACAATGAAGGAAAATTATTTTTTTATTTTTAGATGCACAAACTATTTTTTTTGTATGCAAGATATCGTTTAAATTTGACATACCTGTTGAAATAATTACTGGCTTGTTTGTTGCACAAACATTTTTAATTAAGATATCATTATTCAAGTCAACTGAAGATATCTTGTAACAAGGTACTTTTAATTTTTCTAAAATATTAAAGCTTTCAGTGTCTGAGGGCGTTGAAAAAAAAATGATTTTTTTTTTTTTACAATATCTTTGGATTCTGATGAGATCTTTTGAGTCTAATTCAAGTTTTTTTAACATCGAGTACTGAGTTTCTTTATCATTAAAACTTTTTTTTTGATATTTAGCTTTTCTCAAATTTTTTGTTGTACAGGCTTCAGTATTGAATGTTTGGAATTTAATTGCATCCACTCCTGCTTTACAAGCCAAATCTACCAATTTAAATGCTTTTTTTAAATCTCCGTTATGATTTACACCAGCCTCTGCAACAATAAAAGTTTGAGAATTATAGCCGATTTTTTTATTTCCAATCTTAAAATTTTTACTAAATACACTCATTAATTACTTTTTAAATTACTAGGAATGTTCAAGATTGTATCATAAATTTTTACAGCGTTATCCATTTTCATTTTTGGAAATTTTTTTAAATGATTAAACAAATGCAGTGGTTTCCAGCTTGATCTTACCATAATTTTCTTACCTCTAAGATACTTTATTAGTTTTAATTTATTTTTTTTGGACTCAACCTTAATTGTTTGAAGCCAATAGTTGCTTCTTGAAAACTTAGGTTCTTTTATTAAAATTAAATCTTTGGAACTTAGATTATTATATTTTTTAAATAATTTTCTTCTTAACTGAACCAGCTTCTCTATATTTTTTAATTGATTGATGCCTACTGCAGCATTAATATTTGGCATTTTAAGATTTAAACCGTGACTTCCATAGACAAATTCATAATCATGTGGAATTTTTCCATTATCGATTATTTTTATTAGTTTTTCATAAATTTTTTTATTGTTGGTAATGATTGCTCCTCCACCGCCAGTTGTAATAATCTTATTACCATTGAAACTTAATACACCAAACTTACCAAATGTGCCTAAATGTTTTTTTTTAAAAAAACTACCTAAAGCCTCAGATGCGTCTTCTATTAGGGATATATTATATTTTTTACATAAACTCTTTGCATGATCTAAGTTACAAGGATGTCCAAAAACATGTGTTATTACTAAACTTTTTATCTGTCTTTTTGTTTTTAAATTTATACATTTTTTTTTTTTAAAAATTGTATTTTTGCTTAAATAGCTATCAAGTTTTTCAAAGTCTACGCCAAAGTCATTTAAATTAGAGTCAACAAAATGTGGTATAGCATTAATTGATAAAATTGCATTGACGCTTGCAACATAATTAAACGATGGGACCAACACCTCATCATTATACTTTGTATTATCAGCTAATAAGGCAGCATATAAGGAGACTGTACCGTTAGATGTTAATAATACAAATTTTGATTTTATATATTTTTTAAGTAGGTCTAAAAATTTTTTTTTACTATCACCTATTGCTAAATTATTTTTTCTTAATTCTTTTACAACATTATTTATGTCTTTGGATGATAGAGACGGTGTAGACAAATGGATAGGCAAAGATCCTCCATTACCGTAAATAAATTCTTTAAATTTTTTTGCTTTTTGTTGAATCAATTAAAAATAGAAATGGTTATTATAAAAGTTTTTATTTTTTTTATACCAATTAATAGTAATTATTAGAGCTTTTTTTAAACCTTTTTCCCCATTGAAATTGGGTTTCCAAAGTAATTTTTTTTTTGCTAATAAGTTTGATGCTTTGAGATGATCAACTTCACCTTTAATGGGTCTTACTCTTCTGTTTTCCTTTAAAATTTTCAAATTTTTTCCAAGTATCTTAAATATTATTTTTGCAAGACTCTTAATTGTTATCGAGTAGTTTGTTCCAACATTAATGACATTATTAATTTTTTTACCAGTTTTAATTGCTTTTTCAAAAGCATTTATTGTATCGTTAATAAAAGTAAAGTCTCTTTTTGTATCAATATTTCCTAATTTTATATTTTTATCATTAATCATAGCTTGATTAATGATAGATGGGATAATAGCCCTTTCAGATTGTCTTGGTCCAAATGTATTGAAAGGTCGTAACGTAATAGTATTTAGCCCAAATGTATCTCTGTAAGAATTAACTAGCTGATCTGCAGCAACTTTTGTAGCAGCATAAGGTGATTGAGCGTTAATAGGGTGTTTTTCATCAATTGGGGTAAATTGTGCACTCCCGTATACCTCGCTTGTTGATGTGTGAATAAATTTTTTTACATTATTTTCCAATGAGGATTCTAATAAGTTTAAAGTTCCATTAATATTTGTATCTACGTATGCATAAGGTGAATAATAGGAATAAGGAATTGATATCAGAGCTGCCAAGTGACAAATTATATCTTTATTTCTTGTTAAAGTATTAACAAATTTCTTATCTCGTATATCTCCCGAAACAATATTAATCTTTCGCCTTATCTTCAGATCGATATTTTCTAACCAACCATTGCTACCAAAAGAATTATATTGAACTAAAGCAAATACCTTGAAATTTTTTTTCTTAGCCAGTTTTTCTGCCAAATGGGATCCTATAAAACCATCTGCGCCGGTAATTAAAATTTTTTTCATTTTATAAGTTTGATTTATAATTTGTTTTACCAATAATCATATCCACTATAATTGCTAACAAAGTGAAATGTACGATTTCGACTTTATTATAAGAACTTGAATTTATCCAAATTTTATTTTTTGAAATATTATTCAGTGAATTATTTTTTTTAAAACCAGTCAATGAAAAAAAATTAATTTTTTTCTTTTTAGCAAAATTTGCAGCTTTTAATATATTCTTTGACTCTCCACTTGCACTTAAAAAAATTATTAAATCTTTGTTATTAACATTATATTCTAAATACTTTTGCATCCAATTTTCATAACCATAATCGTTTGAGAAACATGTAATAAGATTATCATTATATAAGCTTTTAGAATTTATTTTTGCATTTTTAAGCAAGTCAACTGAAATATGGTTAGCTGTTGAAATACTTCCTCCATTTCCAAGTAAGTATACAACCCCCTTTTTTTTTGATGTTTTTACAATATCTTGCTTTAACAAATCTAAATCATTGTTAGTGAGACTGCTAATCTTATTTTGTAGGTCTTTTTTATAATTATCGTAAAAAATAATCTTTTTTTTTTTTGTTTTCATTTATTAATTCTTATTCATTTCTGGTAAGTTTTATAGTTCTATTGCAAAATTTCAAAGTAGATTCTCTGTGGGATATAATTATTATAGTTAAGTCTTCAAACTCTTTTTTGATATTTTCTATTACTCCTCTCTCAATTTTCATATCTAGTCCACTTGTGGCTTCATCAAGTATAAGTAAATTGGGACTGTCAAATAAAGCCCTTGCTATACCAATTCGTTGAATTTGGCCTCCAGATAATTTTACAGCTTTTTCTCCTACAATATTATGAATTGTATTAGGTAAATTTTTTACGTGATCCCACAAATTTGTGATTTTTAGCAATTTAATAATATATTCGTCTTTAATATCTTCATTTTTTCTGCCAAAAACAACATTTTCCATAATTGAGTCATCATTTAAATAAATACTTTGTGAGACATAACCAATATTTTTCTGCCATTCAAATAATTTACTTTTAATGTTTAAACCATCAACTGTGATTTTGCCTGAATTTGGTTCTATTATACCCATTATTAGATCTGATAAGGTGCTCTTTCCAACACCACTTTCTCCAATAATTCCAAAAACTTCGCCTTTTTTAATTTCAAAATTTAAATTATTAATAATTTTTTTTTCCTTTGTAGTTTTGTTTTCAAAGTCAAAACTTAGATTTTCACATTTAATATTTTCATTAAATGAAAGCCTGTCAATTTTAAGATTTTTATCAATTTCTCCCTTAAATTTTAAAACTTTACTTATCTCCTCAATTGCAGGTTTAGTAAAAATAATATTTTGAAGAGCGGTTGTTATTTTATTAAATAAAGGAATCAATCTAAAAAAAGATATTACAAAAAAACCAAGAGTAGGAATATTTTTTATCAAATTATCACTCTCTTGAAAATAAAAGATTATTGTAAATGTAAATATAATTAATGTAAAAATTTCTATAATATATCTTGGTATGGACTGAATTGTTTTCCAATTTCTCATCATTCTAGAATAAAAAAATGATTTATCCTTATGTTGTTTTGATGCAAATTCAACTACATTGAAAATTTTAATAATTTTTACATTAGAGAAACTCTGATAAAGGTTTTTTAACATTTTCGTCTCAAAAAACTGTCTATCTTGACTAAGCGAAATGATAAATTTTTGAACAAATAATTTATATGCTGCTCCAAAAATTAAGAAGAAGCAAAAGATAAAAACTGTAATTTGAAAATTTACATAAGCTAGCAAACCTATCATCATTAAAAACATCAGTGTTTCAATACAGAATGATAAATAAGACGATAATAAATTTGATAATAAAGCTGTTTCGTTTCTAATGGTATGTATCATTTTTGATGAATTACTTTTTACAAAGAATTTCCAGTCTTGTTTCAAATATTTATTAAAAAGTTTAGTTGTTAAACTATAGAATATATTTTGGTAGAATGTTTCACGGTAAAAATTTAATGATATTATATAAATATTCTTAATTAAAAATAGTATCAATATTAAAATACAAAATTCTTGTATACCTAAAGATTTAAAAAAATCTTCAAATATGAAAAATTTCATCTCTGCTCCAGATATATTTATCAAAAAAGGGTATACTGAAGCTAGACTTGCAAAATCTAAAATTATTTCAATAAAAGATAAAAATATTAAAAATAAAAAATTTATTTTTTTATTAGGATCTAAAAATTTAAATATTTGAATTAGTTTAAACATTTAAGTTCTTTTCAAGAAAATAATTGCAAATATTTCCTTTGTACTTTGTAAAATTTGAAAAGTGTTTGGAATTTGCTAAGATCATCTCTTGAAATTTTTTTTGTAATTTGGTTGGTTTAAATTTTTGACGATTTTTATAAACTTTTAAATATACTTCTTTAACAGCTAAATAAAGTTCTTGTGGTGTATTTTCTTTAAGCACTATTTTATTTGATTTAAATTCTTTGGTATCTTCGATTAAATGGTAATTTTTAGAAATGATTTCTGAAATGTCTAACTTAATTAATTTTTTATTTTTATTTTTTTTGTAAAATTTTTTTAAAATCGCAAATTGAGAGTGAACCCAATCAAAATGACCAAAATTTACTAAATTTGTATGAAGCACTGGCTTTTGATTATAAACCGCAAAAGTTGCAAGACCGCTTGGAACTCCTACGAAAAATTCACAGTTCAAGATTAAAAATATTTCAGTCATTTCAGATCTATTTATATTATTTGAATACTCTACAAAATTTTTATTTTTTAAATTTAATTTTTTTGATGACTCTTTGCCTAACCTTATTACATTGAAATTTTTACTTATCAAAAAATTTATTAGTTTTTTATATTTATTAATATTTGCATTTCTGTAAGAATTTTTTTTTTCCTTTTTTTTTGAAACATGATAAGTTAAATATTTTTCATCTCTTATATGAATGCAGATATATTTTTTATTGATGTTTAATAATTTAAGATCTTTTTTAATTTTCTTTAATTCTTCTTGATTAAAACTAATCAAATTTGACATTTTTTCTCTGCAAGGATTCGCATCTCCTGTCGGAAAATAGTCTTGAAATATATCAAATTGGAAAAGCTTTTTGTTGATTAGATAAGAAAAGAAAAAGATTTTTCCAAATAGACCGTCTATTATTTTTAATTTTCCTCTAACTTTTTCCAAAAAAAAATGATTACAAATTTTCTTACAAATTACGTTAATATGAAATTCTTTTTGTTTTTCAATAGATGTAAATGCCCATGCAAGAAAATGACCTATACGATTACTATCAACAATATTTACTTTTACTTTAACAAATAAACTTAAAAATTTTGTTAGAAAAAGAAATAAAAAACCAAAAAAATATAGGAAAAATAATTTAAATATTTTAGACAAAATCATTTAAGGATCTTTTGAGATTCTTCAAAAATTTTTTTTTTCTTTTAAAGTATCCTCTTAGAGGAAAACCTTGATAAATAGTCCACTCTTTAAGTTTAATGTTTACTAATGTCTGAGCACCAGCAACTGAGCCTTCACCAAACTCAGCATTTGGGGTAACAACACAATTTGTTCCCAAAATACAATATTTTTTAAGGGTTATTTTTTTGGAATTACCTGAGTTTTTTTTCTTATTATATGGTCCATAATAATAATTTCCTGTGTAATCATCAGTATGTGTAAAAATCTTTACACCTGAAGATACTCCTGCGTGATCTTTTAGTTCAATTGATCTCGAACCGGCATGTAACAGTGCATGAGAACCTATGTGCACAAAGTTTTCTATTTTAACTTTATTTGGGTTAACTATCGTCGTGAAAGAGTCAATTCTCACATTGCTTGAGATATATAAATTTTTAGGGTGTGTAATAATCACACTACAATGAATTTTGCAGTTTTTTCCACAATTAACGCCCATTTTTTTTAAATCCTTTTCGTTGTGAAAAAAATTTTCGCCCATAAAACTTCAATTAATTAAATTTTAATTATTTTTTTTTAAAATAAAATTTTCTATAAAAAACCATTAAAATTAAACATTTAGAAAATTTGATTTTAATGTTTGTGTATTTAATATTACTCTAGAGTCATTTTTATTAAAATGATTTCTTGAGTGCATAAATCTTCTATTATCTAACATTATTAAGTCATCTTTTTCCCATTTATGAAAATATGTAAATTTATCAGACACTTTTTTTACTTCCTCAATAATTTTTTTCGGAATTTTCTTGTCAAATATTGTTCCCCATTTTTGAATTGTTTTATCAATATAAGGTTTCTCATGAAGAACATGATTAGAAAAAGCAAGTTTATTTAAATGATTAATTTCATTTACTGCAAACCTAATTTGGCACATATTTAATTCACCTTTTTTATAATCTAAAAAAGAGTCATAAGAACCAACTGAGTTAATAAACCACTTTTTTTTTACTCCTTTTTTGTTTTCCTTAAAAAGCGGAATCTTTAACTTATATTTTAGCGGGTTAGCTAGAAAAAAACTTTTAGTTTTTTCAGATAAATTTTCCCATAATTTGACACCATCACAAATTGTTGTTTCACCATCTTTTTTGCAAGGAGTTTTACAATAGAACCAAACAATTTCTGGCCATGATGGAGAAAAGCTTGCCTCAGAATGTAAACTCATTTTTAAATTTCCTGCATCTACATGTCTTACAAATTTTGAAATATTGGTCTTTTTTCGCCTTAGAGTGTCATTAGTGTCATTTGCATAAACTTTTGTAAACCTATCAATGAACTCTTTATAGCTAAAGTCAGATGTCTGAAAATTTCTAAATATAATGCAGCCCTTTTTTTTGAAAGAATTTTGTATAGTAATTTTATCGACACTTAACAAACTGTTGGAATTACTATCTGATATTAACATTTCTCCATCACCATAAAATTTGGATGTAATGCTTTTTGATATCATAATTAAAAATCTACTTTGTATTTTTTTAAAATTTCTTTTCCTTTTTTATAAGAGCTAAACTCTACAATGTCATCAGTATCAATTGTAATTTTAAATGTCTCTTCTAATGCGGCAATTAAAGTCATATGACCAATTGAGTCCCATTCAGGAATTTCATTGTATTCAATGCTATCTTTAAATAGCGAATTGTCAATTGATAAAGAGTCTATAAACGTTTTTTTATATTTTTCAGAATTACTCATAAAAATTTTTTTATTCAGTCTTAATTATACGAAATTTTAGTGTTTTCCAATTTTTTAAATATTTTCTAAGATTTTATTATAAATTTTTTCTGCAGTTATACCGTGAATATCCTTTAGAAACTCGTAACTTCCACCTTTACTATAATAATCGTTTATACCAATAAACAATTGTTTTGTGTTCGTTTTTTTTGTCGATTTATATTCTGCTATCGCTGAACCAAGGCCTCCAATAATATTATGCTCCTCGACTGAAATAATTAATTTTTTTTCACAAGCACTATCTATCGCATCAGTGTCTATTGGTTTTATTGTATGCATATTTATTACAGCAGAAGAAATATTTTTTTTCTCTAACATGTCTGCAGCTTGCAAGCAGTTATGAACTGATGACCCTGCAGCAAATATAGTAATATCATTACCATCTTTTAATTTTACTGATTTTCCTATCTCGAATTGATAGTCACCTCTATAAATGATGGGGTTATTAGATGATCCAGTTAAACGGATGTATGTGGGTTTATTAAATTTGACAGACGCATATAGAGCTTTAATCGTCTCAAGTGAGTCAGCCGGAGAAATAATATATAGTCCTGGTATTGAACGTAAAACGCCAATATCTTCTATGCAACAATGGGTATAACCAAGATTTCCTAAAACTAATCCGCTCGCAATACCAACCATGCAAACTTTTTTTGACATATAACCTAGATTTACTTTAATTTGTTCACAACATCTCATAGTTTGAAATGGTGCAAAAGTAGTTGTAATTACGTTGTAATCCTCACTAGCAAGTCCAGCAGCTACACCTATCATATTTTGTTCTGCGATTCCTAAATCTAGATATTTGTCTGGAAATGATTTTCTAAATCTATCTAAACCCGCAGATGTTGAAACATCACAAGTTAAGACCATGAGATTTTCTATTTCTTTAGCTAATTCTAATGCACCAATACCCAAAGTCGCTCTTGGACCAATGGTTGACCATAATTTAATGTTTCTGTCATTTATTATTAAACTCATTATTCAATATCTAATTCTTTAACTGCGCTATCATAATTTTTTTTTGTTAATATAGAGTGATGCCAATCATTATTATTCTCTGAAAACGAGAAACCTTTTCCTTTAATAGTATTTGCAATTGCAATTTTTGGTAATTTTATTTTATTACTTTTTTTGAAAAAATTTAATATTTCATTTATATTGTGTCCATCTATTTCCTCAGTATGCCAACCAAAACTTTTCCATTTCTCAACTAAATTTTTTAAGTCCATAATGTCCGCGTTTGATCCTGTTTGTTGAAAATTATTCCTATCTAAAACTACATGAAGATTATCTAACTTTAAGTGTGCAGCAGACATCGCTGCTTCCCAAACTGACCCTTCATTACACTCTCCATCACCTAATATAACATATACTTTAAAATCTTTTTTTTTTTTCTTTGATGATAAACTCAGACCAATTCCTAAAGACAAACCCATTCCTAAAGAGCCATTTGAAAATTCAATGCCAAGATTTTTGTTTATTATTGGGTGACCTAATAGATTCGACTCATCTTTTTCAAAAGATTGTAATTCCTCTTTTTTGATATATCCAATCTCACTTAATGCAGAATAATATGCTAAGCAAGCATGTCCCTTACTTAAAATGAATCTATCTCTATCTTCCCATAAGGGATCTGTTGAATCCAACCTTATAATATTTGAAAATATCGTAGCAACAATCTCTACAATTGACAAGGCGCCACCAAAGTGTGAACTTTTAGCACCAGCGGCAAGTGACATATCAAGTATGTCTTTTCTCATGTTTTTTGCAAATTTTTTGATCTTTTCTAAATCTTCACTCATTAGTACATTCCACCATCTACCCTAATTTCTTGGCCTGTTATAAAACTTGATTCATCAGATACTAAAAATAACGCAACATTAGCTATTTCCTCCATTTTTCCAATTCTTTGAAGTGGTGTTCGAGATATCACATTTTTAATAACCTCTTCTTTTGTATTGTTTCTCATCATTTCAGTGTCGGTCAAGCCAGGTGCTAAAGAATTAACACGAATGTTGAATGGTCCCAATTCCTTAGACAAAACGATTGACTGAGAAGCTAAAGAAGATTTTGATGCAGAATACGCTCCTCTGCCAGGCTCATTGTCAATTCCAGATGTAGATGTGATATAAAGTATATTTCCTTTTTTTTCTTTTATCATTTTTTTTGATATCATCTGAGTGAACAAAGTTTGTGAAAAAAAATTTGTTTCAAAAATGCTTTTCAGTTTTGATAAAGGTGTCATAAGGTACGTAGCTGTATGAACAGCTCCTGCATTATTTATCAATATATCAATCGTTGAGGTATCATTAATTATTTTATTCGCTGCATCTTTGGTAGATTCGCTTGAACTTAAATCTAAAATAATTTTTTTAATAAAAATATTATTTTTTTTTTCTAATATTTTTGTGAAGTCCTCAAATTCTGAGTCGATCTTCCTCACGCATGCGTAGACATCAGAACCAGAATTTGCAATTTTGGTTAATATTTCTCTTCCTATTCCCCTATTACATCCTGTAATTACAGAAATTTTATTTTTTAGTATCATTTTCTACGAAATCTTCTTTAGAAAATATTTCAGATGCAAGTGCTGGTTTAAAAATACTCTGACCTTGTTTGGTCATGAATTTTCTTATAAAACTTTTGTCTTCACCAGCTAAACATAGGTCGCTGTGATTTCTAAAATGTTTAATGCTAAATCCATAATCTACAATTTCTTTTAAAGATTGTTTAAAAATATTTCCTATTTTAATGTGAACATATGGACAAACTAGAACATCCCCGATTGGTGTAATGTATAACCTATTTACTGTTGTACAACCAAGAATGCCCTCATTGGTTCTATCAAAAGGATTCCAAATATTTCTAACGAGATTTTTATATTCTTTTCTTATCTTTCTGAGATATAACCTGTCCTTATCATCACATATTACTTCTTCTGCTTTTTGCCACATACCCGCCGGAACAGCAACATTTAACAAGGTTTTGTATTTTTGCTGTTTGGAATAATCTAGTAACTGTTTCAAATGATCTGTATGGGCATTATAATGTCCAACAGTAATATTTAAATATGGATCAATCCCAGCTTTTTGTACATGTTTAAGTCCTTCAATTGCTCTTCTCCATGAGTCTTTTCTTCCTCTTATTTCATCATGAATTTTTTCATCCATACTGTCAATACTCACTGATACTCTGCTAACGTTTGCCTCTGCCAACCTTTTGGCCATTTCTTCGTCTAAATAGTAACCATTTGTAGTAAGATATAGATAAAATCTTTCAGGTTTTATTGCCTCTAGTACTTTGAACAATTTTTTTGGTTGTAACAGTAGTTCTCCACCTTGAAGATCAAATTCAAAGTATCCTAACTCGTCAGCCTCATCAGCTAATTTAGCTATTGCATCATAATCCAAATATTCTTTTACATGATCTCCCTTTGGGGAATTGGTAAAACAATACTTACATCTTAAATTACAAGCGTTGTTAAAATTTAAGTCAATACCTCTAGTTTTTGTCCCTACTTTTCCATCATTATATTGAACATAATCGTAAAAATCTTTTAGTTTTTTTACTAAACGAGGTTTTTTTAACAATGAAGAGGCAATTGGCATTTTTATTATTTCTTATTTATTTTAAATCTATTTAATTCATCTGGCAATATTAAATCAAATTCTGCACTACATGCAAGATCATGATTCACATACAATTTTCCACTGCATTGAGCAAAGCCTCTTTTAATACTATTTACTTTAGTTTCCATCGAGATCTCATCATTTGGTAAAATTTTTTTCTTAAATTTTAAGTTATTCGCAGAAATTAAATAAACAACTTTTCCCTTATTACCAGGTAGAGATAAGATCGCAAGCGCACATGTTTGTACTATTGCCTCAACCTGTAACATTCCTGGCATATTAGGGTCATTTTTCCAGTGAACTTTAAAAAACCACTCATCTTCTTTTAATTTTTTAAATGCTTTTGAGCTCACGCCTGGAATAACCTCAGTAGCAATATCCATAAAAAGATATGGATCTCTATTTTGTTGAAACTCTAGAATTTCTTTTTTTGTTAATCTCAATTTTTTCACTTAATTTCAACTACTCTCGACAGAGTTCTAATCAAATCATATCCGTCCCATATTAAGCCCATGTCAAGAGATTGACCAATAGGAACGATTCTATCGACACCTTTGAAATTATTTTTTTTTATAAAATTCATTAAGGTTAATTTTTCAAAACCGAAATAGCTTATAGTTTGACACTTTTCATTTGTATATTTAAATATATCCTCGAATTTTTTAAAATTTGTCTCATAAAAATAACCCCATTTTCCCCTATAATTATCAATATCTTTGTCAATTTTTAATAAGTTTATAACGTAAACATTGCTTCCATATCTATAAGTATTCTTGATATTTTTTATTATTGAAATATCACTAAAAAATTTATTGTACTTGTCTATCGCTCCTATACTTTCCATTTTATATTTTAATTTACAAATATTATTAAGTTCAGACCAAAATTTTATTCTTAACTTTTTATTATCACTTCCAATCCAAATAACTAAATGAGATGAAGAGCATGCATTTTGATCCATAGTATAGTTATCATTATAATAATTTTTTACTACCCTAACAAAGTTTTCTTCGCTTAATTTGTTTAATTTTTGTAAGTCAATTATTGTAAAAGAATATTTGTCAGTAAACGGAACGTCTAGACTTTTTGCTTGGAGAGATATGTTTCTAATATTTTTAATTGTATTATCTCCGCCCCATATTACACGTGTGGTGCATAATTTAGAAAAATAATTTGTAATTTTTTCGTTTGGTTCATATTTTATAAATAAAGTTCTTTCCTTTATAATCCTAAATTTTTTCTGACTCACTAATTTCTTTATTATCTTTAGCAGAATTTCATTCTGTGGAAATGGTTTGGTAGGTAGTCTCACAATATTGGAATTACCTGCTAATAAACCAAAAGAAAAGCTGTACATAAAATTTATTGGAACATTTGATGGACATATATGGAATATCAGGCCATGGCCTTTTCTTAGATTTCCATCAATATAATTTTTACTCAGTTTTTTTAGATTTTGCCCTCTACACCAAAATCCGAAAGATACTAAGTCTGGATACTTTTTTGCATTTATATTATTCAAAATACTTTTTGAGAGATTATCTAAAAACGAAATCGAATGGTTATCAAAAATTTTTGTTGAATAACTTTTTATTTTTTTTTTATTTTTTAGAAAGTTTTCATTAATAAATTTAAACATTGCTGCACCCTCTAAGTTCAGCATCCTTAATTCTACCAATAATCTTAAATCTCTTAGAATATTTAGAGCAAGAACAATTGTTTTTGGCAGTAATATATCCTATGTCCTCAGAAATAATATTATGGCCTGGATAGCTCGACGGTAAACTTGAAATTAATTGGACAATTCCAATTTTCCCATTTTGAACTAAATTGAAATTGTTATCTCTTATGAATATGTCTGAGTATTTTGTTGTAAGAAAGTGATGACATTTTTCACATTGTAGGAATATTGACCCAGTCTGTTCAACCATACCGTAGTAATTTATAACTCTCTTTATCAAAAATTCTTTTTTGAGAAATTCTCTAAAAATTTCATCAGATACTTTTTTTTCAATCAGCTTTTTCCATCCTCCACCATGCAAAAGAATAGAATTACTAAAATCTAATTTTACTTTTAAATCTTTAATAATCGAAAAATTTTCCCAAATTACTGAGGTAAAACCAAATAATATTTTTGTTTCATCTTTGTGTTTAATTAAAAATCTTTCTATGTTTGAAAAATTTATATCATTATTATCATTTAAAGCGTAAGTAATATCTCTTCCAAAAATTGAAAAACCCATGATTGCAGCACCACGAGCAGAAAATGATTTTCTAGATTTCAATACAGACTCACTGTCAAAAATTAGCATAGGCAACCTTTTGTTCCCAATAAAACTTGAGACTATTTCACTCAAAACCCGTATTTGTTTTGACGAATTTTCTTTATCAAGGAAAATTCTTGAATTTCCTTTGTTTGATGTACCAGATGAAATAAGTGTTTTTACAATGCTACTTTCGTCAACACTCTTTAAATCAAAGTTTTTAAATATTCTGACTGGTACGAATGGTAATTCGAACAATTGATATTCCTTCTCTTTATCATAATTTAGATTATCAAGAAATTTTTTATATAGTTTACATTTAAGATAATGTTCTTTTGTAAGACTTGAAATTTCTTGTAAGTATTTTTTATTGTCTTTAATTAATGTTTTAGATGAACTCATTAGTTAATTTGATTATATTTTATTTTACCACTAGAGTTTCTTGGAATCGACTTTATCATTTTAAAATTAATAAAGTTTCGATTTAACTTTGTAAGACTGAATACTTTTTGTTTTAGATTTATTATTTTTGATTGATCAGTATAAAAAATATTTAATTTATTTTGACTTTTTTTACAAACAACTAGTAATCCATTTTCGTTTAAACTGTTTTCCAAATCATCCAAGTTTATTCTATAACCAAACAATTTTACTAACCTGTCTTGTCTGCCAGTTATATAAAAAAAATTATCCTTATCTTTATAAGCCAAATCACCAGTAAATAATTTTCCATTATTCAAGTCTTCTTTTGAAAAATCTTCAGCACTCTCTGCATAACCTAAAGAAACATTTTTTCCCTCATATACCAATTCGCCAATAGTATTTGTCTCTTTTATTTCCTTTTTATATTTATTTACTAAACTAAATTTTCCTCCAGATATTGGAATACCTATACAGTTTCTTTTTTTGAGATTATATTTATAAGGCAAATATGACATACGGGGAGATGCCTCCGTTTGACCGTACATTGTTAAAAATTTTATCTTTTTTTTTTTAAACATCTTATGTATTTTTTGAAATAAATCCCCAGACATTGCGCCCCCAGCTTGAATAACATATTTAAGAGAACTGATATTGTATTTTGAAATACCGATTTTATTTATAATTTCAAAAACAAATGGGACTCCACCAAAAGTTGTTGCTTTATTGGTTTCTAACTTATTCCAAAATTCTTTTTCTATGATTGAGTTGTTATTCAGTATTAGTGTACAGCCTTTTAGAATGTGTGTGTTTATCATAGATAAACCAAAAGAGTAACTTGGGTTTAATAATGTCAATAACCTATCTTTTTGTTTTATTTTCAAATATTTAATAATTGAATTTGAGTTAACAATTAAATTTTCTAAAGAAATTCTAACATACTTAGAATTACCCATTGTTCCCGATGTATTTAAAAGCAAAGAAAGCTTTGGGTGAAAATTGTGCCTAAGTTTGTAAATTTCAATTAAATCATAATCTTTGTAACGTAATTTTTTTTTTTGATTTAATGATTTATACATTTTTTTATGCTTATAAATAAAATTTGGTTTAAATTTCTTTACAAGATTAAAGAAGGATTTTTCTTCCATTTTTTCATCTACCAACAAAATGACATGATTATTTTTTAAAAAACCTATATATCCACAAATCCATTCAAGACAATTGTTGCCAACTATAAAAATAAGAGATTTATTTTTTATTTTATTTGAAATTTTCTCAGAGTCTTTTTCAAGATCCTGATAACTTATTTTTCCTTTATATTCATCTATAAGTGCAATCTTACTTTTAAATTTTTTAATTATTTGAAACAAGAGGATTTTTTTTGTTGATAAAGTTAAAAAGAAAATTTTTTATAGAGAGTATTATCTTTGTTATTTATTAAAAACTTTCTTTTGTCTATTTTTCTATTTTTTTTCAATTTTGAAGCAGCAACCATTCCAGTGTTTATGGCGAATCTAAGTTTATTATTGGAATTTGATGAGTTTCCGTGAATTAGCATTTGAGAAAAAATTGAATATGAGTTTTGTTTTACATTCATTGATTTAGATGATCTTAGGTTTACGCCAGATGTAATTTTTTTAGGATGATACGGAAATCCAAGTTTGTGAGATGCGGAGAATTTTTTTACATTGTGGTTTTTGGGAAAAAATTTTTTTCTTTTGATTTTTTTATCCTCTATCAAGTGTGACTTTGGAATATAGTGTAAGTTATCTCTTTTTGAAATATTTGATATTGGAAACCAGATATTCATTGCATGTTTAACATATTTATTTTTAGCATAAAAGGTTTCTCGATGCCAACCAATTTGTTCATTATCAGAGTTCGAAAGAACTTTTTTTTTTGGTCTGACAACTCTCAGTGTAAAAATTCGGGATATACAAACACTATCATTTGGAAACATTTTCTTTAAGAAATTTTTTTCAGACTGAAAAAATTTCTCATCTAAATTTGATTTGTTAATCTCGTTTTGACAACTTAGAGCAATATTATGAAACTTTTTAATTGGTAATTTTGAGTAATAATTGTCATTATATTTGAAATGTTTATTAATGATTTTTTTAACAAAAGGGAAAAAATTTTTATCTTTAATCCTTCTTTTTAGAAAACCATTTTTTTTTAATAATTTATTCATATTTTTCTTTAGATGTAAAACTTGTAATCATAATCAAAATTTTTGACAATCTTTTTAATATCGTAATAATTATAATAATAATTAAATATTTCCTTTAATGACTTAGGTAATTTATTCCATATATTTTTTGAGTCTATAGGGTCTTTTCTATGGATGCCGATTTTGTCCTTTCTTAAAGAATAAACTAAATTTAAATATTCATCTGAAATATTTTCATCATCAATTATTCTTTTAACAAGTTTATCTCTAAAATAAACTTTACTTTTCATCAATTCCTCCATTTTTATTCCATTATCTAAATCACAACCATTATAAAGCTGACTATCTTTACTCATAAAATCATTACATAATCTTGCAAATTCATCAAATATTACATTCACTTCATCAGTATTGACTGAATATCTTACTCCAACTTGTTTATATTTTTTATTTATTTTATTATACTGAATTATTTTTGGGACATAGCTGTCTAAAAGATTATAAATCGGTTTTTTCAACTTTTGCTTAAAATCATTATTTTTTTTTCTTGTCCTGTTATAATTTAAATATTGAGAATATTCAGTTATATTTTTTGTTTTTTGTATTATGTGTTCGAAAACGTCTTCATTTTTCAACTTTGGTAATATTTTGGTATAGTAATTATTAAATAGATTATAGATTAAACAACTGTGAATTCTTTCTAATGGATTTCTAATAATATATCCAAAAAAACCATTATTTTCTTCAATATATTTTTTTGCTAGAAGATTGTGATACCCATGTATCGACCCAAATTTTTTTAGACCCCTTACAGACTCTTCGCAAATTTTTAAAGACTCAACATATTTTTCTGGAGGGATTTCCATAATCCAATCATGAAGTGGATATGTTTCTGATGGTTTAAGTGGAGGAAACGATCTTGAGCTTTGAAAACAAACTATTTTTGGATGAATTGAGAGAGCATTCGCAATCCATCCAGATGCAGCAGACCCACGCGAAGATAAATAAAACATTCAGAATATTTTTCTTTGTTTTTTTAATAAATCAAAATATTTTCTATTAAGAATTTTAGAATTTTCGGCAGGATTATAATCGAATTTTTTAAGCATTTTCAGATTTTTTTTGTTACTTTAATGTTTTCCAGTTTTGATTTCAAATTTTTTTATACCCTCTGAACTAATTGTACTTAGGTTTGAAGTTTATTTTTTTGAAAAGTTTAGTTCTCATTTTTAAATTTATGGGTAAAAAATTGTATCTCATTTTTAAGTTAATAGGTATTAAGTATTTATGCAATTTTTTATTATTAATTTGATCTTTAAAAAAGTTATATCTGGATTGAAAAATTTTTCCAGGAAAATTATAAATACCTTTTAAAGTGTCAATTTTTTTCATTGTCTTTTTAAAGCCCATCTCAAAATCTCTTAAATCTAAAAAATGTACTTTTTGATCCATAAATAGTTCATTTTTGACTTTAGATTTTATCGATAAAATTGTTTTGTTATAAAAATTTTTATCTCTAGGGTTTTTAGAATAAATTTTGCAAAATCTCAATATTAAATAATTTTTGAAATTTTTAATTATTTTTTTTTCTATTCTTAATTTACTTTTTCCATAATTATTTTTTGGAAAAGTTTTTGATATTTCACTAAATATTTTTTTTTTTCCAGAGTAAACCATATCAGATGAAAAAAAAATGATCTTTGAATTTTTATTAACTTTGTTTAAAAAATTTTTAAAAAGGTTTTTTTCAAACTTTTTAACCTTGCTAGGATTTTTCTCATAAAAATTGATATCGCCAATATTACTCAAAAGAATTATTTTATCTTTTTTAGTTATACTTTTGATCCATTTTTCATTCATAAAATATTTGTCAGAGAAAATATCTGTTTTAATTGAATTTTTTTTACTTGAGGATGAAATATTTATCTGAATTTTTTTAGGGATTATTTTTCTTATTTTTAAGCCAAGGAAACCGTTTGCACCAACAATATAAATCATTTTGACTAAAATATTTTTTCGATAATTTTTATATCTTCAATTGCATCTTTAGAATTGCATAAAGTTTTGTTTTTTTTCCTTCTTAATAATTCTACGAATGCATTAGCTTGATTTGTGAATGACCAACCATTTTTTATTTTAACTTTTATATTTTTGCTATTTTTGAAATTAACAATATTAATGGTTGCATTAGTATTTTTTTCTAATGGGGGAGGAAATTTAATTATTATTTTTTTATCAATAAAATTAATATGCATAGTTTCATTCCACTTATTAGACTTTGAATATTGGCTATTAAATATGATATCTGTTTTTTTTGATTTAAAAAATATTATTCCTTCACCATTTTTAGAAAGGCTTGAAGACTTAATTTTAATATCTCCAAATAAATATCTTAATAAATTTATATTATGACTATAGCTGTTAAGATAATTTACAAAATGATTTTTTTTTTTTACTTTGTTTTTTTTCAAAATTGGATTTTTATATGAGTCGCCTAAAAAATTTTCATAATAAACACTTTTTATTTTTTCTTTTTTTTTCTTTTGCAGGATTTTCTTTAATTTGATCACACCATTATCAAACCTTTTCATATATCCAACTATATAATTAACTTTTTTTTTTTTTGATATTTGTAAAAGTTTATATGCAATCCTAGACTTTAAAGCTGTCGGTTTTTCAGACAGTAAAGGTATTTCAGCTCTCAGAACTTTATACGCTATTTCTGAATTTTTTTCTTTATTAGTAGCTATTACTATCCCATCAAAATTTTCTTTTTTAATCATTTTGTCAATAGATAAATACAATTTTTTAATCTTATATTTTTTTGAAATGTGTTTTAGCTTATGATTATCAAGATCACATACAGCTGTAATTTTGACATTTGGATTATTAGCAAATGATGGTAAGTGGGCCTTTTGCGCTACTAATCCTAAGCCAACTATACCAATTTTAATCATAAAAATTTTTTAAAATTCTTCTTAGAAACTATTTTAATTTTTGGATATATAAGGAGAAATTTTCCTCCATTTTTTACATAAGTTTTATTTGTTTTTAAAATTTTTTTTGAATGAAGATAAGCTAGTATTACACAAAGAGATGGTTTAATTTGATTAATACTTTTTGATGGCAAAACTTTAAGTTGCTTAAAAGATGAAAATTTATTTACTTTGAGTTTGTGATCATCAAATAACAATTTAAGATATTTATCTAAACCAAAGTTGGATGCTAATAAGGGTCCACTTCTTGCAGCACCGTAACCAGCTATTATTCCTCTCAAACTATATTTTTTTAAGACTTTTTGACACTCGTTTTTTTGATTAAGAATAAAGTTTTTCAGACTTTTTAGTTTTATAAGATTATTTAATTTGTTTTTTTTCTCATCAATTAAAAATTTTTTGACACTTTTCTTAACCTTTTTGGATCTATTTTTACAAACAAATCCAATTATAGATCCTTTTTGAATATTCACATTATGTACATCATAAAGTGTCATATTAAATGCATTGAAGAAGTTATTCAAACTTGTCACAGAATGATGATACATATGCTCATGAAAAAAAGTTCCAATAATTTTATTTTTATAGATATCCTTAAGGTATTGAACCTCAAAAATAAAAACACCATCATTATTTAATAGCTCTTTTATGGCGATTAACATCTCCCGTAAATTTTCTGAATGAGCAAAAACATTAAAGGCAGTAATAATTTTCGGTTGACCATATTTTCTTTTTATATTTTTTGATTGTGTTAAATTAAAAAGGCCAGCAATAGAATCAATCCCTCTTTTGTTTGCAATTTCAACAATATTTCTTGCAGGATCAATGCCTAAAACTTTTGTTTTTTTTTTAAAGTGATTTAACAAGCTGCCATCATTACTGCCTATATCTAAAACCAAGTCTTTTTTGGATAAATTAAATTTTTTTATTGTATTTTTTGCAAATTTTTTAAAATGAATATCTATAGCTTTTGTTTGACCAGATATGTAAGTATAATCTTTCCACAAATTTTTAGTATTAACAACCTCTTTAAGTTGTACATTCTTACAATCCTTACACCAAGAAATTGTAATTGGAAATTCAAAACTTTTTGCAGCTTTTATTTTTGACGAATAATATCTTTCACCAAGAGGAATTTTGTTGAGTTTGAAAATATCTTTAATATTTCTACTAAGGCAAAGTCTACATTCTTTACTTTTGAAATACATGACTAATAAAATGACCTATGCTTTATTTTATTAATATTTTTTGTACTCCAGTTGCTAGAAACTAATTTAAAGGTTTTAATAAATTTTTCTAAAATTTCGTCTAGCTCTTTTCTATTTATATTTATGGCATTTGAAAAACACACTCTGTGCCACTTTGCACTTATAAGTAAATTAAACTTTTTTTTTGCTTTTTCTGTTAATGCTATTCCAAACAAGTGTTTATTCCGACATTTATATTCTAAAGAGTTTCTTAATCCCCTTCCTCTCACATTAAAAAAGAAATCACTGTTGTTTAGTTCATTTTTAAGAGTTTGTCTTAAGTAGTTTCCATTTTTAATAACTTTTTCTAGGAAACTTTTATTATTAATTATATTCTGGACAGCGAGACAGGCTGCAACTCCAAGGGAGTGACCTTGGTGAGTTGTTGAAAATTGTATAGCGTCGTATTTTCTCTTAATCTTTTCCTCAATTTCACTATTAGTCGCAATGGCGCTTACAGGCATATAACCAGCTGCAAGAGTTTTACCCATAAAAATAAAATCTGGTTTAACGTTATCCCAATCAATACAAAACATTTTTCCACTTGTGCCAGTTCCACACCATACCTCATCAATAATGAGGTGTATTTTATATCTTTTACAAACTTTACTAATACCCTTCCAATAATTTGGTGTCGGTGGCACATCACCAACCAAACCACCCATTATTGTCTCTCCCACAAATCCGCTTACTTTTTCTGGACCAATCTCTAAAATTTTATTTTCCAATTCTTTTACTGATCTTTTTTCATATTCTTTAGTCGTCTCACCTTTTTTTTTTGATCTAAATATATTGTGTTCATTTATTTTAGCTCGAAATTTTGGAAAAAAAGGCTTATATAAATTTAAGTTTGGTCTATCACCAACAGCGATAGCATCTGAACTAGATCCATGATATGACTGTTTTCTTGAGATAAACCATTTTTTATTAGGTTTGCCAATCGAGCAGTGATATTGATAACTCAATTTCATGGATGCTTCGCAGGCTTCTCCACCAGATCCACCCACAAAAAATAATTTATCAAGTTTATGATTAGAATTTGATAATATTTTTTTTGCTGCAAGCTCCCTATTCTCGTCGACAAAATATTTGTAATCTATATGTGAAATTTTATTTAATTGAGACAGAATAGCCTTATTAATGGTTGGATTAGACCATCCTAAAATTGAAGTACCAGTGAGGCCGGAAGTTGAGTCAATGTATTTTTTTTTGTTTGTGAACAAATATACATTCTCTCCTTTCAAAATCTTCTCATTATTATCAAAATTAAAAGTATGTAATAAATAATTTTTTTTACTATTCATAGTTTATCTAAAAAAAATAAATTCAAAGTCACCACTATATTTGAATCTCTTAAACAGCCACTTCCACTCATCTTTTGAAAAGAAGGATTGACATGTTAAAGCCCAACACTGCAAATTAAATAACTCTTTTTCGTTATTATAACTTTCTAAAACTATAAAAGATTTTCTACTAACTCTATTTATCTCTTTAATCGCTTTTTCAAAGTCATTTATTTTTAGGTTATGCAAAACATTTATTGATAAAGTTAAATCAAAATAATTTTTTTTGAATGGAAGTTTCTTTGAAGCATCGTGAACAAAAAAATTATTTTTGAAGTTTTTTTTAGAAGCTTTTATAGCATATCTTGATATATCAAGACCATAAACCTTGATTTCTGGGATTATTTTTTTAATCTCATACATCAAATACCCTTTGCCACAACCTATATCTAATACTCTTGAATTTGATTTAAGTTTATATTTTTTTATCAAATTTTTTGCCATATTCTCAAATCTTCCAGGGATATATTTATATCCACCATAGCCAAACCTTCTTTTTCCATCCCAATATTGACTCTCAAATTTTTTAGCAACTTTCATACATTTTATTTTATTATCATTCATTCTTTGAAGATAATTTCTTTTCGTTGACTGATGTAATTTTGTTATTAGCTTAACTTCTTTAAACATCTATACTTTCAGGACAGTTTCTTAAAGTTTTTTTTACTAACCAAATAGAATTAATCTTTTCTACATCCTCTATTTTATTTATTTCAAGTTCCTCAACAGCAAAATGAATTGTTTTTCTTTTTTTTAAAATTTTTTTAAAAAATGACGAACGTAATCCATCATCCTCTGGTAATTGAAACAAACTATAGGTAATTATACCATCGATACTTTTTAAATTATTTACAACCTCTGAAAGCATAACAAATGAATTTTCCATTTTATATTCAACAGAGCTTAACAAAAATTGAAATTTATTTTTAACACAATAATTTCTAATAACGATGTTTTGAACATGTTGGGGGACTCTTTCGCCCATAAAGCTTCTACTAAATATATATCCCCTTAACTTTTTCATTTAAATTTTTGGTAGTTTATAGTTCATACCAAATTTAGAGGCTGTTTTAGTTGTAATGGGCTCAAAAAATTCACCAATCTTCTTATCTCCATAAGGTGTGAACAATCCTTTAAATCGTATATTCATACTCCATCTAGTTTCTTTTTCCTGATTGATTATATTTCCATGAGGTAGAGATTGATTAAAAAGAACTATATCACCATATTTAACATCAAGCCAAATTAGATCTTTTCTAATTTTCTTAAAAATATCAGTTGTATTTTTGTTCTTCTTTTTTACCGAAAACAAATTTTTATATTTTTTTAATTTATTGTGCGGAAGAATAAACATCGATTTAGTTTTTGAACAGTCAACCAAAGGAAGCCATAAGACTACCTCAAAAGGGGAAACGCCTGACCATGTATCTGCATGTAATGGCAATAATGAACTTTTATCTTTTGGCATTTGAATGCTTAAGTTAGTTCTCAATTGCATTGCAAGTTCATTACCTACTATTGCCTCAATTAATTTTTGGGCTGTTAGAAATATACTTGGACGTAATTGCTTGCTTTTATTGATTTTTTGAATCACATTAAGTCTAAAAGAATTCAAATTTTTGATGGAAACTAATTTGTGAATATTATTCAATAATTCGTCAGAATTTTTGAAATGATTATTTTTAATTTGTTCCGTAATTGCTTTAACTAGTATATTTCTTACCGAGTCAAGGGCTTTAAAATTTTCTGCCTTTTGGATTAAATAACCGTTTTTTAAATATTTTTTGGAATTGTCCAATTCAAATTTATTTATAAACATTTAAAGACTCTTTCATTTTTAAGTAAAGTTTTTCTTTTGTTATACCATAGTGATTTAAATGACTTTCTTGATCACCATAATTTTTTGAAAAATTATCAGGTAAACCAATTCTTATAAGTTTTCCCTTATTATTAGGTAATTTTTCATTAACAGTTTCTAAAATCAAGCTTCCAAAACCTCCTAAAATTGAGTGCTCCTCCACTGAAATTGTAACTTTTGAGTTTTTTACACAATTTATTACTGTTTTTGTGTCTAATGGTTTTACAGTGGAACAATGCAACAAACCGACTTTGTAACCGTCCTTGGTCAAAAGTTCGATAGCTGCATTTGCAATTTGTGTCATTACCCCGGTTGTAATAAACAACCCATCTTCAGGCTCTTTTATGATTAAAGCCTTACCTATTTCTAATTTTTTAAACTTATCTGTGATTAATTGGTCTCCGCCTCTTGCAAGTCTAATATACAATGGACCTGGCCAGTTCAAAGATTGATCCATTAAGTGTCCCATTTCATAAGCATCACAAGGTGCTATTATGCTCATATTTGGTATTACCCTTAAAATTGCAAAATCGTCTGTTGATAAGTGTGTCGGACCTAAAGGAGCATAGACAAGTCCCCCGCCATTTCCAATAAATCTAACAGGTAAGTTGTGGAGACAAACGTCCAAGACTATTTGCTCGTAACATCTTCTAGTAAGGAATGTACCTATAGTATTAACATACGGTAAAAACCCCTCCATTGCTAACCCTGAAGACATTCCTATTATATTTTGCTCACAAACACCTTCCATAAGAAATCTTTCTGGAATACTTTTTTTCATGTCATTAAGCACGCCAGCACCCAAGTCTGATCCAACAAAAAGAACATTTTTGTTATTTTGTGCAAGTTCAAAAACTTTGTTTAAAGCTGTTTTTCTCATAAAATCTATTTTAAGCTTTCATACATTTTTTTAATATTATCTTCTGTCAGGTTTGATTTATGATGCCATTCAGCTTTTGCCTCTGCAAAAGCAAAACCCCTGCCTTTTATTGTATTGCAGATGATAGCATTAGGTATATTTTTTTTTTTTACTAATTTTAAGACTTTTCTTAAATCTTGTACATTATGCCCATCTACTTCATAAACATTTAATCCGAAACTTTCTAATTTTCTTTTTAATGGTCGAATTTTTAAAACTTTTTCTGTTTCTCCATATGACTGAAATTTATTTGAGTCTACTATAATTGTTAAATTGTCTAATTTATATTTTGAAGCAGTCATAAAAGCTTCCCAATTTGATCCCTCATTTATTTCTCCGTCACCAACTATCACAAATGTTTGAAATTTTTGCTTTCTAAGTTTTGCCGCTAATGCAATTCCAACCCCTATTGGTAAACCATGACCTAGTGAACCAGTTGACGCTTCTATCCCTGGTAATTTACCTTTTTCAGGGTGTCCTCCAAGAGGAGAGTGAAATGAGCAAAAAGTAGATAATATTTTTTTATTAAAAAAACCTTTATCAAATAAAATTGAGTATAAAGCCAAACAACCGTGTCCTTTGCTTAGTATTAATCTGTCTCGCTTAGGATTATTAGGATCTTTCGGATTTATTTTCAAAACATCATCATACAAAACCCTTAAAATCTCCACCAAAGAAAGTGCCGGACCAAAGTGTCCTCCTTTTTTAACTTCGATCATTTCAACTATTAATGACCTTAGGTATTTTGATCTTTTATCCAATGATTGCATTCTTTAACCACTTAATTGAGTGAAAATTTTTTTTTTCCTTAAGTGTTTTGGCTTTATATAAAAATATTAATTCATTGATTGCATCAGAGATTTTTTTTTTAGGGCGGAATCCAATTTTCAGGAGCTTTGATGAATCTAATCTGTAACTTCTAGGATCATTATTATTTTTTATTATATTAATTTTACAGTTAATTTTACTTTTAATTTCATTAGCAATTTTGATAATACTTTTATTTTCAAAACCTGCATTATAAACACCCTTATTTCTTTTATTTGTTTTTAATAAAAAAATATATAAATCAGTTAAATCATCTATATGAATATTTGGCCTTATCTGTTTTCCTCCAAAAACATTTATACATTTTTTTTTTAGTGCGCTAAAAGACAAAGCATTTACTGTTAAATCTAATCTCATTCTGGGTGAGTAACCACAAACTGTTCCAGGTCTCACAATGAATATATCAATCTCATTTTTAAAAGAGAGTAATATTCTTTCAGTGGACATTTTAACCTTATTGTATAAGGATATGGGATTTAGGGAGAGGTTTTCGTGAACTTTTTTCTCTTTTTTTATTCCATAAACAGAACCAGATGATGCATAAATAATTCTCTTTACTCTAAATTTAATTGCTTGCTTTACTAGTAATAAAGAAGCAAGGGCAGAAACTTCCCAACTCAAGTTTTTGTCAATCTCCGACATTGGGTCGTTGGCAATTGAGGCTAAGTGTATAATGCTATCGAAATTTTTTAATGAAAAATTATTTATATTTTTAATATCCATTTTAATATTTTTTAAATTTTTGTGGGGTCTCAGATAATTTCCAAACCATTGAGTGTCTATAGATGTAACTTTATGACCTTCTTTAAGAAGTTTTTTTATTAATACAGTTCCTGTAAACCCACATCCGCCAGTTACTAGTATCTTCATTTATAATATCTTTTATTGTAAAATAAGCTTATATAATTTGCCATTTTTACAATATCTTTTTTATTAATAAATTCGTGAACCGGTAAAGACAAAGTTGTTTTTGCAAGTTTCTCAGCTATTGGAAAATCATTTTTTTTATATTTCAGATACTTTGCAGCTTTTTGCAAGTGTATTGGGATAGGATAGTGAATTTTTGCATCAATATTCTTTTTGTTAAGAAATTTTTTCAATTTATCTCTATGGTTTACGTTCACTTGATATAAATGAAAGACTTCTTTTAAGTTTTTATCCCTTTGCACTAATTTTACATTGGGAATTTTTTTTAGTTCTTTATCGAACAGTTTTGCATTAAAAATTCTTTTCTTGGTGATGTTATTCAATTTTGTTTTAATTTTATAATTTGCAACTGTAGCTTGAATTGTGTCAAGTCTTGAATTAAAAGCAAAAACGTCACAATTATCTCTATTTATTAATCCATGATTTCTTATTAAATATAATCTCTTCGCTAGATCACTTTTATTGGTAATAATAAATCCACCATCACCCCAAATGTTAAGATTTTTAAGAGGGTGCATACTGAAAGTGCATGCATCAGCAAAATTTACGATATGTTGTCCGTGGTATTTTGCATCAATTGCATGACAAGAGTCTTGTATTACTTTTAACTTATATTTATCAGCAATTTTTTTTATTTTTTTAAGTTCACAAGGTCTGCCGGCCCAGTGAACTGGCATTATTGCTTTAGTTTTTTTTGTTATAGCTGCCTCAATTTTGTCTTCGTCTATATTATAATCATCTTTTACATCTACAAAAACTGGTTTTGCTCCAGCAGTAGCAATTGAAGCAACGGTAGCGATAAATGTAAAAGGAGTAGTTATGATCTCATCACCTAAGCCTATATTAAATGCTTTCAACACCAAAAATAAAGCATCTGTTCCATTACCTACTGCAACTGTATGTTTAGATCCCATTCTTTTTGAGATATTTTTTTCAAATTTATCTACTTCATTTCCTAAAGTATAATCACCTTTGAGAACAACTTTTTGAATTTTTTTAAAAATTTTTGAGTAGTCTGAAAATTGTTCAATCAAATATGAATGATTAATTTTCAACATTGAATTTTTTTGATATTGTTGTGGTAGAAAGTTTTTTTTCATCATTATTTATTAAATTTATAATTCATGCTGTTTTTATTAAGTAAATGTGGGTTTCTGTCATAAAAATTCAGTGTTTTCAATACTCCTTTTTTAATGGAGACCTTTGGTCGCCAATTAAGCTCCTTCATAGTTTCACTACATGAAAGTTTATATATTGGATCCTTTCCTTTTCGATCATTTGTTCTTTTTATGATTTTGCTAATTGTCACTTTTTTTTGCTTACATATTAACTCTATTATCTTATTTACAGACCACAATTCTTTACCAGAGAAATGATAAATTTTTCCTTTTTTTCCCTTTTTTAAGACAGAGAGCAGTCCTGAAAAAAAATCATCTATATAAATAAAATTCCTCTTAGATTTACCATCGCCTTGAAGTGGGAACTTCATTTTTTGATTAATACAATAATTAAGTTTTGGTATTAATCGATGAAGAGGCTGGTAAGGTCCATAAAAATTAGAAAATCTTGTGATTATAATTGGCAGGTCAAAATTTTTTAAATAAGTCTGAAGTAACATTTCGAAGGAAAGTTTTGATAAGGCATATGGTGTTGATGGATTGTAATTGGTATTTTTTTCGTTTAACGATTTATTTTTTGTATTTCCAAAAACTTCTGGAGTTGAAATATAGATATATTTTTTAATAAATTTAAATTTAGTTAAAACTTTCAACAACGGTATTTTGGATTGTATATTATATGAAAAATATTTTTCTGGCATTTGCCAACTTTCAGCCACCATACATATGGATGAAAAATCAATAATTTGTTCAGGCTTAAAAGTCTCAATAATTTTAATTAATTTTTTTGCATCCTTGGAAAAATTTAATTTAATTAATCTAAGGTTTGTTTGTTTTTGTTTTTGCATTTGTGAAAATGTTATTGGAACATATGTGTTATAAACTCCTACAATTTTTTTGAAGACTCCTGTTTTAATGGATAAACTTATAAAACTTGACCCCGCAAAGCTTGAGGCCCCTAAAACCAGTATTTTGCTTTTCATTATTTAAGATAAATATGCTCTAAAATTTTAACGAGTTCCTTGACCTTGATAACTCTATCATTCCCAAATTCTTTCACAGTATTTGCCGCAACCAAGGAGCTTAAAAATAGAGAAAGTTCAGGATCCTCATTTTTGAAATTTATCATTGAAAAACTAGACAACATTGCATCACCTGCTCCAACTTTATCAACAACAGAATTCGCAAACGCGGGGCAATGATAAAATTTTTCTTTTTTACAATCAAAAAGAATTGAACCCTCCCTACCCATAGTTGTTAAGATTAAAGATGTGTTAATTTTCTTCGAAAGTTTTTTAATAAGGAATTTTATATCACCATCTTTATCTCTTAATTCAGATCTCATTTCAGACTCATTTATTATAACACATAAAGATTTTTTGTACTTTTCTAAGGTATGCTGGCCTTGGTTATTTGCATTCACTTGAGCATTAATGACAACTTTTTTTGATTTTAATGATATTAGTTTAGATATTTTGTCAGTTATAAATCCGTGCCCATAGTCTGAAATTATAACTAAATCAAATTTATTTAGATTTTTAATTAAATATCTCAATACCTGGGTTTCATTTTTTGTTTCCAAATTTTTATCATCTAAATCATAAACCCCAAGAGTTTTCGAGTTACTTGACTCGTCCACATATCTTTTTTTAACTATTGTCGGTGAATTTTTTTTGAAAACAAAGTTAATTTTTACTCTTTTTGACAGATTTTTTTTAATAAAATCTTGATAGGTTTTATTTTGTCCAATCATAGTTAAAAATGAGACACTTTCTGAAAACTCAGATACTTGTTTGCAAACTGCTGCTGCACCACCCAAATAATCTTTTGTAAATTTTTGCTTAAGAACTAAAATAGGCTCTTTACTAGATTTTCCTATCGTATCACAAAAAGTATATTTATCGATAATAGTTTCCCCAATTACTAGCACTTTTACTTTTTTAAGTTTGTTCAATGATAAAACAAATTTTTCCTTGTTCCCTTTTTTTTTAATTTTTTTTAAAAATTTGTTTTGTAGAGAACTAAAATTCAAGAGATTATTTTCATTAATTATTTTACTTGAGCTTTCAAGTTCAGATTTAGTGGAAATAAATTTCCCTCCAACTGATTTTATAGCTTTAATTTCATTTTTGATATTTCCTGTAATATCATCTTTAATATTTTTATAATCTTTCCCTTTTGCATAGAATTTTGGTTTTATTGTTTTGATTAAATTAATTGGATTAGGCATTCTATTTTCAATAACATAGTCTACACATTCCAAAGCAATGAGTGCTTCCGCTCTAAGACCCAAATTGAAAACAGGTCTATTGGGACCTTTGTTGACAAATTTATCTGACGTGACTGAAACTATAAGCACATCACCATATTTTTTTGCCTCTTCAAAATGTTTAATATGCCCAATATGCAAAAGATCAAATACTCCATGACATAGAACAATTTTTTTTCCTTTTAACTTGTAAGTTAATTTTTTTAATTCGTTTACATTAATTAACTTTGAATTAGGCATAGCTCCGCACTTCTTGAAATTTACTTGTATCAAGTTTGATCATATATCACTGTTTATTTAAGCAGGAATATAACTATTTGAACTTTTTTCCGATATAGTCGTCTTAATATTTCCTACTAAAACTTTTAAATTTTTGTGGTTTCTTTCCAATACCTCAAAAATCAAATTTCTAAATGGCCCAGATATAAACTGGCCTTTCACAAAATTAATATCTTTAAAAAAATTAGTATTAATAAAACCATTTTCTTCAAAATTTTTACAATGCTTAATAAAGTTGATTATATCTTTTTGATTACAAACAAAATTCTCAAGTAAGTATTTTACACCCTGGGTAAATTTCACTTTATGCAAAATAGATCGATTTAAAAATTCCTTGCTATGACAAATTAAATAATCCTCCAGAAGATTTTTCTCTAGAAAGATACGTTTGTTACCACAAAATTTTTCAATTTTTAGTTTTGGATTAAAAAATATCAAATTGGCCCCAATTAAATCTTTTAGCTTTTTTTGCAAAAGATGTTTCTCTTTACTTTTATATTTTAAAACTATCCACATTTTATTCTTCTAATTCTTTTTTTAATTCATCATATTCAGCCATTTTTCTTTTCATAAAAGAGATGGTTAGATTGGTTTTTAGGGAAATTCCCTTTGGTGTAAGCAAATAGATATAATTAATTTTTTTTGGATTCTTGTTAAAGTTTTGGATTTTTACTAATCCTTTTTCTATTAACGCATTTAAACAATAATTTAATTTACCTAGACTAAAACCTAATTCTTTTGCCATCTTTCTCTGTGAAAGGCTCGGATTTTGTTTGATTTTCCTTAGTACGTTAAATTCGTCTTGATTATTATTTGTTGACATAGTTCAAATTTTGAACAATATAACGTTCAATCTTTGAACTGTAAAGTAAAATATGAAAAGAAAAAGACTATTCTGTACTTTGGGCCCTTCTAGTTTGAACAAAAAATTTCTCAAATTTGCTAGTAAAAAAAAGATAGATCTTTTGAGACTAAATTTATCACATATTGATCTCAATGATTTGAGTAAAATAATTAAGTTTATTAAAAAAAACACTAGTTGTAACATTTGTATAGATACAGAAGGTGCTCAAATACGTACAAAAGCCAAAGTAAGAAAAAAATTTAAAGTTAATCAGAAAGGTTTTATCCACAATAAAAATGAAGGTATTTTCAATTTATACCCTCAGACAGTATTTGCAAATTTAAGAAAAGAAGACACACTTGATATTGGATTTGAGGGGCTAAAAGTAAAAATTTTAAAATGCAAAAAAAATATAATTGAATTTAAGACTTTAAGTGAAGGATATTTAGAAAATAACAAAGGAGTACATTTAGTTAATAGAAATATAAATCTAAATTTTTTGTCTACAAAGGACATAAAAGCAATAGAAATTGCAAAAAAAATGAATGTTAAAAATTTTGCTTTATCTTTTACGAACTCTCATAAAGATATTTTAAAATTCAACAAACTTTTGAAGAATGAAAATAAAATATTTAAAATTGAAACAAAAAATGCGATTCAAGATTTTAAAAAAATGCTTAAATATGGAAACAAATTTTTAATTGATAGAGGGGATTTATCAAAAGATATTTCAATAGAAAAGATACCTGTCGCTCAAAGATATATAATATCTGAGGCAAATAAAAAAAAAAATAAGGAGGTTTATATAGCAACAAATTTTCTTGAAAGTATGATAAAAAATTCTTCACCCACTAGATCGGAAGCTAATGATATTTATAATTCACTCGAAATGGGTGCATCTGGAATAGTCTTAGCTGCTGAAACTGCAATTGGTGCAAACCCCGAAAAGTGTGTAAACTTTATAAAAAGTTTATACGAAATTCATAAAAAAAATAATAAAAAAAAATTATTAATTTCTAGTATTATTTAATATTTTATTTATTGATTCCTTAATAGACATTTTATCTGTATTAATAGTGATTTTTGAATATAAAGATTTTTCGTATTTTATTTTTGATTTATAACCAATTAAATTTTTCAGTTTTCCATTATCTGCCAATTTATAAAGTCCCTTAGTATCTCTTTTTTTTAAAATAGAAATTTTACATTTCGTATAAACTTCGTGGTAATCTTTTCCAAAAAATTTTTTTGCATGCTTTCTTGTTTCAACCAGTGGAGATATAACTGACACGATAAGATAGTCATATTTTTTTTTGTTTTTTTTTATTAAATTTATAATTTTGTAATTATTTTTTATTATGTTTTTTTTTGTAAAACTGTTTCTAGTTTTGTTTTTTTTTCTAAAAATATCACCGTCAATTCCTTTGACTTTGTACTTTCTCTTTTTTAATTTTTTTGTAATATGCTTTGCCAAAGTAGTTTTTCCAGACCCAGAAAGACCAGTGAACCAAATTATTTTACCTTTCATAAATAAATATTATCTATATATTTATTATTTGGTATAATTTTTATGTTCGATATTTCACTTTTTTTAGTTTATTTTTGTTTAATCGCATGTTTGCAGTCAGCTATTGGTGTAGGAATTCTTGTGCTAGGTACACCTTTTTTACTTATTTTGGGATATAATATTGTAGAAATATTCTTTTTTCTTCTCCCGCTATCTATTGCTACTAGTTTTGTAAATCTAATTTTAATGAAAAAAACTGTTAATTTTAAAAGATTTTCAAATCAAGAACTAATTAAATTTTTTAAAATTTGTACTCCATCTATAATTGTTGGATTAATATTTATAAAGTATTTCCAAGATTATATAAATTTTAATTATTTAGTATCTTTATTCATTATTTTTTCAGTTCTTTTTATGATTTTTAAAGAAAAAATAAAATTCAAAATTAATTTTTTTAGAATATCTGTATTATCAATTGTCGGATTGATGCACGGTTTAACTAACTCAGGTGGAACTCTTATGTCACTAGCGTTATCTACAAATAAAGAAAAAAATTCTGCGAGATTTAATATTACTTTTTTTTATCTAATACTAGCTTCAGTCCAATATTTTATAACTGTTGTTATTTTTTATGAAAAATTTTTACTTCCCGATGGTTTTAAAATATACTTAATGATTATATTGGGTATCATCATCGGAAATATTTTAAATAAGCTAATTAGTTACACGCAATTTAGAATAACGTTAAATGCCTTAGCTTTATTATCAAGTTTTCTATTATTTATATTTTCCTAAAATTTTTTTCAGTGCATAAATCAAGCCGATTGAGCTATTAGTACTGGTCAGCTACATGCGTTACCGCACTTCCAC
>CACKJD010000001.1:117500-298391 GCA_902600485.1 uncultured Pelagibacteraceae bacterium
GTTTCAGTTCTCCAGGTTGTCTCTTTAAATCTATGTATTCAATTTAAAGTTACACATAAAGTGTAGGGTTTCCCCATTCGGAAATTTTCGGATCAAAACTTGCATACAGTTCCCCGAAACTTTTCGCAGTATACCACGTCCTTCATCGTCTTTTAGTGCCAAGGCATCCGCCACACGCCCTTAAACGCTTGATTTATGCACAGAAAAAAATTCTGTGTTTGAATCAAATTTTGTTGGAATGTTCATTTTTTCGAACATTCTTGATTGTTCATCTATTCGAACAATCGGATATAGATATTGATAATTATTAAAATATTTACAAATAAAATAGCTACGTGTTTCTTGGTGGAGGATAGCGGGATCGAACCGCTGACCTCCTGAATGCAAATCAGGCGCTCTCCCAGCTGAGCTAATCCCCCAGATAAGTTTGGTGGGCCGAGATAGACTCGAACTATCGACCCCACCCTTATCAAGGGTGTGCTCTAACCAACTGAGCTACCGGCCCTCATTGTATTTATAGAGAAACACAAAAAAAATAAGAAGAGAAATGCGGACGGTCAACATTAGCCTGTTAAATATTTAGAATAAAATTATTAAATAACTTTATTCATCCTTAGAAAGGAGGTAATCCAGCCGCAGGTTCCCCTACGGCTACCTTGTTACGACTTCACCCCAGTCGCTGACTATACCGTGGTCAAAGTTTTTAACCTTTGCCTTAAGGTAGAACCAACTCCCATGGTGTGACGGGCGGTGTGTACAAGACCCGGGAACGTATTCACCGCGGCGCGCTGATCCGCGATTACTAGTAATTCCAGCTTCATGTACTCGAGTTGCAGAGTACAATCCGAACTGAGGCATTTTTTTAGGATTTGCTTAACGTCGCCGTCTTGCTTCCTATTGTAAATGCCATTGTAGCACGTGTGTAGCCCAACACGTAAGGGCCATGAGGACTTGACGTCATCCCCACCTTCCTCCAGCTTATCACTGGCAGTTCTTTCAGAGTGCCCAACTAAATGATGGCAACTAAAAGTGAGGGTTGCGCTCGTTGCGGGACTTAACCCAACATCTCACGACACGAGCTGACGACAGCCATGCAGCACCTGTGTTTCGTCCGGCCGAACCGAAAACTTTAATCTCTTAAAGTCGCGACGAACATGTCAAGTGTTGGTAAGGTTCTGCGCGTATCTTCGAATTAAACCACATGCTCCACTACTTGTGCGGGTCCCCGTCAATTCATTTGAGTTTTAACCTTGCGGTCGTACTCCCCAGGCGGTGTGTTTATTGCTTTCGCTGCGACACTGAAAATAAATTTCCAACGTCTAACACACATCGTTTACGGCATGGACTACGAGGGTATCTAATCCTCTTCGCTACCCATGCTTTCGTTCCTCAGTGTCAGTAATGATCCAGAAAGCTGCCTTCGCAATTGGTATTCTTTCTAATATCTACGAATTTCACCTCTACACTAGAAATTCTGCTTTCCTCTATCATACTCTAGCTAAAAAGTTTTGATGGCAGTTCCAGAGTTAAGCTCTGGGATTTCACCACCAACTTTTTTAACCACCTACGAACTCTTTAAGCCCAGTAATTCCGAACTACGCTAGGTCCCTTCGTATTACCGCGGCTGCTGGCACGAAGTTAGCCGGACCTTCTTATTCGGGTACAGTCATTTTCTTCCCCGACGAAAGAGCTTTACAACCCAAAGGCCTTCTTCACTCACGCGGCATCGCTGCATCAGGGTTTCCCCCATTGTGCAAGATTCCCTACTGCTGCCTCCCGTAGGAGTTTGGGCCGTGTCTCAGTCCCAATGTGGCTGATCATCCTCTCAAATCAGCTATTGATCATAGTCTTGGTAGGCCATTACCCCACCAACAAACTAATCAAGTGCAGGCTCATCCAATGGCGCATAAAGCTTTCTCCGTAAAGACTTATGAGGTATTAGCACAAGTTTCCTCGTGTTATTCCTCACCATAGGGAAGATACCTACATGTTACTCACCCGTCTGCCACTAAGTATTGCTACTTCGTTCGACTTGCATGTATTAGGCGTGCCGCCAGCGTACGTTCTGAGCCATGATCAAACTCTCAAGTTTAAAAACGGCGCACACTAGCTTCCATATAAATCTAAGAATAAATTTATATGTATTTGAAGTGTGTACGACAAATTTTGGTAACCTTAACCGTCCACACTTCTCTTCTTAATTTCACGTTTAAAATAGCTAATTAGGGTAAAACCTAATAATAACAATAATTTTATTGTTTGGAAAAAATGCTTATAGTACAAATAATCACTAAATCAAGAATTTTGATTGAAAAAATCTCCAAAAAAATCAATAAAATATGGGTTTTTTGATATAAAAACTGGTGAAAATAAAATAATTAAAAAAAATGAATTTTATTCAACTTAAAATTGTGAGTATTGTTAAAAAGAATCTTGAAATTTTTTTATTAATATTTCTATTGATAATCACTATATTTATTACTCAATTTTACAATTTTAACACCAAAAAAATTGAAAAAGATTATTTACAAATTTTTAGAAACTCCTATTTCAAGAAAACTGTCAACTACTTCTTTACTAATTTAAAACCAAAATTCGAGAATGTTGAATATAAAATCAAAACTGGAGATAGTCTTGTAAATATCTTAAATAATCTTTCTGTAAGTGAAAAAGAAATAAAAAAAATTGTTAAATTGTTGCAAAATACCGAAGCACAAAATTTAATAGAAAATCAGACTTTAAAACTAACTATAGAAAACAACGAAAATTTTAAGGGAATTTCTAACATTTTAATTCCAGTATCCAAATCAAGAAAATTGGAAATATACAAGGAATTAAAAAATAACGAATTTGTTAAAAGAGAAATAGTAACAAATCTAGAAAAAAAAATTATATTAAAAGAAGGTATAATTAAATCGAGTTTATATAGAAGTGCAACAAAAGAAAATATCGATCCAAATATTATAATTGAATTTGCAAGGCTTTATGGATTTCAAGTTGATTTTCAGAGGGATATCAGAAAAAATGATTCGTTCCAAATTATCTACGAAATATTTGTAGACGAAAACGGAAAAATATTTGAAAATGGGAATATAATTTATGCAAACTTAATGTTGCGTGGACAATTGAATCAACTTTATTATTTTCCAAAAAAAAACTTTGACGGGCATTATGATGAAAACGGTAAAAGTGTTAAAAAAGCTTTAATGAAAACCCCAATTAATGGAGCTAGATTATCTTCTGCTTTTGGTATGAGAAAACATCCAATACTAGGTTATAACAAAATGCATAGAGGTACTGATTTTGCAGCACCTGAAGGTACACCAATAATGGCATCGGGGGACGGAGTAATTATTAAAGCGGGTTGGTGCGGCGGAGGAGGAAATTGTGTGAAAATAAAACACAATAAAACATACCAAACTGTGTATGCACATATGAAAAACTTTTCTAATATTTCAATACCAGGTAACAGAGTTAAACAAGGACAAATAATTGGTTATGTAGGTTCAACTGGATTATCTACAGGTCCTCATCTTCATTATGAAGTCATTGAAAATGGAAAAAAAATTAATTCTCAACTTCTTAAACTTCCACCGGGTAAATCATTAGATGGCTCAAGCAGAAAACAATTTGAGATAGTTAGAATAAAAACAGATGTTCTTAAGTCTGATTTGGTAGCAAATTTTTAATTTGTCTCAATAGAATTTTGTATTTTTTCTTTTTGTTTTTCTTTTTGCTCAATTGAAATTCTTAAAAAATGATCTGCGTATTGATAATAATTTTCAGACAAAATTTTATCACCATTAGATAAAGCTTCTCTTGCAAGCTCATTGTATTTCAAAATTAATTTATCTACGTTACCATTATTACGGTTACTTTTTCTTCTATAACCATTTTCTCTATTACCTAATTCTGGATTAAGTCTATTAATATCATTTGATCTTTTGAATGATCTATCTTGCATACCTCTACCTCTAGATCTTTTATGATTATTTTTAAAAGGTCTCATATTTTTTTATGCAATTTTTGTGGATGTTATACATCTGTCGAGGTTAGATAAATCTTTAGTTATTTTGTTTATATAAAATTTATTTTTTTTTAGTATATTAATCATTTTGTATTTTTGATCACTGCCAATTTCAATAATTAATTTTCCATTAATCTTTAATAATTTTGAAGATTTTTTCACAACCTTAATCAGTATTTCAGTTCCGTTTATTCCTCCGTTTAAAGCTTTTGTAGGTTCATACTCGCTAACGCCCAAATATTTAAGTTTATGTTTGTCAATATAGGGAGGGTTACTAAGTATTAAATCATATTTACCTGAATTTAAATTGTCAACATCTGTTTTGAAAATATTAATCCTATTTTGAACCTGATGTAATTTTGCATTGATTTTTGCTATTTTTATTGCATTTTTACAGCAGTCAATACCAAAAGCAGAACAATTAATTCTTTCTTTTAAGACAGATATAATCAAACATCCGGAGCCTACACCGATTTCTAAAAGCCTTTTTTTTTGATTAGTTGATATAATATTTAAAGTTTCTTCAACTAAATGTTCAGTTTCTGGTCTTGGTATAAGAACATTTTTATTAATATAAAACTTATTTTTCCAAAACTCCTTTTTTTTTAAAATATATGCAATTGGCTCCTTGGCTCTCCTTCTGTTTATTTTCAGTAAAAAGTTGTTGTAAGTCTCATTATTAATTACTCTTTTAAGATTTAGTATTAATCTTTCCTTTGAAATATTCAGACTATCAGATAACAAAAGCTCCGCATCTATTTTGTAACTATTTATATTATTTGTTTTCAATAAATTATAACCATTTTCAAGAGCTTGAAATAAATTCATTTCTCTAAACTTTTAAGTTCTTCTTCTTGTGCATGCAAATTGAGACTTTCAACAATTTCGTCAAAAACTTCACCCTCCATAAATTCCACTAATTTATGCAATGTGAGATTTATTCTGTGATCAGTAACTCTACCTTGTGGAAAATTATAGGTTCTTATTCTCTCAGATCTATCTCCAGTTCCAATTTTACTTTTTCTATCTTTGGATCTCGCATCCTCTATTTTTTTTCTTTCATGCTCATAAATTCTTGACCTTAGAATCTTTAGCCCCTTTTCTTTATTTCTAATTTGTGATTTTTCATCTTGTTGACTAACAACTATTCCAGTGGGTATATGTGTAATTCTGACAGCTGAGTCGGTGGTATTAACACTTTGGCCTCCGGGTCCACTGCTTCTAAAAACATCAATTCTCAAATCTTTATCATCAATTTTTACATCAACCTCCTCAGCCTCTGGTAGAACTGCAACGGTAGCGGCAGATGTGTGTACTCTACCTTGCGTCTCTGTATCAGGAACTCTTTGTACTCTATGAACTCCGCTTTCGAATTTAAGTGAGGAATAAATATTTTTCCCTTTTATACTAGCTATCACCTCTTTTAATCCACCAGCATCACTTTTGGAAATACTTATTATCTCTAAGGACCATTTTTTTTTATGACTCACTTTTTCATACATTTTGAATAAATCTGAAGCAAATAAACTCGCTTCAAGCCCTCCTGTCCCCGCTCTAATTTCTATTATAGCATCTTTTTTATCTGCATCATCTTTTGGCAACAAAAATAATTTTAATTTTTTTTCATTGAGTATTTTATTTTTTTTAAGTTCATCTAATTCTATCTTAGCTAATTCTCTCATTTCTTCTTCAGATGAACTATCATTTATTATTTTTTCTAAATCTTTTTCTGTTTCATTAAAATTCAAAAATTCTTTTGCACAAATTAAAATCTCGTTTAAATCAGAGTATTCTTTTGAAATTCTGGCAAAATTTTTTTTATCTACTTTGTTAGATGACAATTCTTTTTCTAATACTTCATGTTTAGAGATAATTTCTCTAACTTTTTCAACTGGTATCATGATTTACTTTTTATTTAAAATCTCAGCTTCTTTTTTTTCAATTAGAGAAACAATTTGAGATATGATTTCATCATTTTTTATTTTTTTGTTTTGAATTCCGCTGAGATAAAGCATATTGCTATCCTTGCCACCTCCAGTAATTCCAATATCTGTTTGTGATGCTTCGCCAGGTCCATTTACAACGCACCCGATTATTGACAAAGTTATAGGAGTTTTTATATGTGATAATTTTTCCTCAAGAGTTTTTACTGTCTCTATAACATTAAAGCCTTGTCTAGCACAGGACGGACAGGATATTATTTTGACACCTCTTGAACGCAAATTAAGTGACTTTAAAATTTCGTTACCTATTTTAATTTCTTTAACTGGGTCATCCGATAATGAAACTCTGATTGTGTCACCTATACCCTCAAGAAGCAAAACACCTAGGCCAATAGATGATTTTACACTACCTGGTATAAAACTACCTGATTCTGTAATTCCAAGATGTAATGGATATTCTGTTTTCTTTGATAATTGCCTGTAAGCTGCGATTGATAAAAAAACATCAGAAGACTTAACGCTAATTTTAATCTGATCAAAATTATTATCTTCGACTAGTTTTATGTTTTTTAATGCGCTTTCTACCAATGCCTCAGGGCAAGGTCCTTTATATTTTTCTAATAAATATTGTTCTAATGAACCCGCATTCACGCCGATTCTTATAGAACATCCATTATACTTAGCTGACTTGATCACTTCTTTTAATTTATCTTTTGTACCTATGTTACCTGGATTTATTCTTAAACATTTTGCTCCATTATCGGCAGCCTCAAGCGCTCGTTTATAATGAAAGTGTATATCAGCAATTATCGGAACTTTAGAATGTTTACATATTTCTTTAAGTGCTTTAGTGGAATTTTCATCTGGGCAGGATACTCTTACCAGATCAGCTCCTTCGTTAGAAAGATCTTCTATTTGTTTAATTGTTGCTTTAACATCAGTAGTCAACGTATTTGTCATAGATTGAACTGATATAGAATTTGATCCTCCTATTTTGACATCTCCAACATTAATTTCTCGTGTTTTTCTTTTTTGTATATCTCTGTAAGATCTTAAACTCATAAACTACTACTTAATTTAAATTCTTGGTGAAGTATTTCAACAGATTTTTTTAGGTTTTTTTTGTTAATTAAAACTGATATTTTAATTTCAGAAGTAGATATAACTTCTATGTTTATTTTTTTTTTGGCCAAAGCCCTAAACATCCTATAGCTCACTCCAGGTGTTGTTATCATTCCAACGCCAACAATTGAAACTTTTGAAACATTTTTATTTACAATTAATTTTCTAAAATTGATCGACTTATTATTTTCTAAAAGCTTACGAGTTTTATACAAATCCTCTAATTTAATGGTAAATGTTAAATCTGTTTCTTTACTGCCTGCTGATATATTTTGTACAACCATATCAACATTTATAGAATTTTCATAAAGAGGTTTAAAAATAGAAGCAGCAATTCCTGGTTTATCTTTAACACCAAGTAAAGTCAATTTTGCATCATTTTTAGTAAAAGAAATTCCTCTTATTATGTTTTTTCCAGTTATATTTCTTTTTTTTGTTATTGTGGTTCCACTTTTTTTAGAAAAAGTTGACTTAACGTCTATTTCTATTCTATTTAGTCTTGCCTCTTGAATTGATGCTGGTTGCATCACTTTAGCACCTAAAGACGCCATCTCTAGCATTTCCTCATAGGAAATTTTATTTATTTTTTTTGCAGATTTAGTTAGATTAGGATCAGTTGTGTAAACACCTTCAACATCAGTATAAATTATACATTTTTTAGCATTAAAAAATTTTGCACATAATATTGCGCTCGTATCTGAGCCACCCCTTTCAAGAGTAGTAATTCTAAAATCGGAATTTATACCTTGAAATCCTGTTACAATTGGAATTCCACCTGATTTCAGATATTTAATAATTTTAGTTTTTTGTATTTTTATTATTCTAGAAGAACTGTATTTGCCCCTTGTTATAATTGGTAACTGCCATCCTAACCATGACCTTGATTTATAACCAAGTAAATTAAGTTTACCTGCAATTAGAGCACAAGAAATTTGTTCACCTGTTGATAAGATCACATCTTTTTCCTCATTTGGGAAGTTTTGAGATATTTTTTTTGTTTTTAATAACAACTGATTTGTGACCCCACTCATGGCTGAAGACACAACAATTACTTTATATTTTTTTTTAGCGTAAGAGGCGATTACTTTAGCCACTTTTGTAATTTTACTTAAAGTCCCCACAGATGTTCCACCAAATTTTAAAACAATTATTTTCATTGAATATTTAATTTAAATTTTTATATTTAGATAAATATTATCATAAACAAAAAGTCAACTATCAATGAAAAATAAAACAGTTAATAAAAAGGAAATTGATAAATTTTCAAAGTTAGCCAAAGAATGGTGGGATCCAAATGGAAAATTTAAACCTTTACATAAATTTAATCCGGTGAGACTCGATTATATAAAAAAAAAGTATATTGAAAAAATTAAAAAAAAGAGACGATACTTATCTGACAAATGTAAAGATTTTAGATATTGGGTGTGGTGGGGGACTTCTATGTGAGCCACTCACGAGATTAGGTGCTCAGGTTGTTGGAATAGATGCTTCAAATAAAAATATTAAGATTGCTAAAATTCATGCAAAAAAGAGTGATCTGAAAATAAATTATTACTGCACAACGCCTGAAAATTTTAATTATAAAGAAAAATTCGATGTTGTGTTAAATATGGAGATTGTAGAGCATGTGGAAGATGTAAATTTATTTTTAAAAGAAAGTTCTAAATTTTTAAAAAAAAATGGAATAATGTTCATTGCAACCTTGAATAAAACATTAAAATCTTATTTTTTTGCAATCTTGGGCGCAGAGTATGTCTTAAGGTGGTTACCAATTGGTACTCATGATTGGAACATGTTTGTTAAGCCTAGCGACCTTGTAGAAATATGCAAAAAGAACTCTTTAATGTTGGAAGAAATTCTTGGTGTAAAATACAATATTATTTCTAGAGATTGGGAACTTTCCACTGATAATAACGTAAATTATATGGCGTTGTTTAAAAAAATTTAGTTTTTTTTATCATCTATCCAAGGGAAAGAGTGAGTTTCAATACCTTCATCATGTAATTCATTAATCTGCTTTTTTGTTGCATTTCCATAGATACCTTTAGTTTTTTTTCTATCAAAGTGTATAGACCGAGCTTTATATGCAAAGTCGTCACCAACATTTTCAAAATTATTTTTAATAAAATTTTGAAACTCCAAAAATTTTTTTCTAATATTTTTATTTTTTTTAATTTTAATTTCATTTTTTAAATTTTGTTTTAAACTTAAGATATTAGGTGCCATAGGATTTTTAATAATTTTTTTTGAATTACAGAAATGACAATTTAGAAATTGATTTTTTTTTAATTTTTCAAATTCTAGTGATGAAGAAAACCAACTATCAAATGAATTTTCACAATTTTTACATTTCAACCGATATTTAATCATTTTCTAAGTCCTATAATCAGAATTAATTTCTATATATTTTTTTGTAAAATCCATTGTGTAGCAAGTAAAGTTTTTTTTTCCTAAATTAACATCTAAAATGATTCTTATTGAATCATTTTTCATATATTCCTTAAGATTATGCTCTGAATAACTTTTGGCAATTTGACCCTTTTCAAAAACTTTATGCTCACCAAACATTAAATTTACTGAATTGATATTAAATTCTGCATCATTTTTTCCTGCTGCCATCATTATTCTTCCCCAATTAGGATCTTCTCCTGCAATAGCTGTTTTTACTAGAGGAGAATTTGCAATTGAAAAAGCTATTTTTTTTGCATCTTCCTCGTTCTTGCACTTAATAACATCTATTTGAATAAATTTTGAGGCCCCCTCGCCATCGCTTACAACTCTTTTAGCTAGATTTAATAAAACATTATTTACCGCTTTATCAAAATCTTTGAGTTTTAAGTCATTTGCATTATTGATATTTTTATTTTTTGCTGTTCCTGTGGAAAAAAATGTTATCATATCATTTGTACTTGTATCACCATCACAAGTAATCGCATTGAAGGTATCATTAACATTTTTTTTTAATATCTTTTTTAAAATACCAGAAGATAAATTTGCATCTGTAAAAATATACGATAACGTAGTTGCCATATTTGGAAAAATCATTCCAGAACCTTTTGCAATTCCATAAATTTTAACCTTTGTATTTCCAATTTTACATTCTTCCATTGCCAACTTAGGTTTTAAGTCAGTTGTAAGTATACTCATTGCAGATTTAATCCATAAATATTTATTTTGAGTATATTTTATTTTATCAACTAAGTTTTTTATAGATGACTTAATTTTAGCTAATGGAAATGTTTCTCCTATGGTCCCCGTGCAGCCAAATATTATATCTTTGGGTGAAATTTTTTTTGGGTTGTCCTCATCAGATTTTTGTTTATTAGATAATAGTTTTGCAGTTTCCTCGGCGATTTCTTTCAAAGAATTGAAACCTTTAGAGCCGGTTAAGCAATTTGCATTGCGCGCATTAACTATTAGTGCTCTTATTCTTTTACTCTTAATTGATAAATTCCACTTTATATTTTCTGAAATCACTTTTGATTTAGTATATACAGACGCATACTCTGCCCCATTTCTGAAATAAAATAGAACAAGGTCATCCCTATTATTATTATATAAATTTGCTGATGTGACGGAAATTGATACCCCATCTAGGTGATCTAAGTCTTGAAAGTCTGCCATTTTTGACTTGTCTTTTTTAGAAATCAAGAAATTGCTTAAATTTAGAGCCATAATATTTAAATTTATTAGTTAATAACTATATAATTATTTAATTATTAATGTATATCAAAAATTAAAAAATGCTTAATCCTATTAGCTTTATTAGTAGAATTTTTAAAAGTAGTAATCAAAATGAGATTGATAAAATCAAATATTTATTAAATAGAATAAATGATCTCGAAAAAACAATTTCAAAATTAGATGATGAGGAATTTCCAAAAAAGACAAAATTGCTGAAATCAAGACTTGTGGATGAGCCTTTTAATGATGAAATAATATGTGAAGCTTTTGCTCTTGTAAGAGAGGCATCAAGAAGACAAAGAGGAGAAAGACATTTTGATGTTCAGATACTTGGTGGATTAATCTTACATCAGGGTAAAATTGCTGAAATGAAAACTGGTGAAGGTAAAACTATTACGATTGCATTAGCAGCATATTTAAATTCTCTTAATGGTAAAGGTGTACATATTGTTACGGTCAATGATTACTTAGCAAAAAGAGATTGTGAGAATATGTCAAAAATTTATAATTTTTTAGGAGTAAGCTGTGGATACATAAACAATAATCAAAACGATGATGAAAGACTAAAAAATTATTCATGCGATATAACATATGCAACTAATAGCGAACTTGGTTTTGATTATTTAAAAGACAATATGAAACTCTCGATAAATCAAATTGTTCAACAAGATCGTTATTATGCAATTGTTGATGAAATTGATTCTTGTTTAATAGACGAGGCCAGAACGCCTCTTGTTATATCTGGACAAGCAGAGAATATGAGCAAACAATATAAATCTATAAATAATTTTGTAAAAAAATTAAAAGACCCAGAATACGAGATAGATGAGAAAGATAGAACTATAATCTTATCTAACAAAGGTATTGACAAAGTAGAAAATATTTTAAGTGATGCAGGTATACTAAAAAATAATAATTTTTATGATCCTTCTAATCTTCATATAGTCCATCATGTAAATCAAGCGTTGAAGGCAAATTTTATTTTTAAAAAAGATAAAGATTATGTAATCGAAGAACAAAAAATTAAAATAATAGATGAAATCTCAGGAAGAATATTAGAGGGCAGAAGATATGCTGACGGATTACATCAAGCTATAGAAGCAAAAGAAAATGTAAAAATTGAAATAGAAAACCAAACTCTTGCATCAATCACTTACCAAAATTATTTTAAATTATATAAAAAACTTGCGGGCTGCACTGGAACAGCATTGACAGAGAGTCAGGAATTTTACGAAATATATGGTTTAAAAGTAGTTTCAATACCTACAAATAAAAACATGATTAGAAAAGATCATAATGATAAAATATTTAGGACTGATGAAGAAAAAAAAATTGCTATTATCGACTTAGTAAAAGAATGTAATGAAAAAGGACAACCAGTTTTAGTATTTACATCAAGTGTAGATAAATCAGAAATTTACTCTGATCTCTTAAGAAACAAAAAAATTAAGCATACTGTTTTAAATGCAAAAAATCATGAGAAAGAAGCTGAAATAATTGCAAATGCAGGAAAATTAAATTCAGTAATAATTACAACTAGTATATCTGGAAGAGGTGTTGATATCCAGCTTGGTGGTAAAAACGAGTATCCTACCAGTAGTGACAACAATAAAGCTATTGATGAAAAAGAAAAAGTTAAATCTTTAGGGGGATTATATGTAATAGGAACAGAAAGAATGGAATCAAGAAGGGTTGATAATCAAGCGAGAGGTAGATCTGGAAGACAGGGAGACGAGGGAAGCTCAATTTTTTTTGTAAGTTTGGAGGATGATTTAATGAGAATTTTTGGATCAGAGTCTATAAACAATATGTTAGAAAAACTTGGATTAAAAGATGGAGAAAGTATAGAACACCCATGGATTAACAAAGCGTTGGAAAGAGCTCAGCAAAAAGTTGAGGCAAGAAATTTTGATATAAGGAAATCCCTTCTAAAATTTGACAATGTTCTTAACGATCAAAGACAAGTAGTATTTAGTCAACGTAAAGAAGTTTTGAGCACTGAGGAAATAACGAAGTTTATAGACAAATTGCTTGATGATGAAATTGAAAATATCATAATTGAAAAAAATAAGTCAGTTAGCTTAGAAAAAAATAAAATTTTGAAGAGTAAATTTGAAGTTCTACTTCAAAATAATGATAACGATTATTTGAATAAAATTTTAAGATCTAATCAAAGTGAGATTATTCATGCTATTAAAGAAATTTTTTTGGAAAGAAGGAATCAAAGAATTAGTAAAATTTCTGAATTAGGTAATAAGGATCTTGAAAAGAAAATATTTTTACAAATAATAGATCTAAATTGGAAAAATCACATACAATATCTTGAACAGCTTAGGCAAGTGATAGGTTTAAGATCCTATGGGCAAAGAGATCCATTAATTGAATACAAGAAAGAGTCATTTGAATTATTTGAAAGACTGTTGGAAAAAATTAGACAAGATACATTAGCTATACTTTTGAATATTCGAATTGAAAATAACACAAAAAGACCAAAAAAAAGCTATTAATTTAAAAATTAAAAATTCTAACTTGTTAATCAATCAAAGTATATCAATAATTAAAAAATCTATCTTAATTTAAGTTTAATAAATATAAAAATGTAACAAAAATTATAAAAATTAAAATATATATATTAATTTTATTTACTATGATTTTATTTTTGATAGCAGCAAAATTTTTGACACTGTTAGAAAATAATTTTTCAGACGATAAAGAGCCACTGGATAAGCCTTTTTCCCTACCAATATTTAAAAATTTATTTTTTCTATGGGCAATTATATCTTGTCGTGTCATATCTTTTAATTCGCTTAAATTTATTTTTAAAGATCTCTTTAAATTTGAAAGTGTTAGGTCTTTATCCCTATGAGCGCCTCCACTTGGCTCTAAAATAATTTCATCAATAATTTTAAGTTCCAACAAGTCCTTGGATGTAAGTTTCATAGCTTTGGCAGCTTCAAGTGTTTTTTTAGGGTCTCTCCAAAGTATAGACGCACACCCTTCGGGTGAGATAACAGAGTAAATTGCATTTTCAAACATCAAAATTTTATTTGAAGATGCTAATGCAATCGCGCCTCCAGATCCACCTTCTCCTATTATTATTGATATAGTTGGTACACCCAAAGACAAGGAACATTCAATCGATTTAGCTATTGCCTCTGCTTGCCCTCTTTCCTCAGCGCCAACTCCTGGATAGGCTCCAGGTGTATCTATAAAAGTAATAACCGGTAAACCAAATTTATCTGCAATTTTCATTAGTCTAATTGATTTGCGATAGCCCTCGGGTTTCATCATACCAAAATTTCTTTCGATCCTGGACTCAAGATCATCACCTTTTTCCTGTCCAATAACTAAGACAGACTGTCCTTCAAAAGTAGCTAACCCTGCAATAGAAGATTTGTCTTCGCCAAAAAGTCTATCACCAGATAAAGGAAAAAAATTTTCGAAAATATTTTCGATAAAAAACTTTGATTTTGGTCTTTCCTCGTGGCGGGCTACTAAAGTTGTCTGCCAGGGGTCAAGATTAGAGTAAATTTCTTTTAATTTTTTGTTAAGATCTGATTGTAATTTATCAATTTTACTTGTATCAACCTCGGAAATACCCTCATTGTTATAAGGATCTTTTAACCTATCTAACTCTAACTCTATATTTTTAATATCATTTTCAAAATTTAGATAGTTTTTCATATATCTTAATATTCATTATATTTTAAAAAAGGCAATAAAATGATTGCGTTAATATTAACAGAAATAAACCTTGTAAATACGGAATAAACTAAAATATTATAATTTAATAAAATTATGATTAAAAAAAATGATTATCAAGTTGTTGGAAAATTATTTGTTAGCAAAATACTCTATAACTTTGTCGGCAAAGAACTTTTAAAAAACACTAAAATCAAATCCAAACACTTTTGGTCTGGTTTTGAAAAATCTCTTAATAATTTAAGAGAAAAAAACGAAAAATTACTCGAGATTAGAGGGCAACTGCAAAATTCTATTGATCATTGGCATATTAAAAATAAAGGAAAAAAATTTAGTCTAATTAAATACAAGAAATTTCTTTTAGGAATTGGTTATTTAAAGAAAAAAATTCCGAACTTTAAAATACAAACAAAAAATGTTGACGAGGAAATAGCAAAAATACCAGGGCCACAGTTGGTGGTACCAATATCTAATGCTAGGTATGCTTTAAACGCTGCAAATGCTAGATGGGGAAGTCTTTATGATGCGCTTTATGGGACAGACGCAATAGGATCAGAAAAGTTAGACAATAGATATAACCCCGTGCGTGGTGGAAAAGTAATAAGATATTGTAGGGACTTTCTCGATGAAGTTTTTCCATTAAAAAATGGATCATGGAAAAAAGTTAATACTTTAAAAATAGTTGGGCATAAACTTGTATTAAAAATAGATAAAAAAATAATTAAACTAAAAAATCTAAAGCAATACGTGGGGTATAGATCAGATAAAAAAAAATTAAAAGGTGTTTTATTAATTAATAATAATCTTCACGTAGAATTAATAATTAACCCTTACGCTTTTAGCGCTAACAACGATCCAATTGGTCTCAGTGATTTAGTAATAGAGTCGGCAGTTTCCACAATCATAGATCATGAAGATAGTGTTGCGGCTGTTGATGCTGAAGACAAAGTTTTAGGATACAGAAACTGGCTTGGATTAATGAAAGGTGATCTAAATGTAAAATTTGAAAAATTAGGAAAAAAATATGTAAGATTTTTAAATTCTGATAGAAAATATACTTCCTCTAATGGAAAAAGCATTAAATTACATGGCAGAGCTTTACTACTTAATAGAAATGTAGGTCACCTTATGAAAACTCCTGCTGTCCTCTTTTCAGATAAAACTCAAATTCCAGAGGGAATTCTTGATGCATTTATAACATCTGCTGCTTGTCTTCATGATTTAAACAAACATAAAAATTCTCGAACCGGATCTATTTATATAGTCAAACCAAAAATGCATGGCCCAGATGAGGTAGCTTTTGCTGATGAAATTTTTACGAACGTTGAGGAAGTATTAAATCTTAAAAGAAACACGATAAAAATAGGAATAATGGATGAGGAAAGAAGAACAAGTTCAAATTTGAAACAGTGTATTAAAAAAGTAAAAAAAAGAGTTGTCTTTATAAACACCGGATTTCTGGACAGAACAGGAGACGAGATGCACACATCAATGGAAGCGGGTCCAATGATGAAAAAAGGAGACATGAAAAATTCAAATTGGATAAAAGCGTATGAAAATAATAATGTAAAAATTGGTTTAGAGTGCGGTTTTTCAGGTAAGGCTCAGATCGGAAAAGGGATGTGGGCTGCTCCTGATAAAATGCAAGATATGTTAAATCAAAAGATTGGACATCCAAAGTCTGGGGCAAATTGCGCTTGGACACCTTCACCAACTGCAGCAACTCTCCATGCAATGCACTATCACAAAGTAAATGTTTTTAATGTACATAAAAAAATTCAAAAAAAAATTAAATTTGATTTGGATGGATTGTTATCAATCCCTATTATTTCAAAACCAAGATGGAATATAGATGATATAAGAAATGAGTTAGAAAATAACTGCCAAGGTATCTTGGGTTATGTTGTAAGATGGATTAATAGTGGAATAGGCTGTTCAAAGGTGCCCGATATCAATAATATAGGACTCATGGAAGATAGAGCAACATTAAGAATATCATCTCAACACATTTCTAATTGGCTTCATCACAACATTTGCACTACATTCCAGGTTTTAGAGACATTAAAAAAAATGGCAAAAATAGTAGACGATCAAAATAAAAGCGATCCAGGATACGAAAAAATGTCAATTAATTTTGATAAATCTATTGCCTTTAAAACTGCATGCGATTTAATTTTTAAAGGAAAAGACCAGCCCTCTGGTTATACAGAGCCATTATTACATGCTAACAGATATAGAAAAAAAAATTAAAGCTGAGTTCTATTTTTAAAAGCTGAAAATAGTGTACCATCATCTAAATTTTCAATTTCTCCGCCTATTGGAAGTCCTTGAGCTAATTTAGAAATTTTTACATTTGTATTTTTAAGGGATTCCTCAATATAATAAGCTGTCGTTTGTCCCTCAACTGTGGCACTTGTTGCTAAAATTACCTCTTCGATATTTTGTTTTTTTACTCTATCTTTAAGTGACTCTACTAGCAATTTTTGATTTTTATCCAATGATCCAGAAATAGTCCCACCAAGAATATGGAAATAACCACTAAAAATGTTTGTGCTTTCAATACTCCACTGATCTCCAATAGTTTCAACAACACAAATTTTTGAGAATTTTTTTTGCAAATAACTACAATTATTGAAACCATCACATTCATCTTTTGAAGATTTTAATACTCCGCAATAATTACACCTTGAAATATTTTTATATACATTCACGAGTGCGTTTATTGTAGGTTTCATAATCTCATCTTTATTATTTATTAATTTTAATATTATCCGCTTCGCAGATTTTGGGCCTAACCCTGGAAATTTAGATATAGCTTTTATTAATTCTTCAATTTCTTTGGTCTCCATCATAGTCTATAAAGGCCATTTGAAGCCAGGTATTCCAAAGCCCCCTGTAACTTTGGAAAGTTCGTCCGAAGTTTTTGTTTTGAGATTATTCTTTGCATTATTATGTGCTGCGATAACTAAATCTTCCAATACGGTTTTATCCTCTTTAAACAAACTGTCAGAAATTTTCAAACTTTCAATTTCACCATCGCCATTTAAAACTATTTTTACTTGACCGCCACCTGATGAACCTTCTGCTTTAATGTTCTTTATTTTCTCCTGGCTTTCTTTAACTTTTAATTCAATTTCTTTTGCTTTTTCCAATATTTTGTTAAAATCAGTCATTTTGTTATTACTTCAAATTTTTCATATCAATAATTTCTAAATCTGGAAATAGATTAATTGCTTTTTTATATTTTTCAGAATTTTTTAAATTCTTCAATTTATCATCTTCATCTTGGCTTTTTATTTCTTTCATTGTTTTCAATCCAGTTTTTTTAGATAATGATATTATCCATCTTTCTCCAGTCCAATCTAGCAGTTTGGACGTTAAATTTTTAATAAAATTCTTATTAAGATTTTCATTAAAGGAAATTTCAATATTTTTATTTCTAAAACTAACTAAATTTACATTATTTTCTAATTCGTATTTTAATTCTATCTCCTTTTTTGATGTGCACAATGAAACTAAATCTAAAAAAGAATTTATTTTTGTTTTATTAAATAATTCATTATCCTCTAAAATTTTTTGTTCCTCTTGCGAAGAAGATTTAAGTTGGTTTATAGTTTTATCTTTGTTTTGATCGTTTTTAGTTTTTTTTGATGGATCTTTATTTATAATAATATTATTTTTATTACTTTCTTCTTCAGCCGGCTCATAATAATTTTCAATCTTACTTGAGTATTCTTTTTTTAGATACATAAGTCTTATTAGAAACATTTCTACAGCAAGATGCTGATTTGAGATCAGATTAATTTGCGTTAATATGTCCACTGCAAACTCCCAAAATAATAATATTGTTTTATTTTCAACTTTATTTGATAAATTCTTAATTTTTTCAAAATCGTCATCTATAAAATCTACAGAAGAGTTTAATTTATTTATATTCTTATGATTTTTGAGATAATAGAGTATCTCAAGAAAATTATTTATAAATAACTTTGGCTCTATACCTTGATTAAATATATTTTGATACAACTCTAATACTTTTTTTTCATTTCCAGCAAATAATTCATTTATGAGATCTAAAAGATAAGTTTTATCGAAGTAACCAAAAATCTTTTGAGCTGTCTTTAGATCCAATTTTTTTCCATCATCATTTTCGCTTAAAAGAATTCTATCTAAAAGAGATAAAGAGTCCCTAACAGATCCCTCCGACATTTTAACAATCAACTTCAATACGTCATCATCTAAATTCTTTTTTTCTAATGTGGTAACTTTTTTAATATAATTTAGAAGTTCTTCAAAACTTATTCTCATTAAATCAAATCTTTGACATCTTGAAAGTACTGTAACTGGTATTTTATTTACCTCAGTAGTAGCAAAAATAAATTTCAAATAATTTGGTGGTTCTTCAAGTGTTTTTAACAAAGCATTAAATGCTTGTTTGCTAAGCATATGAACTTCATCAATTATAAATATTTTGTACTTTGAAGATGTTGGTCCATATCTAGAAAACTCTATAAGATCTCTAACATCATCAACGCCTGTTTTACTTGCAGCATCCATTTCAAGAACGTCTATGTGCCTGGACTGGGAAATTTGCTCACAGTTATCACATTTATTATTTAAACAATTATTTTTTTTTGAGTCTGTACAATTTAAATTTTTTGCTAGGATTCTAGCTATTGTTGTTTTGCCAACGCCTCTAATCCCTGTAAATAAAAAAGCATTTGGAATCTTATTTGTTAAAATGGATTTTTTTATTGTATCTACGATAATTTCTTGTCCTACTAGCTCATCAAAAATTTGAGGTCTATACTTAATTGCTAAAACTTTGTTATTAATTTTCATATGCAAGGGACCAATCAACCTGGAAAATACTCATTACCCTTGCTCTTTTTCAAGCCTGGGGGAGTTCATGGTAATACCACCTGATTAGCCCCTGGTTATTATAACAGTAATATTTTCTAGTCTACAACAAAAGTTTTAATTATTTTATGTTTCTATACTCACTTGCCTCATAAACGCCAAGTATATCTAAATTAACAGTATGAAACCCTAGTTCTTCTAAAGATTTTTGAATTTTTGGATCTTCAATATGGCCATACATATCACAAATAAATAAATATTGTTCAAAACTGTTTTGATCTGAAAAACTCTCTAATTTACTTAAATTAACATTGTTGGTTGCAAAACCTCCAAGGCATTTGTAAAGAGCAGCTGGTTTATTTTTCACCTTAAATATACAACTTGTAATATAGTTTTTATTTTTAAAATCTGGATGCGATTTTTTTTTTCCCATTATTAAAAATCTCGTTACATTACTGTGATTGTCCTCAATATTTTCTTTTACAATCTTCAAATCATAAATTTTAGCAGCAAGCTCAGAAGCAATAGCTGCCTCGCTTTTTATTTTTTTTTCACTTATATATTTTGCACTACCAGCGGTATCTGCTGCAATGATAGGTTCAAATTTGTTAGAATTGATCAACTTTTGACATTGTGAAATTGCTTGCGAATGGGATCTAACTGACTTAACATTTTCAAGTTTACTATCTTTTAAAATCATTAAATTATGTTTTATCTCCTGAAAATGTTCAGCATATATTTGTAATTTATATTTATTTATAAGATATTGAATATCAGCAACCCTTCCTGCTATAGAATTTTCTACTGGTATTATCGTTTTATGTTCATCATTTTCGTTACAATGTTTAAAACAATCCTCAAAAGTATTATAAGGTATGAACTCATAGTTTGGATAAATTTTTTTTGCAGCTAAGTGTGAATAAGCACCAGGCGATCCTTGATAAACAATTTTCATAGTTTCTTGATTTTATATTCCATAATCTTTTTTATTTCTACATAATCCTCTACTGTATCAATACCAAAGGACTTATTTTTACTATAAACCACATCAATATTAATACCATTTTCAAGAGCTCTTAATTGTTCGAGTTTATATTTAATTTCATTTTTTGATTGTTTTAAATCTACAAATTTTTCTAAAATATACGTTCTAAATTGATATATGCCAATATGTCCAAATATATTTTTTTTGCTATGATCACAGTTTCTCAAAAATTCTTTTGATCTAGAAATTTTTTTTTTTATAATGTTTTTTTCAGTAATTACCTTAACAATATTATTGTTTGCAAAATCAAATTTGGTAAGCTTATTTCCTAAAGTACCAATATCTGAATTTTCTGATATTACGTTCTTATTTAAATTAATTATATCTTTTGGATCGATAAAAGGCTCATCTCCTTGTAAGTTAATAATATATTCACAGCTTAATTTTTTACTGATTTTTTTATATGCTTCAAAAATTCTATCTGTACCTGTTTTATGTTTTTTTTTAGTTAAAATAAATTTGCCCTTGATTTTCCGAATTTCTTCTACAATTTCCTTATCTCCTGTTGCAACGTAAACCTTCCCAACTTTAGATTCTATAGCCCTTTTGTAAACATGTTGAATTATTGATAGATTGCCTATTTTGAGCAAAGGTTTATTAGGTAAGCGAGTTGCGCTCAATCTTGACGGTATTATTATGATAGTTTTAGACATAAATTACAAAAATCTGTGCGTCTATGAGACGCAAACTTTTTTTTTAGTTAGCATTTTTTTCAATTAACATGTTATAGGTAATTTATACATATAATAATGGACTCTTTTGAGATAAACAAAATCATAGCCTCAATACTACTAGTAGCACTACTAATAATTGGTATTAGTAAAATTTCAAATATCATATTTAAAGTAAATAAATTAGATAGTTCTGCTTATAAAGTAGAGGTTCCTGATGATGGCGCTAAACAAATAAGTAAGGAGAAAATTATGAAAGCTGAGGATGAAGTAGATATTTCAGCTCTTATGGCGTTAGGTGATATCGGGCATGGCGAAAAGGTTTTTAAAAAATGTTCAGCTTGTCATTCAATCGAAGCGGGTGGGGGTAATAAAATCGGGCCAGCATTATATAATGTGGTAGGTAGAAAAATTGCAGCTTTAGAAGATTATAAATATTCAAAGGCATTAGTCGAATACAAAAAAAATTGGTCCTTTGAAGAGCTGAACGGTTTTTTACTAAAACCCCAAAAATGGATCAAGGGTACAAAAATGGCTTACGCAGGATTAAGGAAAGAAAAAGACAGAGCCTCAGTTATTTTATATCTAAATAAGTATTCAGATAATCCACTTCCTCTACCTTAATTTTCCAAAACAATATAATAATATACTTTTTTGAACGTGAACTCTATTTAAAGCTTGTTGCCAAACACACGATCTCTTACCTAAAAAAATTTCATCCGTAACTTCACTTCCTCGGGGTAAACAATGTAAAAAAATACAATCTTTTTTTGCATAGCTAAATAATTTCTTATTAATTTTAAAATGTTTAAATTCATTTAATTTGTTTTTTTTATTAACTTTATCGTTAAGAGATATGACTTTATCAGAAAATATTACATCAGCATTGTGGGCTGCTTTAATAGGATCGTTATAAATATAAATTTTTCTCTTATTTTTTTTTACCCAATTTATAACATCTGAGTTTGGTTCAAACTTTTTTGGACAACCTATACGTAAATTAAATGAAAGTTTTACGGATGCTGCAATTAAGCTATTTAAAACATTATTAGAATCTCCAACCCAGCAGATATTTAAATTTGAAATAGATTTTTTTTTAATTTCTTCAACTGTAAAAATATCTGACAGTACTTGTGTCGGGTGAGACGATGGGCTTAAACCATTAATCACTGGAATTGAAAGATATTTTTTAAAATTTTCTAATTTGTTATCATCATCGGTTCTAAGCATAAATCCATCACCATAGGTCGACAAAATTTTAGCTGTATCAGCTATACTTTCACCCCCTTGTCCAAGATGAAGTTCGTTTGATCTTAAAGTAATTGTGCCACCGCCTAATTGTTTAATTGCTAAATAAAAACTTAATCTAGTCCTTAAGCTTGATTTTTCAAACATTTGTATTAATAATTTGCCTTTAAGAGGTGATCCTTTATCAACCTCTAAGGTATTTAATTTTCTTCTATATTTTTTTCTTTTCTTAGCATCTAAGATAATATTTCTTAAATCTTTAGTTTTAATATCTTTTAAATTAATAAAATGTTTCATATTATTTAAAATCTTTGCAGACTTTTGAAATAATCTTTAACGCATCATTTATTTCATTTTTTTTAACATTTAATGGAGGTAAAACTCGAATTACATTTTCTGCTGCACGAATTGTTAATAATCTTTTATCCATTAACTTTTGTATAAATTTTGTTGGATCTTTATAAAGTTGAATACCAATTAATAAACCCTTGCCTCTTATTTCTTTAATAGTTTTTGGATGTTTAGATTTAATGTTGTTGAGACTTTCTAAAAAATATTTAGATAGATTTTTTACGTTATTTAAAAAACTTTTTTTAGTTACAATATCCATAACTGTATTGCCAACAGACATAGCTAAAGGATTTCCTCCAAAAGTTGATCCATGAGATCCAGCAATCATTCCAGAGGCAACTTTTTTATTCATTAAAACTGCTCCAATAGGAAATCCACCGCCAATTCCTTTGGCAATAGGGACAATATCAGGTTTTACTTTTGATTTTTCAAACGCAAAAAAGTCTCCAGATCTTGCAATGCCACATTGTACTTCATCTAAAATCAATAATATATTTTTTTTGTTGCACAAATATCTTAACTCTTTCAAACACCAATCAGGTATTACTTTAATCCCACCTTCCCCCATGATTGTTTCGACCATGATTGCAGCGGTGTTTTTATTTATCTTTTTTTTTAATGAGTCATGATCTCCAAAATTAAAATGGTCAAATCCTGGTATTTTGGGGCCAAATCCTTCTGTCATTTTTTTTGATCCACTAGCAAAAATTGCAGCCAGTGTTCTCCCATGAAATGAATTCTTAACACACAAAATTCTGTTTTTATTTGGTTTTCCAATTGAATAAAAGTATCTTCTCGCAACTTTAACCGCAGCCTCTGTTGCCTCAGTTCCACTATTTTGAAACATAACAAAATCAGCAAAAGTTTTTTTACATAGTTTTTTTGCAAGTTTTTCACCTTCTGGAATTTGAAATGCGTTAGAAACATGCCATAGTTTTCGGGATTGATTTTTTATGGTTTTTATAAGTTTTGGATGTGAATGACCCAAAGAATTTACTGCAATACCTTGGACAAAGTCTAGATACTTTTTATTATCAGAAGAAAATAAGTAACTTCCCTTTCCAAATTTAAAAGAAATTTTTTTTCTATTATAGTTTTTTGCTAAATAGCTCATGTCTTTATTTTATATCCTATTTTATACAAATAATAAGCAGTCCACCACAAAAGTAAATTTAGAACTAACAAGTAAATTACCCCAAACGTTGTGGATCCATCACTTATACCAATCATCGAAAATCTCAAACCATCTATCATATGAAAAAAGGGATTATAAAAACTCATTTCTTTTAGTAATTCTGGAAGTCTCTCAATTGAATAAAATGTTCCTGATAAAAAAGATAAAGGCACTATTACAAAATTAGTGACGGTGGCCATGTTATCGTATCTATCGGCCCATAAGCCAGCTATAAAACCCAAAGATCCCATAAAAAACGAAGAAAATAATAAGTAAATTATGAAATAGTAATAATTCAAAACTGTTATATCTACAAACAGATTAAAACAAACAATTGACACAAAGCAAATTATAAAAGCTCTTGTAACTGAGGCAAAAATGATTGCTAAGGTAACTTCTCCTGCAGACAATGGGCTTCCAATTAAATCAATTATATTTCCCATCATTTTACCTCCTAATATTGAGGATGATGAGTGGGAAAAAGATTGTTGAATTACTTGCATAGAGATTAGTCCAGGAGCTAAAAACTCAATAAAAGGTAAACCTAAAACTTCGCCTCTTACTTCTCCTAAAGCAATCGATATTACAATCAAAAATAGAATTCCTGTTAACATTGGGCCTAATATTGTTTGCCCTGACACAATTAAAAATCGTAAAGTTTCTTTTTTATATAAAGAATAAAAACCTATCCAATTTATTAATCCAAATCTTCTTTTTCCAATTTTGTATTTATTATTCAATTCAACCATAAATATAATTCTTAATAATTTAAAAAAACTGTTAGGAAATAAAATAATATGCTTGTTAAAAAATTATATATATCTATGCTATATATTGTATTTAATTAAAATTAAATAACAAAATGTAGTTTATGAGTTGGACAGATGAAAAAGTAGCTAAACTTAAAGAACTTTGGGGTAAAGGTAGTACTGCAAGTCAAATAGCTGAAATATTAGGTGGAGTAAGCAGAAATGCAGTTATCGGAAAAGCACATAGACTAAATTTATCAGGAAAAATAATTACAAAAAAAGGGTCTTTAAACAATAAAAATAATAAAGTTAAAAATTTAAATCAGAAAAAAATTCGTAGAGGAAAGTTTAAATCGCTAGTAATTGAAAAGGACTTTGAACCAGAAAACCCTAAGCAACTTGAGGAGTTAGACGAGAATTCATGTAAATGGCCGATCGGACATCCTAACGAAAAAAATTTTTACTTTTGTGGTAGAACTTCATTAAAGGACTTTTCTTATTGTAAACTTCACTTATTGTATGCATTTCAACCAAAGAACAAAAAAGAAGAAGTTGTGGAAAAAGATAGCGAAGTTCCAAAATTTATTCAAAAAAAAATTAAATCAGCCTAATAATTTTTTTTTTGCCAAATTAAATTCTTTTTTACTAATTACACCTTCATCGTTCAGTTTTTTTAGTTTTTTTAATTCACTTGTTATACTTTTCTTAGAACTTAAATTATTATTTGAATTCGTAATTTTGTTTAGATTTTTTGCTTCTACTCCTCTATTAACACCTTGCAAAGCTAAGTACAAAACAAAAAATAATATCAAAGCGACTATAATATAAATTATCCAAGTTATCATATTTTAACTTACATTTTTTTCTTAGCGTATTCTCCCGTTTCTTTCCACATATAGCAGTATTTCTCAACCTCTTCTTCAAAATTTAATCTGAATTGTTTTCCAATATCAACGTTCGTTTTATATTTTCCTGACGGAATATTATCGTAAAAAAGTAATTTAATTTGGTCTCGAGTTATTAACGGTTTAGGCAATATTTGAAGAAATGTAGCCATTATATTTGCCGCAAATATTGGTATTGGTACAAAAAATCTTTTTTTTTCAATCAGTTTTAATAATTTTTCTATAATTTGTTTAAATGTTAATTCCTCTGGCCCAATACATTCAATTATTTTATCGTCACTATCATTTTCAATTAAATCTAAAATCAAATTACATATATCAGCACAATGTAAAGGCATGAATTTGGTTTTTCCACCGTAATACAATGGAAAAAAAGGTGATAAGTTTAGCAATCCCATCAACATGGTTGTAAAGTTATCATCAACAGAATAAATAATAGATGGTTTTAAAATAATTGCATCTTTAAAATTTTTACTAACCACGATTTCTCCATTTAATTTGCTTGCTGCATACTTAGAGTCTTTTGCATTTTCAATGCCCAGTGATGAAAGGTGGATGAATTTATCTATTTTGTGTTTTTGACAAAGAGATGAAATCATACTTGGAAATTTTTCATGAATATTTTTGAAATTATTTGAACCCTTCTCATATAAAATTCCAACTAAGTTAATACAAACTTCTGCTTTTTTAATTAGGTTTTCAATTTTATCACTGTCAAATATATTCGTTTCAACAATATCTAGATATCCTGGGTTTGCTTGTGTTTTTAAAATATAACCTTTTTGGTGCAAGTTTCTTGTAACTGCTGTAACTTTTAAATTCTTTTGAGTAAGCCCTCTTATTAAGTTACGGCCAATTTGACCACTTGCGCCAAAAATTAGACAATTTTTTGGTTTCATATATATATTAATTATTTAAAATTTTATGGATATTAAACTTCACAAATACGATTTACCAAATGATTTAGAATTTGGCAATAAGATTGCCATAGATTGTGAATTTATGGGATTAAATTTCTTAAGAGATAAATTGTGTTTAGTTCAAATCTCATCTGGTAAATCTGATGCTCATATTATTCAATTAAATAGAAATAATTATGATGCTCCAAACTTAAAAAAAATTTTATCTAACAAGTCAGTCACCAAAATTTTTCATTTTGCAAGAGCTGATTTAGTTTTTATTAAAAAATATTTACAAATCGATGTAGAAAATATTGAAGATACAAAACTTCAGTCAAAACTAATTAGAAAATATACTGACAAGCATGGTTTAAAGGACCTGGTAAAAGAATTTGTTGGAATAGATATAAGTAAACAACATCAATCATCTGATTTTGGTGGTGAACTTTCATCTGCACAAATTAAGTACTGTGCGAATGATGTTCTTTACTTACATAAAATAAACAGTGAATTAAATAAAATGCTTATTAGAGAAAATCGTATAAACCTTTATAAAGACTGTTTAAAGTTTATTAATACTAGAGTAAATTTAGATCTAGAATGTTTTCCAGATGATGTTTGGTCACACTAATGTATAAAAATAAATATAAAAAGATAGCAAAAGAAGTAATTTTATCAGAAATTAATTCTTTAAAAAAACTAAAAGCCTCAATTGATAAAAATTTTTACAAAGTAATTGAAACAATAGTTAATTGTAAAAAAGGAAAAATAATATTATCTGGTGTTGGAAAGTCTGGTATAATTGCTAAAAAAATTTCATCTACACTTTCGTCTGTTGGGACACCATCTTTTTTTGTTGATGCTAGTTCATGTTCACATGGCGATTTAGGACAAATTTGCTCTCATGATGTACTTATTCTAATCAGTAATAGCGGGGAGTCTGCAGAATTAAAAAATATAATTCAACATGCTAATAGAAATAAAAATATTGTTTTAATAGGTATAGTATCAAAAAAAAATTCATTACTTTACAAAAATTCAGATTTAAAAATTTTATTGCCCGAAGTTAAAGAAGCTGGACCCGGAAATATAGTTCCAACTTCATCAACTATAATGCAACTAGCTATTGGCGATGCAATAGCAATTTCAACGATGAGGCAAAAAAATTTTGGTGAAAAAGAATTTAAAAAATTTCACCCTTCGGGCAGTATTGGTGCTAAACTAAAAACCGTTGAAGATTTAATGTTAAAAGGTAAAAAAATTCCATTTATAAATGAAAATATTAAAATGGTTACTGCTTTAAAAATTATAACAAAAAAGAAACTTGGAGTATTGATAGTACAAAATAATTCAGGAAAAACAAACGGTATCATAACCGATGGTCAAATTAGAAGAATAAACGAAAAAAAAGGAAATTTAGATAATCTTAAAGTCAAAAATGTAATGACAAAAAATCCAATATCTGTAGACAAAGAAGTTTTGGCAGTAAAAGCTTTGTCATTAATGAACTCCAAAAGAATAACATCTTTATGTGTACATAAAAATAAAGTTATAAATAAAACAATTGGCATAATTCATATTCACAATATTTTAGAAAATAATATTCAATAAATGAATAAAAAGATATTTTTACAAATTTCTCTTATTTCTTTAATCATTTTAATTACGATATTGGTTTATTTTTTTTACTTTAAAAATTCTGGGGAAAAAATTATTAAAAGTAATGACGAAAGACAGGAAAAATACAGTTTTAAAAATTCGGAAGATTTAATTACTGAAATGACATATTTTTCTGAGGATAACAAAGGTAATAGTTATGAAATTAAGTCAGAAAGTGGCGTTATAAATCCGGGCAAGTCAAATCTAATATTGATGAATAAAGTAAAGGCAATAGTTTATTTAATAAATAATGAAAAAATTTTTATTAGCTCAAATGAGGCAAAATATAATGATAGTAATAACGATACAACTTTTAGTGGATCAGTAGAAATGGTTTATATTGATCATAAGATAAATTCTGAACACCTGGATTTATCTTTTAAAGATCAAACTGCAACTTTATATGATAATGTAAATTATAAAAGTAACTTTTCGCATTTAATTGCGGACAAGATACATATAGATTTTTTTAATAAAAATACGAAAATCTTGATGAATGATAAAAACAATAATATTTTAGTGAGAAGTGTATTAAGTAATGGCAATAATTAAAAAATTTCGAATAAAAAGTTTTAAAAAGAAAAATACTATATTAAAACTTCAAAATATAAGCTTATCATTTGAAAAAAGACCAATACTAGAAAATATTAGTTTTGAGATTAATCAAGGAGAAATTTTTGGGATGCTTGGTCCGAATGGAGTTGGTAAATCTACAATTTTTAATCTGGTAACAGGTCTGATAAAGCCAAATAGTGGCGAAATAATAATTAGAGACGAAAAGGTAAATGATTATCCAATTTTTATGCGAACTGCAAAATTTAAAATAGGGTATGTACCGCAATACGGTGGTTATTTTTATGACCTAACACTTTTTGAAAACCTTAAAGCGGTAGCAGAAATACTTATAAAAGACCAAAGAAATAGAGCTGAAAAAATTAATTATTTGGTTTCAAAATTTGACTTAAGTCAAATTAGAGATATTAAAGCAAAATTTTTGTCAGGTGGTCAAAAGAAGAAATTAGTCATTGCAATGGCTTTATTGGGAGACCCTGAATTACTTTTGCTTGACGAATGTTTTGCAGCTCTTGATGTTATGACTATTAAAATGTTGCAACAAATTATTGTAAATCTTCAATATGAAAATAACATAACGATATGTATTTGTGATCATCAAGCAAGAGATTTATTATCTTGTGTTGATGTTGCAATGGTTCTCTCTGAAGGTAAAGTAATTGCAAAAGGAACACCGACCGAGCTTATAAAAAATCAAAATGCTAAAACTGCATATTTTGGAGATTCTTTTAAGTTTAATTAAAACTAATGGCAAAATTAGTACTTAAAAAAAAAATCAAAGATTTTAATAAAGTTATAAGTGTTGATGGTGATAAAAGTATATCTATTAGATCGTTATTAATAGGATCACAATCATATGGTATATGTAAAATTAAGAACTTACCTAAATCTGATGATATTTTAAGTACAATTGATGGACTTAAAAAATTGGGTATTAAAATACGATTTAAAGATAAGACATGTTATCTTCATGGAAACGGACTTAATGGCTTTGATTACAAAAAAAATATTGTAATCAACGCTGGTAATTCAGGCACATTTGCAAGACTTTTACTTGGTCTTTTAGTTAAATCATCTTACCCAGTGAAAATTATAGGAGACAAAAGCCTTTCAAGACGAGATTTTCAAAGAGTAACTAATCCATTAAAACAATTTGGGGCTAGATTTGTTTCGAAAAATGAATCAAATCTACCTTTAACAATATCGGGCTCAGAATATTTAAGGCCAATTAATTATTTTGAAAAAAAAGGATCTGCACAATGTAAAAGTTCTGTGATTTTTGCTGGACTAAATACACCTGGCAAAACAATTATAAAAGCAAAAAAATCGAGAGATCATACCGAATTATTTTTAAGATATTTAAACATACCTTTAAAAATTTTTAAAGGTAAGCAATTCGATAAAATTGAAATAATTGGTGGAAATCAATTTAAGTCTTTCAATTACACTATACCAGGAGATATGAGCTCAAGTGCTTTTTTTATTGTACTAACTTTACTTTTAAAAAACTCTAAACTTAAGATAAAAAACGTCAATATAAATTCGACTAGAGTTGGGTTTATTAAAATAATAAACAAAATGGGAGCTAAAGTAAAGTTCATTAAAAAAAAAAAATTATACGGGGAATATTTTGCAGATATTTGTGTTAATAGTCAAAAAAGTTTTAAACCTATCAAATGTCCTGTTGAGTTAAATAGTAATGCGATAGATGAGTTTTTAATTATTTTTTTATTAGCTGCTAAAGCTTCAGGTGTATCTATTTTTAAAAAACTTAATGAATTAGATAAAAAAGAGAGTCCTAGACTAAAATTGGCATCATCAATTCTTAAAAAAATAGGAGTAAAAGTAAAATTAATGAATGATAATATCAAAATTTACGGAAACCCTAATTTAAAAATAAATAAAAAAATATTAATAAAAAATTACTACAAAGATCACAGGATTTTTATGACATCTGTAATTGCAGCAGTTTGCTTAGGTGGAGAATGGGTTATAGAAGATATGGAGTCACATAAAAGCTCTTTTCCCTCTTTTATGAAGATTTTAAGAAAAATAGGTTACAAATTCTAAATTATATTAAAAATTAAAAAATTAGCCCCAAAATTGTAGAATTATAGTATATTTAGTTTTTTTTTGTTTCTTGATTAATACTTAAAATTTCTTTAAAAGCTCATTTTTTAAATAATTAATGGAAATATATAAAGAAACAAATACAGAAGCATCAAAAGAGTTTGAAAAACTCCTTAAAAACGAAATTTCTAAAACTAAAGATTTAGTTGAAGGCAAGATTATAGAAGGTACTGTAACCAAGGTCGGTGAAAAATATGTATGGTGCCACGCTGACGGTCTTAAGTCAGAAGCAATGGTGGATATAAATGAGCTTAAAACACTGGGCCAAGAGAACAAATTAAAAATTGGAGAAAAAATTCAGGTATTACTTGAACGTATAGAAGGGAGAGATGGTGAAGTTATAGTTTCAGCGAGTAAAGCCCAAAAAATAAAAGGTTGGGATATCTTAGTAAAAGCATATGAAAACAATGAACCTATAATGGGAAAAATAACTAGTAAATGTAAAGGCGGAGTAATCGTTGAACATATAGATACAGGTTCGCTTATGTTTTGCCCTGGTTCTCAAATATCTGATATACCAATAAAAGATATTTCACACTTAATAAATGAACCTCAAAAATTCGCGTTAATCAAAATGGACAAAGTAAGAGGAAATGCATGTGTATCACGTAGACAAATTATATCATCAGGTAAAAAAGAAGATAAGGCTAAAATTATTGAAAAATATAAGGAAGGTGACATAATTAAAAATGCTGTAGTTAAGGGTTATAGTTCTTTTGGATGTTTTTTTAATGTAAATAATGAGTTAGACTGTCTTGTTCACTTGCAAGAAATTAGTTATTCAAGAGTTAATCATCCTGAGGAAGTTTTTAACATTGGTGATAAACACGATTTGTTAGTAATATCAGTTGACAAAGAAAAATTGCAAATTGGATGTAGCATCAAACAACTGTCCCCAGATCCTTTCGAAAAAATTTCAAATTACAAGTTAAATAATAAGTATCAAGTTAAAATCATAAAAATTATGGACTTTGGAGCGTTTGCAGAATTAGAACCCGGATTAACGACATTACTTCACTCAAGCGAGATAAGTTGGAGTAGAAAAAATGTTCAACCAAAAAAGTTTTTTAAAGTTGGTGATAAAATTGATTGCGTAATAACTGAAATTGACAAGGATAAAAGAAGAATAGCTATTTCTTACAGATTAACTAAGGAGAATCCGTTTGATAAAATAGAAAAAAATAACCCAGTTGGCTCTGAGGTAAACGGAACTATAAGCAGTATGAATGAGTACGCAATTTATCTAAAATTGGACGATTATGAAATTGATGCTTTTCTTCATTTTAATGATCTAAGTTATGCAGGTGTTCCCGAGGAAACAGCAAAAAATTATAAGATAAAAGATAAAATGAAAGTTAAAGTTCTCGAAATTAAAAAAGACTCTCAAAAAGTACGTGTGGGTCTGAAACAAACTCAAAAAGATCCTTTTGATTACTTCTCAAATAAAAAAGTGAATGATACAGTTACGGTTAAAGTTCTTTCATCAGATAATAAGGGACTGATAGTTCAGCCTGAGGGCAGCAATATGAATCTGCTAATTAAAAAATCCCAGATTGCTGTATCTTCATCAGATGCTAGACCTTCAAGATTTGTTGGAGGAGAAAGAATAGATGCGGCAATTTCAGAGTTAAATATGGAAAAAAGAAAAGTTTCACTAAGCATTAAGCTTTTAGAAGAGTTGCAAAATAAAGAAGCTGTTTCTAAATTTAGTTCACCTTTATCAGGAAAAAATCTACCTTTTTCATCATTGTCTGATAAACTAAGCAATAAAAAAGCTAAAAAATAGTATTACAAAAAAATTGTCAGTATCCAAGTCAGATTTAATAATACAATTAAAACAAATATATCCAAATATATTAAAAAAGGATTTATTAAAAGTTTTTGATATATTCATTGAGGAAATAATGATGGCATTAAAAAATGATGAAAGAGTTGAATTAAGAGGATGGTGTATCTTTTACCAAAAAACTCAAAAAAGTAGGAGTTCAAGGAATCCTAAAACTGGTGAGAGTATTTATACTCCAGAGAAAAAAAATATAAATTTTAAAATGAGCAAAGAATTATTTAAAATAATTAATGAAAAATAAAATTTTTATTGCAATCGATACAAAAAGTCTAAATAAGGCAAAATCAATTATAAATCAAGTTAAACTAGAAAATTTTAAAATTGGTTTTAAATTTGGTTTGGAATTTCTTAATTCAAAAAATGGAAGAAATTTTATTTCAAAGTTAAAAAAAAAAATTATTTTTGTTGATTTAAAACTTCATGATATTCCAAATACAATGTCATCAGCTGTAATAGCTTTAAAAGATTTGAAGATTGATTATCTTACAGTTCATATTTCTTCAGGATTAAAAGCTTTAAAAGAGGTCAAAAAAGTGTCTGGTAAAACTAAAATAGTAGGAGTTACAACATTAACTTCTTTGGATAGTGCAGATTTAAAAAGTGTTGGACATAAGAGATCTTTAAAAGATATTGTTACTTTTCAAGCAAAGTTGGCAAGCAAAGCTAAACTTGATGCTATTGTTTGTAGCCCCCATGAAATAAAATTTGTACAAAAATATTTTTACAAAGAGATTATAACACCAGGTATAAGAATTTCCTCAAAAGTAAATGATCAAAAAAGAGTAATGACTCCTAGAGAGGCCTTTAAGCAAGGAAGCGACTGGATAGTAATAGGTAGGGATGTAACAAAAGGAAATATTAAAGGTAACTTCAAAAAATTAAGTGATCATCTAGGTCAATGACACTGGAATGTAAAATCTGTGGTGTATCTGATGTAAAAATATTAAATTTTATTGTTAATCACAAGTTCCCTCCAAAGTTTATTGGTTTTATAGTTAATTACCCTAAATCAAAACGTTTTGTAGAAATTAACAAACTTAAAGATTTAATAAGTGTAAATAAAAAAAAATCTAAATTTGTCGCAGTATTAGTTAAGCCTAATGATGAAATATTAGAAAAAATACAATTTTTAAAGTTTGATTATTATCAGATTTATGATTGTACACCAGAGGAGATTAAATATATTAAAAAAAAATATAATAAAAAAATTATTTCTGCTATAACTGTAGAAAGCAAACTTGATTTAAATAATTATAAAGATTTTTTACCATTTTCCGAGATAATATTATTTGACTCCAAGGGTTACGAAAAATCTTTAGGTTTTGACCATAATTTATTAGAGAACATACCTAACAATTTTAAAAAAATGGTGGCGGGAAATATTAAAATTCATGATATCTTAAATTTAAAAAATAAAGAATACATTATTGATGTGAGCGGAGCTTTAGAAGATTCTTCTGGAAAAAAAAGTGTGAATAAAATAGATCAGTTTTTAACCGAAGTCAATAAAGCATGAAGCTAAAAAAAAAAATTTCAGTATTAGATCAACACGATAAATTTGGGTTTTGGGGAGGTAAGTTTGGAGGAAATTTTGTTCCTGAAACCCTAAAAAAACCTATTAATGATTTAGAATTATTGTTTAATAAACTTAAAAATAATAAGAAGTTTTTAAGTGAAAGAGATAGATATTTCAAGAATTGGGTTGGAGCTCCTACTAGATTTATTAAATTAAGTAATCTCACAGAGCATGTTGGTGGGGCTGAAATATGGTCGAAAGTAGTGTCTGATGCAAATGGAGGAGCTCACAAAATTTATAATGCTACAGTACATTGTCTGTTAGCTAAAAAATCAGGTAAAAGAATTATTTGTGGGGATACAGGAGCTGGTTACGCAGGAAAAATGCTTAGCATGGCTGCAAAAAAATTTGGCCTAAAATGTAAAATTTTTATGGGTGCAAAAGATATTGAAAGGCAACAACCAAATGTCAAAGCAATTAAAAGTAATGGTGCAGAAATTGTTCCAGTTTACTCAGGTAGTCAAACCTTAGTGGATGCTGTCTCTGAATGTATGAGATTTTGGGTAGCTAATTGTGATACAACAGCAATGTGTGTGGGTTCAACAGTCGGGCCTAATATATTTGTTAAGATTTGTGGCTGGTCTACTAGTCAAATTTCACGAGAATTAAAAATTCAAATACTTGATGAATTTGGGAATATACCAAAAAGATTAAAGCTTTATAATTGTGTTGGTGGAGGGAGCTCAAGTTTTGGTTTTTGGAACGAATTTATGGATTATGATAAAAAACAGGTTGAATTTATTGGAGTTGAAGCAGGTGGGTCATCAAAAAGTAAAAAACATGCAGCTCCATTAACTTATGGATCTAAAATAGGTATATTACATGGGGCAGCTCAATATGTTAATCAAAATTCAGAAGGTCAAATTGAGGAGACAGAGTCAATTTCAGCGGGCTTAGATTATCCAGGAGTTTCCCCGCTTCATTGTTTTTTGAAAGATACTAAGAGAGCAAGATATACTGCTGCAAGTGATGAAGATGCCCTAAAAGCTTTTAAAATTGTATCAAAGTATGAAGCAATAAGACCTTCATTAGAACCAAGTCATGCCTTTTCAGTTGCAATCTCAGAGGCTAAAAAACTCTCTAAGGATACAATAGTGGTAGTTAACAGCTGTGGAGATGCATACAAAGATAGAAAAATTTTAGAAAAAAAATTAGGTGTAAGATTATGATTAATTCTATTTCGAAAGCCTTTAACTCAGCAAAAAAAGAGGGTAGACCAGCTTTGCTTACATATACAGTTGCTGGAGATAATACAAAAAAAAATTCTTTAAAAATTTTAAAAGCTATATCTAAGTACGCTGATATTTGTGAGCTTGGATTTCCACATAATACACCAATTGCTGATGGTGGACAGATACAAACAAGCTCTTATAGGGCAATAAAGAATGGTACAAAAATTAAAGATGTTTTCGAAATTGTTAAGGACTTTAAATCTAGTAAATTTTCAAAGCCAATAATTTTAATGGGATACTTTAATATGATATTACAATATGGTCAAAATAAGTTTTTAAATGATTGTAAGAAAAACAAGATAGACGGTTTAATAGTCGTTGACTTACCTTGGCCAGAAAATAAAAAATTTGCAAGCAAATGTAAAAAAAAATCTATTTCTTTTGTTCAACTTATTTCGCCTACCACATCAAAAAATAGATTAATTTCAATTATAAAAGATTCTCACAATATGATTTATTATATTTCAATGTTGTCGACTACAGGAGGCAAGCTAAAAGTTTCACCAAAAAAAATTTTGTTAAACTATGAAAAAATTAAGAGTATCAATTCAAATAAAAACTGTGTTATTGGTTTCGGTATAACTGAAAAGTCTATTTCTAGCTTAAAATCTGCAGATGGACTAGTTGTAGGAAGTGCTATTTGTAGAGAAATAACTAATAGTTTGAATAAGAGACAAAATCCTGTCACAAAGGTTGGCAATATGGTAAAAAAATTAAAAAATAAAATTTTATGAATTGGTTAAAAAAAACATTAGATTTTGGACAAAAGATTAAAAAGTTTCTTAAAAAAAGACCTTCGCGTCAAGATATGGAAGAAAGTGACTGGATGTCTTGTTGCAAAGGTCCAATTTTAAAAAAAGATTTAGAAGAAAATCTATGGGTATGCCCAGGTCCGTGTCACAAACATTTTAGGATTAATCCTAAACAAAGATTTGATTTATTGTTTGGTAGTGAAGGTTATGAAATCTTAAAGACACCTATGCCACCAGATGATCCCTTAAATTTCGCTGACACAAAGTCATATAAAGACAGATTAAAAAGTGCTAGAAAAAAAACTGGTTTAAATTGCAGTATGGTAGTAGCGGATGGATCAATAAATAAAATAAGATTAACAGCAATCGCATCTGACTTTAATTATATGGGAGCTAGTATCGGTGCTGCAGAAGGTGAGGCTTTTTTATTTGCCGCTCAGCACTCAATAGAAAATAATCAACCATTGTTGGTAGTTGCGACAGGTGGTGGAATGAAAATGCAAGAGTCCATAATTTCGTTAAACCAGATGACAAGAACGACACTAGCTATCAATGATTTAAAGGCTAAAAAAATTCCATATATTGTTTTATTTGCTGATCCTGTTGCTGGTGGAATTACAGCTTCATATGCAATGCTTGGTGATATTCAAATTGCTGAGCCAGGAGCCTTAATAGCTTTTGCTGGAAGACGTGTTATTGAAGGAACTGTTAAAGAAGAATTGCCAGAAAATTTTCAAAAATCAGAGCACGTTCAAGATTGTGGTTTTGTAGACACAATAATACAAAGAAAAGATCTACCAGAAAAAATTGGTATTTTGTTATCTATCTTGCTAAAGAAACAATCTGAGGTAAAAATAGATGATAGTGACAAAACTTCAGAAGATAATATTGAAAATAGAGAAGCGTCATAATAAGAAAATTGACCTCTCGCTAGACAGAACCTTTAATTTATTAAATAAATTAGGAAACCCACAAAATAAATTAGATAATGTTGTAACTGTAGTTGGAACCAATGCAAAAGCCTCGATGGCTACAGCTTTAAGCACTATTTTAAAAGAATCTGGCTACAAATATAATTTATATACTTCTCCTCATTTACAATCCTATACAGAGAGATTTGTTTTTAATAATAAAGAGATAGATGAAATCGATCTCGCTACTCTTCTAGAGGACATAGACAGAATTCTAGGAAATGATAGTGCAACAGTTTTTGAAATATTGACATGCGCCTTTATAAAATATGCTGAAAAATTTAAAGATAATGTAAATATTATAGAGGCTGGTTTATTTCATAGATTTGATAGTACAAACGTATTCAAACAAAATTTGCTTACCCTCTTAGGAGTAATTCACTTAGATCATCTAAATTGGTTGGATAATAAAACAATAGACGGTGTAATTTATGAAAAAACTAGTTCATTACCAACATCTAACATATTTATTAATAATCAAATGAATTCAGAAATTAAAACAAAAATTAAAAAATCTTTAATAGAAAATAAATCTAAAAAATATTTTTTTGGTGATGACTTTAATGTAGTAAAATCTGAAAACAGTTTTATTCATTATCAAGATGAATTAGGAGAAATAATGCTGCCACAGCCTAATTTGATTGGTGATCACCAAATTTATAATGTAAGCACTTCAATTGCAGCCGCTAGAAAAATATTTAAAATATCTAGTGCTAATATCAAAAATAGTATGAGAAAAATGAGATTAAAAGGACGTTTAGAAGAAATAAAATCAGGTAAATTAAAAAATTTAATAGGTGAAAATAGATTAATAATAGACGGGGGGCATAATATTAATTCAGCAATTTCAATTTCTAATTGGGTTAAGCAACAAAGCGAAAAAGTACATCTTATTTGTGGTATGATGAATGACAAACCTCACAAAGAGTTTGTTAATCAATTTGAGAATTCTGTAAATTCAATAACTCTGATAGATATACCTAATCAAGAAGGTTCAATTTCTAAAGAAGAATTTAAAAAAAAACTTGGTAATAAAAATATTCATACTGCAGAAAGTATTGAGGAGTCTTTGTTAATGAACAATAAAGATGAAAATTGTATTTTTTTATGTGCGGGAAGCCTTTATTTGGCTGGTGAAGTTTTAAATCTTAATTAAATATTTTCTTTAATCCAAGATACAATGTTAGATTTTGTGGTTGCTCCAACTTTAGTTGCTTTAAGTTCACCACCAGAAAAAAGTAACATAGTCGGTATGCCTCTTACTCCATACTTTGTTGGAGTATTTGGCTCATTATCAATATTATGCTTAGCAATTACCACTTCGGACATTTCGTTTGAAATTTCCTCCAGTATGGGTCCGATCTGTTTACATGGTCCACACCATTCTGCCCAAAAATCAACAATAACTGGTTTTCCAGCCTTGATAACTTCTGATTCAAAATTTTCATCTGTTACATTTACTGTTGCCATATATTTCTTATATAAAATTTCTTTTTATATTCAAGTTCTTAAATAATTTAAATAGTTTTATCCACATCAAATATTTTTATATTTTTTTTCAATTGACATTACGTAATTATTTAATTGATCGAGAAACTTTAAATTTGTCTCATTGCCTTCATTAGTAAATTTATCTCTAAGATTATCGCATTCATGATAAAATTCTTTACAAGTCCACCATTTTTCCTTTTTTTCACTTAAAATTCTTTTAGCAATTTCCATCTTGATTTTCTTCAACATAGACTCTGGTAAAACATGAGGAGCTTCTTGAAATATTATTTTTTTTCCAAATCCTACCATTCTTTGATCTTCGAATTTATCTAGCAATCTTAACTTATCATTCCATGGTGCTTCATGCCATTTTTGAAATAAATTAGTATCTTTGTTAGGTGTAAATTTTACATAAATACTTTCCTCTGGCTCTATATCTTCTTGTGATTTTGACTGCTCTTTTTCCTCGGCAATTTCTCTTAATGCAGTTAGGATATTTTCAGAAAATTTTTCATTAGTGTTTACAAGTTCTGCTCTTTTGTTAATTAAAGAGACATCCATAACGCTATAAGGTTCGGCTTTCATGCCATACTCTTTACCTATTATTATTGGCGCTTTATTTGACCTAATAGTTCTTAAAAATTTTGGTGTTTTTTTCATCTCAGATTTTAGTTCATTGATAGACATTTTTAAGAGAGGCTCAACATCAACTCTTAGGTCAACAGCCTGTCCCCATTGATATATTGGATGAATACAAAATTTTGGATGTAGAGGAGCGCAAAGATAAAGTCTTGATTTTCCGTAAAAGTACTCATTAAGAGTAATAATTTTTTCTTTTTTTATTATCGTCTCTGTATCAAGCTTATTTGAAGTCTTTAAAAAATTGCCCCAAGTATCTTGTTGTTTATTTTTAATTAGACCTAAAACTTTATGAGTAAGTTCTGCATCAAATAAGGCGCTATGAGCTCCTCTAGTCTCAAAACCATTCATCCTAGCTAAAGATTCTAGCTTCATTACAGCATTTCCTTTTTCATTAATCTCAGTTTTTAATATTTTATTATCTAAAGCAAAAGCACCTCGAGCAATATTTAGTCCATCATGTCTTTTGTTAGGGGATGAATTTGTGATGTATGGATATCTCAATCCTTTGAAGAACTCTTTTCTTATCATTTCATCGTCAAAACCTATGTTAGACCAGCCTAAGAATATCGCTGGGCTCCACTTTTTAAAAATCATCTCAACTTGAGATAACATTTGATAATGACTTAAATTTGCTTTTGTTAACAAGTTAACATCAGTTTTGTTTACAAGAAGGGCCATACATTGAGGAATTTCTCCTTCTGGAAGTCTACATCTTAAATTAAATCTTTCTTTTTCGACTAAGTTTTCATCTACTAAAATTCCGCCTATTTCAATAATACTTCCAAAGTCTGTGCTAGAGCTTGAAGATTCTATATCCCAAATTACTATGTTCATAATTTATAAATTAATGCTAATTGGAAAGTGTGAAGGCTCGCATCTAAACAAGTAGCAAGTAAGTTTTTTAATATATTAATCTCAAACGAAGTCAAACCATTATTTATTAAATAAGTGATAAAATTTTTCAACTCTCTCAAGAAATTTGTTTTGAAAATTTATTAGTTCATTACCTTCAATTTTAAAATCCTGAAATAATCTATCTACAGTACACAATAAGATTACACCTTGTGTAATATTAGAATTATAAACAGTATTGTGAGCTAAAGAATAAGCGCCAATTTGTAAAAAGTAATCTTCTATGTATTCTTCCTTTTTTGGTTTATTGCTTTGTTTAAAATCTAAAATTGATTCTTTGCCTTCATAAACTCCTATACAATCTGCAGTACCTGCGTATTTACCAGGATAATATATTGTAGCTTCAGACCCCCATATCTCTAGCAATTTGTTTTTTAAACCATTATCAATAATTTCCTCTGCCATTTTTTTAGACTTATTGTTGTCTTCTAATAGTTCTTGATTTAATTTTCCGTACAAAAAATGCTCTATATACGAATGCATGGAACTTCCTCTAGCTGAGGCCTCTTTTTTAATTCTCTCTGCTTCAACATTCCCTACCCTTTGTTTCCAAGCAAGAATAGCAGCTTTGTCTTCTTCACTTTTAGTGGCTGACAAGATTGTTGTTACGGAGGGCAAACTTGATCCATTTAAAGAATAATGTCTTGATCCATTTATTAAAGATCTTGTTGATTTTGGATAGACAAATTTGTTATTCCATTTCATCAAATTATTTATAGAGCTATTTAAAATAATTTAAATTAATTTTTAGCTTGTTTTGAAGCTGGTATATTTAATTTTTCAACATTCTCATTTTTTGGTATTTCAACTTGCCCGGGATCTTTAATATTTCCAAGTGTATTCATTATAGATCTTGCATCTCTTCCAAAACTATCAGTAGCTTGCATGGCTTGTTCTAATTTTTTTCTGAGTTCTTTTATTCCATCAAAATGTTTTTCGAATCTTGAGCTTATATTTCTTAAATCACTATATATTTGTGTAGCATGTTGCTGAACTTTGAGTGTTTGAAATCCTAAATGATAGGATTGTAATAAAGCAGATAAAGTGTTGGGGCCAGAAATTGTAACTTTATATTTGGTTCTTAATTCCTGTAAAAGTAGTTCTTTAGTTTTGGGGTCCCTATAGCTAGAGAGTTCTGAAAATAATCCCTCGGTTGGAACATAAACAATTGCAAAATCTGTACTTTTTGGTGGTGCTATATATTTTGCGTTAACAGTTTTAGCCTTTAACCTAAAAGCTGATGCCAAATCTTTCCTAGCCTCTGCTTGTGCATCTTTGTCATTAGCATTATATGCATCGTCAATTGCTTTATATTTTTCAACAGGCCAGTGACTATCAATTGGCAACATCACATCTTGAAGTTTAATTGCAAACTCTACTGTTTCTGATGTGTCCTCTTTCATTTTAGCATTTGCGATATATTGAGATGATGGTAACAAATCTTTTAGGAGTGCGCCTAGTCCAAATTCCGCAAGAGTTCCATATGATTTTACCCCACTCAAAATTCTACTAAAATTATCTTGGCTTTTATTTAACTCGCTTACTTGTCGATTAAAAACTGATACTTTTTCATCAACTTTTGTAAGAGCTCCTGTCATATCTTTTGCTATTTCTTTGCTCATAGATCCAAAAGATTGGCTAAATGTATTTTTTAAAGAACTTAATTCGTCTTTAAAAATTTGTTCGTTGTTAACTGGCTCAGGTTGTTTACGTTTAATTAGAAAAACAATTGCTAATAAATTAGCAATAAGCAAAATAATAATCAAAATTACGAGTAACGATTCCATTTCCACACTATACATTTTTATTAAGTTTATTTATAATATTAAAAATTCCTTTCTTTTTTTGGCTTTTTTGAGAAATCATTAAACATGCTTGAGATTTAAGAATCACTCCGTCTTTTAATACCCTTAAATTATTGGCTCTTAAAGTTTCGCCTGAAGAAGTGATATCTGTTATAATTTCTGACGAACCTGTAAATGGATATATTTCTGTTGCACCAAGACTTTTTACAATTTTAAATTGTGTGACACCTCTTTCAAACATAAAATTTGTTGTTAAGTTTGGATACTTTGTAGCTACTCTTAATCTATTTTTTTTTTTTTCTTTAAACTCAAATGCAATTTCCTCTAAATCAGCTAATGTTTGAACATCAATCCAATCATCAGGAATTGCAATTACTAAATTAGCTTTACCAAAAGTATATTTTTTTTTCACTATTATTTTTTTTTGCACATTAATTCCACTTTCTTTTAATAAATCAAACCCTGAAAAACCAATATCCAAAGTTCCATCTCCTAATCTTTCAACGATTTCTCTAGCGTGTAAATAGGTAATATTTAAATTTTTATATCCTTTAACAGATCCTAATAAATCTCTCTCTCCTCTTTCAGATTTAAGTTGTAAATTATTTTTTGAAAAAATTTTTAATATATCTTTTCTTAATCTACCTTTACTGGGAATTCCAATATTAATCATTTAAATTTATAGCTGCTCCAACTGCTGGTATTTTTTTATTTGATCCAAGATCTCCAATGAGGTTATCGTATCTTCCACCATTAATAATGTTAATCTTATTTGATTTAATTTTAACATCAATTTTGAAGACTAAGCCTGTGTAATATTCTAATTGTCTACCAAAAGAAGCTGAATATTTTATATTTAATCTTGATAATTTATTTTTAGATATTGGAAAATAATTTTTTTCTACTCTTAAATTAATTTTATATTTTTTAAAAAAAAAGTTTAATTTGTTAAATGCTTCACTGATTGGACAATCAATTTTAAGAAATTCTTTTATTATTTTTACAACATTTTTTCCTTTTTGAGGTTTTCTCGGATCATTTATTTTATTGTTAAATCTGTTGAGAATCTCGTTAAGTGATCTCCCAGCAATAATTTTTGATTGTTTCTGTTTAAGCATTGCTTCATATTTTTTTTTATCTATTTCTACAATTGTTGGATCTACATCAGAATTAGTCTCCAATCTTTTTAATAAATCATTAAAATATTTTTCTCTCCAAAAATGTCTTTGTAGTCTTAATCTCCATCTTTTAGGGATGTCCAATTTAGTCAATAAAAGTTTAAATATTTCTATGTTTCCAATAGTCAAAACACCCGATGAGAATTTTAATTTCGATAAAGATTTAACAGCTGTATTAATAATTTTTTTATCGTCGTTCTTTTCCTTGTTAGAGCCAATAATTTCAAAACCAATTTGATTTCTTATTATGCTATCTGATATTTTTTGCGTTTTTCTAAACGCTTGTCCACTGTAAAATACTTTTTTGGCTGCTTTATTTCTCTCATTTAAATACTTTAGGCATGACGCAATTGTTAAATCTGGTCTAAGACAAATTTCATTACCCTTCTGATCATTGAAAGAAAAAATGAAACGTCTAAATGACTCACCAGATCTTTCAACGATATGATTCGTTTCTATTACAGTATCTAAATTAATATACTTAAAGCCCTCCGATTTTATTAACTTTAATATATTTTCAGATAATTTTTTTGATTTCATTAACAATGTTCTCTTCTTTAATATTAGTTTCTTTACCAGTTCTTAGATCTTTTATTTTAACTTCTGAGTTTTTAATTTCTTCTTCGCCAGCAAAAATTACACATGGAGAACTAATTCTATTAGCGTATTCCATTTGTTTTTTTATTTTTCCCTCACCAGGGTAAATCTCTGAACTAATATTTTCCGATCTAAGTCTCTTTAGTATTTCTATATATTTTTTCATATTGTTTTGATCAAAGACACTAATCATTACAGGGCGCGTAACTTTTAAATCAAATTCTTTTTTTTGCATCAGTGCAAACATAAGTCTGTCTATACCTACTGATATGCCAGTTGCTGGATAATCAAGATTACCAAAATTGCTTACTAAATTATCGTATCTCCCTCCACCACCTATTGATCCAAATTGAATAACTTGTCCCTTTAAATTTTTTACATTGAAATTTAGGTTAACTTCAAATATTGGGCCTGTGTAATACTCTAAACCTCTTATTACCGATGGATCGAACTTATAGTTATCAAATTTATAATCTTTAAATATTTTCATTATTTTATTTAAATCCTCGCTCTGAGGTGAGTTAACATTTAAAGAGCTTTCAATAATTTTTATTTGATCATCGTCTAATTCTGCTCCTTTTGTATAATCTCCTGATTTATCTTTTCTACCTTCGCCCAGTAATTTTTTTACTTCTGTCCACCCTAACCTATCTACTTTATCTAGAGCTCGAAGAATTAGAGAAATTTTTTTTTGTGACTGAATTTTTAGTTTTTTAAATAATTCATCTGTAATTTTCCTAGATGATATTTTGACTATGTAATCATCTTTAGTTAGGCCGCAATTTTCTAAAATTTCTGATATCATTACACATAATTCTGCATCTGCTTGTAAATTTTTTGTACCAACGTAATCAGCGTCGAACTGCAGAAATTCTCTGTATCTTCCCGGTCCAGGTTTTTCATTCCTCCAAACGGTTCCTAATTGATAACGTTTAAAAGGTTTTGGTATTTCATTAAAATTTTTTGCAACATATCTCGCCAAGGGTGCTGTTAAATCATAACGTAAAGATAACCACTTGTTTTCGTCCTTAAAAGAAAAAACACCTTCCCCAGGCCTTTCTTTATCAGGTAAAAATTTCCCTATACTTTCAGTATATTCAAAACTTGGGGTTTCAAGATATTGAAAGCCATACTTGACCATTACCTCTTTAATCTTTGAAATTATGAAGTCTCTGATTAATAGCTCTTTTTCTTTTCTATCTTCAAAACCTGAAGGTAATTCCTTTAGAGGTTTTATTTTTTTTTGTTTTTCCATTTTTTGGTACACGGGGACAGATTCGAACTGTCGACCTTCGGTTCCACAAACCGCTGCTCTAACCAACTGAGCTACCCGTGCTCCTATCTTTGTTTTATACTAATTGTGGATATTTTTAAATTTATATAATGATTAAATAGCTAGCTTGCAGCCAGCATGAAAATGTTGTCTGTGAGATAATATTAAATTTTTAATAGTTTTAATCATTGCGATTTAATTAACACTTTAATCAAAAAAATCAACAATTGATTGTATAGGAATATTAGAAGCTTATTTGCTTTCTTATCCCTATACAATTATTTTGATGAATTAGAATTAAGAGGTTTTTTGCAGTTTTACTGCGGCAGGACCTTTTTCTCCGTCTTCAACTTCAAATGTAAGCTCGTCACCTTCGTTTAAGAATCTTAAACCTGCTTCTCTTACAGCTGAAGCATGTACGAATACATCTTTTTCTTTGTCTTCACGCTCAATGAAACCGTAACCTTTTTTTCCATTGAACCACTTTACTTTGCCTTTTAGACTCATTTTACTCTTTCGTTAGTTATTATACTTAAGCTTTTTAAGCTTTAACGGGTTGTTATTAGATTTCTAAATTTAATGCAAGCAATTTAAATTGACTTAATGTCACTTTAGTGGTGGCCTTGGTAAGAATCGCACTTACGACACATACCTTTTCAGGGTACTGCTCTACTACTGAGCTACAAGGCCATTAAAATCTAAATATGATACGCCCTTTTGTTAAATCGTAGGGGGTAACTTCTACTGTAACATTATCTCCTTGCAAAACCCTAATTCTATTTTTTCTTAGCTTCCCTGCAGTGTGTGCAGTTACAATATGATTATTTTCCAGCTTTACTCTAAACATTGCATTAGGTAAAAGATCTATAACCTTTCCTTTAAATTCTAAAGAGTCTTGCTTTGACAAATATTATTCTCCTATTCTTAATTTAACTGATTTAGCGTGTCCATCTAAACCTTCATAAGTTGCAAGATTTATAACTTTTTCACCAATAGTTTCAATACCCTTTTTTGATAAGTTTATATAAGAAATTCTTTTAAAAAAATCAAAAACAGACAATCCACTGAAAAATTTTGCAGAGGAGTGAGTTGGTAAAGTGTGATTACTACCCGCACAATAATCCGTTACGGCCATTGCTGAGAATTTCCCAGTGCATATCGAACCCGCATTTTTTACATTTTTTAAAATAGATTTATATTTATCCACACTAAGTTCTAAATGCTCTGGCGCTATAATGTTTATAATATCAGAAATTTTTTTATCCGAATTTGCAAAAATTAATAAACCATTTTTTTTTAAGCTTCCTGATGCAATTTTTTTACGTGGTAAACTTTGCAACTGTATTTTTAATTCCTTTTGGACTTTATCGATTAATCCTTTATTCTTTGAGATAAGGATACATTGAGCATTAACATCATGTTCTGCTTGACCAATTAAATCTGCTGCAACCCATTTCACGTTTGAGCTTTTGTCTGCGACGACTGTTATTTCTGATGGGCCTGCAATCATATCGATACCAACTTCACCAAAAACTATTTTTTTCGCTGCTGCAACATAAATATTTCCGGGTCCAACTATTTTATCTACTCGTTTAATTGTTTTTGTTCCATAAGTAAGTGCAGCTATTGCTTGTGCTCCACCTACTCTATAAATTTCTCTTACACCACATTTTTTGGCTGCATATAAAACAGCAGCACTTTGATCTTTGTCTCTTACAGGATTTGCAATAACAATTCTTTTGACACCTGCAAGCATAGCAGGAATTGCATTCATTAAAACTGTAGATGGAAAACTTGCATTGCCACCGGGTATATAAATCCCAACCGAATTCAAAGGTTTGTACTTGTAATCAATTTTATTATTCAAACTATCTGAAAATTTAATATCTTTCGACTTTTGATTTTTATGAAACAATAAAATTCTCTGGAATGCGAAATCAATAGATTTTTTTACTTTTGGATCTAATCTTTTAATATTTCTAGTTATATTTTCGTGGCTTGACTTAAGCTTTTTATTTTTATTGAATTTTTTTTCATATTTAAGTATTGCTTTATCCCCATTTCTTTTTACATCTAAAACAATTTTTTTTGCAATATTATAATCCCTATCAGAAAAAACTGACCTCTTATTTATTTTTTTTATTAGATCCTTTTGAAAATTTTTACTGTTTGCATTTAATTTATAAGTCATTTTTAATTTCCTTTAAATCTTCAAGTGTAACTTCTATAATTTCCGAGGATAACGTTATAAAGCCATTATTAGAAAATAACAAATTAAATTCGAAGCCTTTTTTTGTTTTAATAGTATCTATAGCAAGAAGTGACAAATCTTCTTTTAATGAATATTGATTTATATTTTTTGACTTAGCTTGATCAATAAATTCGAATTTACATATGCTCAATACTTTATTTTTATTTTTTGTTTTAATTGAGTTTCTTTGTAGAGATAGTAGAAAAATCTTATTTTCTTTTAAAAATTTAATATCTGATATTTTTAAAATTGATTTATGACAATATAAAGAAATTAGGTTTAATCCATTCAAATCTCTTGCTAAAATTTTAGCTAAATATTTTTTGGACATTATTTTTTTAATTTAATTTTAATACCCAATTTTTTGAGCTTGATTTGTAAGTTTTCATAACCTCTCAAACCATGATAAATTCTAGATATTGTAGAAGATCCTTCAGCCGATATTGCTCCTAAAATTATTGAAAATGTAGTTCTTAAATCTGATGAAATACAATCAGCAGCATTTAGTTTTTTTTGTCCAATAATAAATGCCCTATTTTTTTTTATTGATATTTTTGCACCCATTCTTTTTAACTCTGGTACTGCCATAAATCTATTGGAGAATACAGTTTCTTCAATTACACTTTTTCCGGACACCTTAGTTAAAACTGCAAGGATAATTGGCATGTTGTCGGTAGCGAATTGTGGCCAAGGACCAGTTTTAATTGATGTTGGTTTTATTTTTTTACCTGGTGAGATCATGATTGAATTCCCATTTATTTTTATTTTATATCCGATTTTTTTTAAAATTCTTAATTCTGTATATAAATATTTGGGATCAATTTTTTTTACTTTGATTCTACCATTAGTTATAGCAGCGACACATAAATAACTAAAAGCTTCAATTCTATCACCTATAATGGTGTGATCACCATTTACAAGCTCTCTAACCCCTTGAATTTTTATAGATCTTTTTCCTATAAACTTTATTTTAGCTCCAGAATTATTTAAAAATTTAATCAAATCTTTTACTTCTGGTTCTATTGAAATATTTTTGATTATATGTTCGCCTTTTATAAGCACTGAAGCCATTATCAAATTTGAACTTCCTGTAACAGTTACTTTCGGAAATTTAAAAATATTTCCTTTTAAACCATTTTTTGAGTAAATGTTTACATAACCTCTCTTAAGAATATTATCTGCACCGAGACTTTTAAATCCTGAAAGATGCCAAGAAGTGTCTCTAATACCTAAAGCACAACCTCCACCTAAAGCAACTCTAATTTTACTTTTTGGATATCTGGCTAATAAAGGTCCCATTGTTAAAACACCCGCTCTCATAGTGGAAACTAAATTGTATGGAACAATTAATTTATGCTTTTTATTATTTATTATTTTAATAATTTTTTTTTCTTTTATGAGCTCAACTTTTGAACCTAAAGATATGAGCAAATCTTTCATAGTTAAAACATCATTAACAAAAGGTACGTTTCTCAAAATAACTTTTTTCTTAAACAAAATAGAAGCTGCCATTAAAGGCAAACAAGAATTTTTAGCGCCACTTACATTAATTTCACCCTTAACACCTTTATTAGGGCCATTTATTAAAAATCTTTTCATTTATTTTGATTTTGCTAGAGTAATTCCAACTTGGCCTTGATACTTACCTTTTCTATCTGAGTAAGAAACCTCCGGTTGATCTCCTTTAAAAAATAATATTTGTGCAGCGCCACTATTAGCATAAAGTTTTATAGAATTACTTGTGTGATTAGAAAACTCTAAAACTAAATTTCCATGCCATCCTGCTTCTAAAACTGTTGGAGGAGTACCTAATCCGCATCTTGCATAAGTAGATTTAGCTGTAACAAGTCCTGTAACATTTCTTGGCATTTTAAAATATTCTAAACTACTTGCTAGTGCAAATGAATTTGGAGGTATTAATATGAACTCTTCACCTTTAACTGTCACAAAATTATCCTCACTGAAATTTTTTGGATCAGCTGTGGCACCTTTTATATTTGTAAATATTTTAAATTCTGTGCCGCATCTTAAATCATAACCAAAAGAGTTAAGCCCGTGACTTATGCCTTTTGATATACTTTCTGAGACGAAAGGTGTTATCATTTCTTCCTCTTCCGATAACTTTATTATTTGTTTATCGTTTAGTATCATTTTTTTTTTTTGGTTTTTTAAAAATTTTTCTTTTTCTTAAGTTTTGACGTAAAGCCCTTTCAAGATCAAGCTTTGAGGGCTTTCTTTTGTTATTCATTTTTTTTATTTTTTTTCAGGATTTGTTAAGTGCTCTAATGTGACTACTTGATCGATAGGAATTGTTTCTTCTTCTTTTTTATTTAAGCCAGACTTAAGTTGTTTTTTTGCTCTTTTCTCAGCAAGCTTTTTTTCTCTTTTAGCTTGCTTCTCCATAGCTTTGGCACCTCTTGTAGATTTATAATCGTAGTGAATTCCCATAAATTTTCTTAACAAAAATTATACTTATATTAAAAAAAAAAAATAAGGCAATAATTTGAAAAAATTAATTTTATACAGTAAATTTATCATTTCTTAGAAGCCCCTTTAACTCAGGTAGTAGAGTATTTCCATGGTAAGGAAAAAGTCGTCCGTGCAAGTCGGGCAAGGGGCACCAATTATTTTATTTATACAATTTCTTTTTCAAAAAAACGCTAATAATTACTATGAACAAGAAAGCTATAAGAGGTAAATATATATCTTTAGAAAAAATTATTTCAAAAAATGAAGGTGGAGCTGTATTAGCATCAATAATTTTTTCAAGACCGCTGCCAATTGAAACCATAATAAATAATTGAGGAATCATCCCAATTAAAGTTCCAAAAAAATAATTTTTTATTTTGATATTAAATATTACAGGAAGTGTATTAGCTATAAAAAAAGGTATTCCTCCGATAAATCTATAAACTAAAAAATATAAAAATTCATTTTTGTTAAATAACTCTTTTAAGAAAACCATTCTATTACCAAGTTTTTGGTGAACCAAATTTTTGAAAAAGAAAATAGTAATCAAATATAATAATAAAGAACCAATAGATAAAGATATTGCAATTAGAATTGTACCAATCCATTTTCCAAATATGAAACCTGCTGCTAAAGCGACTGGTGAACCAAATCCCAGCAACAAAACCCAAATAACTACAAAGAAAAAAAAAGTTATGATTAATGTAAAGTAATTTTTATTTTTTAGATTAGAAAAGTAGTCAACATTGTTTTTTATAAACTCATAACTTGATACTTCTTGTAAAGAAAATTTACTAAAAAAATAATATAAGAATGTGGATATCAAAATTATATAAGAAATACCTAAATAAATTTTTAATTTTTTTGTATTTTCCATATGCAGAAGTATTATAAAAATTTTCTGTACTTATACATATATATTTTCTATAACTACCCAAAATTTTAATATTTAGTATTACCTATGAAAAGAACATATCAACCAAGCAGACTTGTTAGAAAAAGGCGTCACGGCTTCAGATCTAAAATGAAAACAAAAGGTGGTAGAAAACTACTATCAAGGAGAAGGAAAAAAGGTAGAAAAAAACTAACCGTATAATGGGTATTAAAATTTTAAGCCTTTCTAAAAATGAAGATTTCAAAAAAATTTTATCTGGTAAGAAAATAAATAATCATTATTCTACAATTTTTTTTAAAAAGTTGACAAATAAAAACAATAATAGATTAAATCTAAGTATTATTACTAAAAAAAAACTTGGAAGAGCAGTCCAAAGAAACAAAATTAAAAGAAGATTAAAAAATATAATTAATTATATTCTTAGATCTATAAAAATAAATTCAAAATATTCATACTTAATTATTGCTAAAAAAAATGTTTTAGATAGTAAGTACAGTGATATTAAAGAAACAATGCTTGTAGATTTTAAAAAAATTTATGATTAAATTTATTAACATAATACTAATAAAAATTATTAAATTATATCAATATCTAATTTCTCCGTTGCTGGGAAATAACTGTAGATATTTTCCATCTTGTTCAGATTACTTCATTGATTGTTTAAAAACTTATGGACCTTTGAAAGGATCTATTAAAGGATTACTAAGACTATCAACTTGCCACCCAATTAAATTTTTAGGTGGAGGTGAAGGTTATAGACCTTTAAAAAATAAAAAATAATTATGGATACAAAAAATATAATAGCCGCTATATCGCTTAGTTTAGCTATCATAGTAATGTGGAGCTTATTTTTTCAACCTTCACCGGAAGAAATAAAAAAAAGAAAAGAAAAAGAAAAGATTGTTAACAGTAATGACGCTCCATATATAGACACTAATGAAAAAATTACCAACCTCTCCAGAGAAGAGGCATTAAAATTAAATGATAGATTTTATTTCGAAAATGAGAGTGTTAAGGGCTCAATTTCATTAAAAGGTGCAACAATAGATGATTTAATTTTCAAAAAATATAAAACTCAACTTGAGTCTGATCAATTCGTAACTTTATTAAATCCCAAATCAACTTCAAATGGTTATTATATTGAATCTGGTTGGGCATCTAACAATAAAAATATAGATATTCCTAATAATAAAACAATTTGGAAAATTGAAGGTAATTCAAGACTTACACCAAATGATGATGTGACCCTTGTTTGGAAAAATAATCAGGGATTAACTTTTGAGAAGATTATAAAAATTGACAATCAATATTTATTCACCATAGAACAAAAAATTAAAAATAGTTCAGATAAGATTTATAGTTTTTACCCATACGCACAAATTATTAGAACTAAAATTCCAGAGATTATAGACTTTTTTATTTTACATGAGGGACCTCTTGGAGTTTTAGATGATCAACTGATTGAAAAAGATTACAAAGATATCTTAGACAAGAAATATTCAAAAAATGCTAATAATGGATTTTTAGGAATAACTGACAAATATTGGTTAACAAGTATAATTCCTCAAAAAAATAAAAAATTTAGAGCTGACTTTGAATACAATGAAAAATTCAAAGTAAACTATATAGAAACAAACTCTTATGACTCTAAACCAAATGCCCAAATTAGTAATATTGTTAATGTAGTTGTTGCAGCAAAAGAAGTAAATGTTATCGATGGTTATAATGAAAGTTTAGGTCTTGAAAAGTTCGATCTTGTAATTGATTGGGGTTGGTTTTATTGGATAGTAAAACCCCTATTTTTTTTAAATGATTATTTCTTTAAACTCGCAGGTAATTATGGAATTGCAATAATACTAATAACTGTCTGTTTAAGATTAGCATTTTTTCCATTAAATAATTATGCTTTTAAATCAATGAGCCGTATGAAGTTAGTGCAACCCGAGATGGCTCGTTTAAAAGAAATTCACAAAGATGATAAAATGAAATTACAACAGGCAATGATGCAACTATATAAGAAAGAAGGCATTAACCCAGTATCAGGCTGTTTGCCAATTTTGATTTCTATACCCTTCTTCTTTGCAATTTACAAAATGTTATTTGTAACTATTGAAATGAGACATCAGCCATTTTTTGGATGGATAAAAGATTTGTCTGAAAAGGACCCAACTTCAATTTTTAATTTATTTGGTTTAATTCCATGGGATCCACCATCTTTCATGATTATTGGGGCTCTTCCCGTAATGATGGGTTTTACAATGTGGCTGCAGCAGAAACTTAATCCAGCCCCTCAAGATGAAATTCAAAAAAAAATTTTCATGTTCTTTCCATTATTTTTAACAATAATTTTAGCTCCTTTTCCGTCAGGACTTGTGCTGTATTGGACCGCAAACAATATTCTTACTATGGCCCAACAGTATGTAATTATGAAAAGAACTACTGTTAAAACCGCCTCTTAAATGGAACTAGAAAAAATTTTACCTAAAGATGGTCCTCCTATTGAGGAAGTTCAGAAATACGTTCAGAAATATAAAAATGAATTAATAGTAATTAAATATGGCGGCAACGTATTTATTGACAGAGAAATTTTTAATAATTTTATATCTGATTTAAAAATTTTAAACAAGTTAGGGCTTTCTGTTATTGTAGTACATGGTGGAGGCCCTAGAATAAAAAGAGAATTAGATAAATCAAACATCAAATCAAAGTTTATAAGAGGTTTAAGAGTAACCGACAAAAAAATTATAAATATTGTAGAAAATGTTCTTATAGATTTTAATAATGACATTGTTAAATCATTAAAAGAAAAAGGAACAAAAGGAGTTTCAATTAATACAAAGAATAATAATGTCATTCATGTTGATCCAGAGTCAAGTGAATTAGGCTTTGTAGGTGTGCCTAAAAAAATTGAACATAATGTTATTAATAAAATATTAAATGAAAATTTTATTCCTGTAATTTCTCCTTTAGGATTAGGAAAAGATCTACAAACTTATAATATAAACGGAGACACTGCTGCAGGAGCAATAGCTAAATCGCTCAAATCAAGAAGATTGCTTTTAATGACAAATGTAGAAGGAGTTTTAGACAAAAATAAAAAGTTAATACAAGAAATTTCCTCTTCCAAAATTTTAGAGATGATCAAAGATGAGACAATAACTGAGGGAATGATACCAAAGATAAATACATGTTTAGACGCTATTAATAATGGAGTAACCGCTGTTGCAATAATTGATGGTAGAAAAAAACATTCAATATTATTTGAAATTTTTTCAGATAAAGGATCAGGAACTTTAATAAGAAAATGAAAGATTTAAAAAAAATGAAATATCTATTATTAGATCTTGATGGAGTATGTTACGGGAAACATAATAATTATTCATTAGAAAAAGTATTTGGCCAAGTATCCAATCGTATGACACAATTTATTTCTGAAAGACTTAAGATAAATCGAGATGAAGCTAAAAAATTGCAAACTGATTATTTTTATAAGTATAACACAAGTTTAAACGGGCTGATGATACATCATGACATACCACCTCAAGAATTTTTGAAATATGTACACACAATCGATCTCTCTTTTATGAAAGAAGATAAAATTATGAGAGATGAATTGATTAATTTAGATATGGAGAAGTTTATTTTCACCAATGGGAGTGCTGAACACGCTGAAAACATATTATCACACCTTGGAGTATATGATCTTTTTGGAAGAGATAAAGTGTTCGATATTCAAGATGCTGGTTATGTCCCAAAACCAGAGGCAAAGACTTTTGATCTAATGCTCAATAAATTTAAGATAAATCCAAAAGAAACGATCTATATTGAAGATATTGCAAAAAATTTAGGTATTGGTCACGAAAGAGGATGCTATACAGTTTGGCTAATTAATGATGAGCATTTTGGCAAGATAGACTCTAATAAAGATTATATTTCTCATAAAATAGAAAATCTGTCTTTATTTCTTAAAGAAATAAGGCTATTAAAAAACAAGTAAATTATGTCTTTAGAAAAAATTATTAACGATGCCTGGGAAATTAAGGATAAAATTAGCCCTAGCTCAGATCCAAAGCTTAAAGATGCAATTAATCAAATAATTGCGGACTTGGATAGCGGAAAAGTTAGAGCCGCAGAAAAAATAAATGGTCAATGGATTGCTCATCAACACATTAAGAAAGCAATAATGCTTAGTTTTAGAATATATCCAATGGAAAATTTAAATGGTCCTTATAGCAGTTGGTATGACAAAGCTCATTTGTTAAAAGGTAAAACTGCTGGTTGGTCTAAAGAGGATCATGAAAAAGCTGGCTTTAGAATGGTTCCCAATTCTCCAGTTAGAAAAGGATCTTTCGTCGGTAAAAATGCTGTATTGATGCCCTGCTATGTAAACATAGGCGCATACATCGATGAGGGCACAATGATAGACACCTTCGCGAGAGCTGGCAGTTGTTGTCAAATTGGAAAAAATTGTCATATATCAGCAGGGTCTGGAGTTGGTGGAGTTTTGGAACCGGCTCAAGCATTGCCTACAATTATTGAGGATAACGTTTTTTTAGGTGCAATGTCCGAAGTAGTTGAAGGAGTGATCGTTGGTGAAGGATCGGTTTTGAGCATGGGAATGTACATTGGTCAATCAACTAAAATTGTAGATCGTAAGTCAGGAAAAATATCTTATGGTAAAATACCTCCTTACTCAGTTGTTGTACCAGGAACCTTACCAGATAAAAATAATTCATCAGCTGCATCGCTATACTGCGCAGTAATAATTAAACAAGTTGATGAAAAAACAAGATCTAAAACTTCGGTAAACGATCTTTTAAGAGAATAAAAATGCAAAAAATAAATGAGCTTGAGTTAGCTAAAGAGCTAATTAGATTTCCATCTATTACACCTATAGACGCAGGAGTGATGAGTTTTCTTGAAAAAAAATTAACAAAATTAGGTTTCAAAACTAAGATAATTACCTTTAAAGATAAAACACATAAACCCGTAAAAAATTTGTATGCAAGATTAGGAAATAAAGGTCCAAATTTTTGTTATGCTGGACATTTAGATGTTGTACCACCAGGTAATTTAAATGACTGGACTGTGAACCCATTTAGACCAAAAGTTAAAAATGGTCATCTAATTGGCAGGGGCGCTAATGATATGAAAAGTTCAATTGCAGCTTTTGTATCTGCGGTAAGTATTTTTTTGACAGAAAATAAAAATTTAAAAGGTTCAATAAGCTTTTTGATTACTGGGGATGAAGAAGGCGATGCGGTTAATGGAACAAAAAAGCTAGTAGATTATTTAAAAAAGAAAAAAGAAAAAATAAATTTTTGTTTAGTTGGGGAACCAACCAATCCTAATAAATTGGGTGAAATGGTTAAAATTGGTAGAAGGGGTAGTTTAACTGGAAAGTTAGTTATTAATGGTGTTCAAGGGCATGTTGCATACCCACACCGAGCCAATAATCCATCTACAACTATAGTAGAAATTTTAAAGAAATTAAAAGATATAAAATTTGATAGTGGTACAAAGAACTTTCAACCAACTAATCTAGAAGTTACAAGTATAAATATAGATAACAATATAGATAATATTATTCCAGGTTCTGCGGAGACCACTTTTAATATACGATTTAACAATAAACATACATCAAAATCTTTAAAGAAAAAACTAAATACTATTTTTTCAAAGATATGTGGAAAGAAAAAATCTAGATATGAAATTGAATATAAAGTATCTGGAGAGGCATTTTTATGTGAACCGAATAGTTTTGTTTATAAAATTCAGAATATTATTAAAAAGAATACAAAAATTAAACCGAAACTATCAACATCGGGTGGTACATCTGATGCAAGATTTATAAGAAAGATATCACCTTGCCTTGAGTTTGGTTTAGTTGGCAAAACTATGCATAAAATAGATGAGGCAGTATCCTTAAAAGATTTAAAAAATTTAACTAAAATTTATGCAGAAATATTAGAAGAATACTTTAAGTGAGTACTGCAATAGTAACATCCGATACATCAGAGGATCACATTACTGGTGATGGTCATCCAGAACAACCAAAAAGAGTTTCGGCAGTTGTTAGGAGATTAAAAAAGAGAAAAAATCTATTATGGGTTAAGTCAGAAAAGTTTGACCTAAAAATATTAAAAAAAGTTCATGGGTCTGATTATGTTGATAGCATAGAAAATTCGTTTCCATCTAGCGGTTTAAGATTTTTAGATGGAGACACAATTATATCTCCCGGAAGTAAGAAGGCAACATACGACGCAGTAGGTTCTATAATTAAAGCAATAGATGGTGTAGAGAGCAAAAAATTTAATAATGTATTTTGTGCTGTAAGGCCTCCTGGGCATCATTGTGAAAAAAATAAAGCTATGGGTTTTTGTATTTTTAATAATGCAGCAATAGGGGCTCAATATTTAATTGAAAAATATAATTACAATAAAGTATGTATCATAGATTTTGATGTTCATCATGGTAATGGCACCCAAGACATTTTTTACGATAATAAAAAAGTTTTATATATATCAACTCATCAGTATCCTTTTTATCCTGGAACCGGATCTGAGAATGAGAAGGGCAAGTTTAATAACATATTTAATATACCTTTATCAGCTGGCACATCTTCTGAAAATTACTTTGATGCATATAATCATGTTTTAAAAAAGTTAGACAAATTCAAACCTGAGTTTTTAATTTTTTCGGCAGGTTTCGATGCACACCAGGATGACCCTCTTGCACAATTTAAACTAAAATCGAAAGATTTTTATGAAATTACAAGAAGAACACTTCTTGCAACAAATAAATATAATAATAGAAAAGTAGTTTCAATCTTAGAAGGTGGCTATGATTTAAATGCTCTAGCAGAAAGTGCTGACGAGCATGTTAAAGCATTACAGCAAAATAAATAAAAAATTACATATTGAAAATATTAAAATAGTTACCATATAATCTTATGTGTTGCCTAATGGGACACTAAATAACCTTGCTAACAAAGGAGGAAAAATGACAAGTAAGGATCTATCAATCTTTAATTCATTAAGACCATTTTCTGTTGGTTTTGATGATATGTTTGAGCAATTTGAAAACATGTTAGGAAATGGAAGTTTGACAACTCAGTCAAATTACCCACCATATAACATTAGGAAAACTGGTAAAGACAGATACTCAATTGAGGTAGCTCTTGCGGGATTTAACAAAAAAGATGTTGAAGTAGAATATGAAGACAATCTTTTAACTGTAAGAACTAAGAAAGTTGAAAAATCTGATAACACTGTCGAAAATGGAGAGATTATACACAAAGGAATATCTCAAAGACAATTTACTAGATCATTTAAAATTGCTGATGACGTAAAAGTTGGTGAAGCTAATTTGAAAGACGGGCTTTTAACTATTGAATGTGAAAGAATAATTCCAGACTTTAAGAAAAAAAAGTTAATTCAAATTAAATAACCTAAACCTTGCTTGTGGGGTAAAGCCCCACAAGTTAAAAACATCCTTTTGAAGAATAACCTACAACAAAATCACTTTCATCAATTTCAAAACTTCTTTGACATTTAATCCCGTATTTTTTTGAAATATATATAATTTTTCCTGAACCGGGTGGTTCTCCATCATTTGGCATTGTTAAATCTGGGTATCCAAATTCTGCAATCAACAAATCTTTTTTTTTGTTTAGAAATTTCATTAAATACTTATCTTCTTTTTGAATAACTTCATCAGCCTTATTCTGTACCGTTTTACAGGACGATAAAGAAACAAATGACAAAATCAAAAATATATTAATTATATTTTTCATTAGACGGAATATTAGCATAGGAGAAATTATTAAAAATAAACTTGTAGTTGAATATTGTGAATAAAGAATATTTTGTTAAGGAATTATTTTATTAATCTGATAATTTTTTTTAACGGGAGGAATTATGCTAGACAAATATTTCGAATACAAAAAACATAAAACAGATTTTAGAACTGAGGTTATTGCGGGTGTGACTACATTTCTAACAATGGCCTATATAATGTTCCTAAACCCTTTTATTTTATCGGGGGAATTCGCTGGACCTGAAAAAGGTTTTTTTGATTTTGGCGCAGTATTTACTGCCACAATTTTAGCAACCGCTCTTGCTTGTTTCATAATGGCTTTTTACGGAAAAACTTGGCCAATAGGACTTGCTCCAGGAATGGGAATAAATGCTTTTGTAGCCTTTGGTGTAGTTGCGGGTATGGGTTACACTCCACAAGCTGCTTTAGGTGCAGTTTTAGTAGCTGGAGTATTATTTTTAATTATTTCTCTTACACCTTTAAGAGCATGGTTAATAAACTCAATTCCAAAAAGTTTAAAATTGGGAATTGGAGCAGGTATAGGATTGTTTTTAGCTATAATAGGATTGGAAATTATGGGAGTTGTTGGAGATCATCCAGTTACTTTAGTAACTCTCGGTGATTTAAAAAATCCTTTAGTGCTATTAGGGTGCTTGGCTTTTGTTGCTATGGTTGTTCTTGAAAAACTTAAAGTTAAAGGAAATATTATAATTGGAATTATTGCTTTTAGTATAATTGCATGGGTAACTGGTTTAGCAAAATTTAATGGAGTAGTAAGTTCACCTCCGCCAATGACATATTTATTTGATTTTGATTTAAAAGCAGCTTTATCAGCAAGTATGTCAACTGTAGTCTTTACATTATTATTTATCGATTTTTTTGATACTGCAGGAACATTAACATCTGTTGCTAATGTTGCTGGAAAAGTAGATAGCAAAGGTAGAGTTACAGATATAAATAAAGCCATGATGTCTGACAGTGTTGCTACAGTTGCTGGTGCTATGATGGGCACAACGACTGTAACAAGTTATGTAGAGTCAGGTGCTGGCGTTAAAGCGGGTGGAAGAACAGGTATGACCTCTTTAGTAATTGGAGTCCTGTTTTTATCATGCTTATTCTTTTCTCCTCTTGCAACAAGTTTGCCTAAGGAAATTGACGGAGCTGCACTTCTATATGTTGCTGTTCTTTTTGTAAGAAATATTACGGATATTGAGTGGAATGATATAGCAGAATCTGCTCCCTCAATTGTAGCAATGATAACAATGCCACTTACCTATAGTATTAGTAATGGAATTGCTTTAGCTTTTATATCTTATGCTTTGATTAAAATATTTACTGGAAAAATATCTAATACTTCCCCTGCTATTTGGTTAATAGCAGTTTTGAGTGTAATAAGTTTTCTTGTAGCTTAGAATTTAAAAGGGGCTGGCCAATAAACTAGCCCCTTACTTTAACTCTTTTTTTAAATCTTCTATAGAAATTAATTCTCTTAATTCGTAAGGAAACACAATCCAAGGATTATCTTTTAAATTGTGAACTATATAATCTGATTTAAAGTTAGATTTTTCTTTTTTATAAAGCACAGCTGATTTGAAGTTAATTTTTTTATCCTTAAAATCTTTATAATTTTCTAGCCATTTTAAAGTTTTTTCTAGAGTTACACCTGTATCAATTAGGTCGTCAGTTACTAATATATTTTCTCCGTAACTCCTTGAGGTAGTTGACAAATCTCTTGCAAAAGTCAATTCATTTTGTTTATCAGCAAATTGATTATTTTTTTCTGCTGAATAACTCTCAACCCCTAAATATCCACATTTTACATTGAAGATTCTACTTAAAATATCACCTACTCTAAGACCACCTCTTGCAATACATATTATAAAACTAGGTTTGAAGCCGCTGTCATTAATTTGGATAGCCAGATTATCTATGGACTTATTGTATGTATCCCAATCAATAATAAGTTTCTTTGACATTTAAAAAATATAATTACATGAAAAAATTCAGAAAAAGTAAAGAAATTTTTCTAATATTGTATTGGTTCATCATCTATTGATCTCCACAAATACCAGGTAGCTACAGTACAATAAGGAGTAAATTTTTTATTTAGCTTATTTACAAAATTTTTTGGAGGATGATATTTTTTTTTGTAGTTATTTGAAATAGCTCTTAAAAGGCCAATGTCTTGTATTGGCCAAATGTTTGATCTATTTAAATTAAAAATAAGTATCATTTCTGCAGACCACCTCCCAATTTGACGTAAATCAGATAGATATTCAATTGCTTCTTGATCGCTCATATATTTAATTTTTTTTGCATCAAAGGTTTTATTCTTAATTTTTTTTGCAAGTTCTTGAATACCTTTTATCTTTTGTCTACTTAAACCACACTTTTTAAGTTTTAATTTATTTAATACTGCAACATTTCCGGGTTTTATTTTTCCTTTACATGCTTTTGAAAATTTTTTAAAAACCGAGTTAGCGGCTGCGACACTTATTTGTTGACCAATAATGCTTTTACATAAAGAATAAAACAAATCTTTACGGGTTGTTAAGGTCTTATCAGGATATTTTAATATTAACCCTCTCATTATTTTATCTTTTTTTGATAAAACTTTTATTGCTTTATTCCAATAATGCGGTTTTTTAGTCATGTCTTTGTATTGTGGGTATTTTTTTAATTATTATTTCACGTCTAAAAATTATAATTGAAGATAAGATTACTAATAATCCACCAATTAATGATTTCAAAGATGGAACTTCACCCCATATTAAATAACCAAAAAAAATAGCAAATACCAATCCTAAATATTTTAATGGAGTAACTAAAGATACCTCAGAAAATTTATAAGATTGGCTTAGCCAGAGGTTTGCAACACCACCAAACAAACCAACTAGAGACAAAACAAAAAAATCAAAAAAGGAAGGTATTTTCCAACCATAAGGTAAAGTACATAATCCAGCTATTGTGATTGCTATTGAAAAATTTAATGAAATTAACCAAACTGGTTCAGTTGAAGAAAGCTGTCTTATTGCAATTGCAACATATGAAAGACCAATACAAAAAATTATTGGGAAGATGTAATAAATATTTAAACTTTCAAAACCTGGTTCTGTAATAATTAGAATTCCTACAAATCCAATTACTACAGCGAGCCATCTATAGATACCAACCCTCTCACTTAAAAAAAATATTGAAAAAATAGTTGTAAATATAGGTGCAGCAAATGATATGCTAACTACTGTAGCTAAAGGTAAATTTCTTAGTGCAATAAATATTGCTACCATTGCTATAAGACCCACAAAACACCTTAAAAAATGTAAAAATACTCTTTTTGTTTGATAAAAATTATTTATTCTATTTTTAGGTATTACAAAAAAATAAAATACTATACCAAAAAAACCTCTAAAAAAAACAACTTGACCAAGTGGGTAATCTGCAGTCCATTTTATTATTAAATCCATGAGTGAGAAGGCGCACACTGATAGAAACATGTACAAAAAACCTAATTGATTTTTACTGAGCATATGATTTACTCAATATACTTTTAGATACTTTAATTTAATAATCAATGGAAATAGCAATATTAGGTTTAGGATGTTTTTGGGGACCAGAAAGAAAATTTGGTAAAATAGACGGTGTAACTAATACTGAAGTAGGATACTGCGGTGGAAAAAATAAAGATACAAATTATCAAGAAGTTTGCACTGGTACCACTGGACATGCTGAAGTAGTAAAAATTGAGTTTGATGAAAATATCATTTCATACGAGAAAATAATAAATCTATTTTTTGATTTTCATGATCCAACAACTCTTGACCGACAAGGTCCAGATATAGGAACTCAGTATAGAAGTGAAATTTTCTATTTAAATGAAATCCAAAAAAAAGTAGCTGGAAAAGTTTTAGATAAGAGAAATTTAGATTTTAAAGGCAGGATTGTTACAAAAATAACTGAGGTTTTAAATTATTGTAAGGCAGAGGAATATCATCAAAAATATCTTATGAAAAATCTATGAGCCTAATATCAACAGACTTTGCAGAAAAAAATTTGAAAGAATTTAAAATAATTGATGCTTCATGGCATTTATCAACTGAAAATAGGGATCCTTATTTAGAATATAAGGAGAGTCATATTCCTAACTCCGTTTTTTTCGACCTAGACAATACATCTGAAAAAAATACTGATCTGCCTCACATGTTACCCTCTGAGGATCAATGGAGCAAAAGTATTTCTAAATTGGGCATTTCTAATAATGATAAAATTCTTATATACGATAACTCAAGATTATATTCTGCTTGCAGATGTTGGTTTTCTTTATTGTATTTTGGGCATGACATTGGAAAATTATATATTTTAAACGGAGGATTGAAAAAATGGAAACAAGAAAATAAAGTTTTAACCGATGAGAAAACCAATATCGTAACTTCAAATTATAAAGCAACTAAAAAAGAAAATTATGTTTTTAATATTAGCCAAATAAATGAAAATATTGACTCAAATAATTTTGCAGTTGTTGATGCAAGAAGTCTTAAAAGATTTAACGGAGAAATAGATGAACCTAGAAAAGGATTAAGAAGAGGAAGTATCAAAAATTCTTTATGTTTGCCTTATGGAGAATGTATAAATCAAATTACAAACGAATTAAAAACCAAGGACGAACTTAAGTTAATTTTTGAAAAAATAATAAAAACTAAGAACAATAATAAATTTGTTTTTACTTGTGGATCAGGAGTCACTGCCTCAGTGCTAGCATATGCTTATAAGATAGTAAATAAAGACTACCAGCCAATTATTTATGATGGATCTTGGAGTGAATATGGTAAGTATTCACCATGATTAAATCGAAAAAAATTCAATTTTTTTTAATAGTTTTATTAATTATTATTATTTCAGTAATAGTTGGTAGGCATTTTGTTACTAAACACTTTGTAAAGAAATTTTCTAAGATGCCGCCACCAGGTGTAATAATTAACGCTGTAAGCAAGTCCACATTTTATGAAAGTATAGAAACTTTTGGAACTGCATTATCTCTTAAAAATAAAAATTATAGAATTAAAAAAAGTGAAATATTAAACGAAAACATAATTATAGGTAAGGTTGTTGAAGAGGGAGAGGTTATTTTTGAAACTTCAGATAAAAAAATTGTTGCACCTTTTAAAGGTATTTTAGGGAAAAGAGAAATAGCACAAGGAGTTTTGGGAACTGAGTCTTTTATATTAACTTTGGATGATACAACATCAATATTGCTAAATATTAAAGTTCCTGAAATATATTTAAATATATTAAAACCTGGGCTTTCAGCTGAAGTTAAATCAGATTCGTTTGAAAAGAAATTTTACGGTACTATAGAGTCTGTCAGTTCAAGGGTCGACCCCAGTACAAGATCTGTACTTGCAAGTATAATTGTTGAAAATAAAGACTTAAAGTTAATTCCAGGTATGCTTTTAGATATAAAAATTATTTACGATAAGAAAGAACAATTAGGAATTCCTGAAAATTCACTTTTAATTCAAGGTGAAGCTGCTTTTGTCTACAAAGTACTAGAGGATAATACGGTCAATAAGATCAAAGTGAAAATTGGAAAGAGAAACTTTGGTAAAGTTTCAATAATTGATGGATTGTCTTTAGGAGACAAAATAGTTACCGAAGGAATATCAAAGGTAAGAGACAAAATTAAAATAAAAATTTTAAATTAAAATGTTTCTAACTGATTTATCTATTAAAAGACCTGTTATTGCCTCAGTGATGAGTTTAGTATTAGTAATATTTGGAAGTCTAGTTTTTTTTGATATCCCTACTAATGAAATTCCAGATATTGATAGACCAGTAGTATCGATACAAACAGATTATAAAGGCGCATCTGCAAATGTTGTTGATAAACAAATTACTCAAAAAATTGAGGACTTTGTTGGAGGTACTGCCGGGTTAGTCTCTATAGAATCAATGAGTGAAGATGAAAGGTCAAGAATTGATCTAACATTCAAAGATAATCTTGATATTGATGATGTGGCAAATGACGTGAGAAGTTCGATTGCAAGAGTATTAGATAATTTACCTACTGAGTCGGATGCACCTGAAATATTCAAACAATCAGCTGGTTTTAGAACAACCATGTGGTTAAGTTTTAGTTCTGACTTTATGTCTGATCTTGAATTGACAGATTATGCGGATAGGTATTTAACCGACTATTTTTCAACAGTTGAAGGTGTTGGAAGAGTGAGGTTGGGTGGAGAGAGGGAACTATCTCTTCGGGTCTGGTTAGACCCACTCTCATTGGCAGCTAGAGATCTTACAACACAAGATATAGAAAATGTCCTTAGGCAGGAAAATGTAGAATTTCCTGCTGGAAAAATAGAGTCTAAAGATATTGATTTAACAATTAAACTCGAAAATGCATATGAATCACTTGAATCTTTTAAAAAATTGCCATTAAAAAAATCGATAGACGGATCTATTACCAAACTTGAAGATGTTGCTAGAATCGAATTCGGTCCAGTGTCAACAAGAACATTATTTAAAGGAAATGGTAGACAGGTAGTAGGTATAGGTATTTATCAAAACTCAGATGCAAACACTATTTCAGTAGCAACCAGAATTAAGAAAAAAATAAAACAAATAGAACCTAGTCTACCAGATGGAACAAAATTAGAAGTTTCTTTTGATAGGAGTAATTATATTTCTAGTGCAATTAAAGAGGTTTACAAAACTCTTTTTGTAGCCTTAATACTTGTATCATTTATAATTTATTCTTTTTTGGGTAATTTTAGGTCATTAATAGTACCTCTTGTTGCTTTGCCTGTTTCACTAATTTCTACGTTTCTAGCAATATATTTTTTCGATTTCTCAATAAATCTTTTCACGTTAATGGCACTAGTACTTGCAATTGGAATTGTAGTAGACGACGCCATAGTAATGTTAGAGAATATTGTAAGAAGAATTGAGCTTGGAGAGTCACCATTAGTTGCAGCTTACAAAGGCTCGAAACAAGTTTCATTTGCAATTATTGCAACAACATTAGTTCTTGTAGCTGTATTTATCCCTCTAATTTTTGTTAAGGGATTATCAAGTGTTCTTTATATGGAAACTGCCGTTACCTTAAGCTTTGCAGTGATAATTTCTAGTTTTGTAGCTTTATCCCTAAGCCCTATGCTAGCAAGTAAGGTCCTAGGGCAAAATGATAAAAAAAATAAATTAACACATAATTTCGAAAAAAAACTTAAAGACTTTAAAATATTTTATAAGAACTCGCTTTCATACTGGATCGATAAAAAAAAGACAGTTATATTTTTTTTGTTTTCTATATTAATTTTAACGATAGCAGCATTTCTTTATGCTCCCAAACAACTAATTCCAAAAGAAGATAGAGGAGCTTTTTTTGTAATTGTAAAAGCACCGCAAAGTTCTGGCTTTGATTTTACATCAAACAAAGCTCAAGAAATTGAGGGATTTCTACTCCCTAAAATTGGCAAAGGTGAGTATAGAAGAGTTATATTAAGAGTACCTGGGTTTGGAAAAAGTAGTAAACAAGTAAATTCTGCATTCATAATCGCTTTACTAGAGAGTTGGGAAAAAAGAGACAGAAGTGGTCAAAAAATTATGATGGAGTCTTTTAAAGAAATTTCTAAAGTGCCAGGAGTTTTAGCTTTTCCAATAATGCCACAAGGAATTAGAACTGGTGGTGTAGAAAAACCTATTCAATTTGTAATACAAGGAAACACTTATGAAGAATTAATAAGATGGAAAGAAATAATAAAATCGGAGGCAAGAAAAAATAAAAATCTTACTAATATTGAGGATGATTTTGAACTAAATAAACCAATTTTAAATGTAAAGATTGATCAAAAAAAAACCTCTGACTTAGGTATCTCAACTGTAGAGATAGGAAAAACTATTGAAACAATTTTTGGTTCAAGAAATGTTACTAACTTTACTAAAGACGGAAAAGAATATTCTATAATATTGCAGGGTGATATATCTAATAGAAATGAACCATCAAGTTTAAATAAAGTTTATGTAAGATCAAAAAATAATAATAAGCTTATTTCTCTTTCTAATTTGGTTACAATTGACGAGGAAGGCACTGCTCCATTTTTATCGAGATATAATAGACAAAAAGCTGTAACAATATCTGCGAATATTATTGGTGATTACACATTAGTTTCAGCACTTAATTTTTTGGAAGATATTGTAAAGAAGAATACCCCAGAAGCGAGGGTTGAATTCAAGGGTGAAAGTGAGCAAATAAAGGAAGTTAGTTATCAAATATATTTAATATTTGTTTTAGCATTAATAACTGCTTATTTAGTAATGGCTGCTCAATTTGAAAGTTTCAAACATCCGTTAACCATCATGTTAACAGTTCCATTAGCTATTTTAGGTGGTTTGGTCGGTTTGTTATTAGTAGGAAGTTCAATAAATGTTTATAGTCAAATAGCATTAATTATTCTTATAGGTTTAGCCACAAAAAATGGGATATTGATTGTTGAATTTGCAAATCAATTAAGAGCCGAAGGAAAGAATATTAAAACAGCTGTTATGGAGTCAGCTAACATTAGATTAAGACCAATATTAATGACATCTTCCTCTACTATATTTGGAGTTTTGCCATTAATAATTAGCAGTGGTCCTGGCGAGGCAAGTAGATTAACTGTTGGTATAACGATATTTGCAGGTATGTTTTTTTCAACATTTTTTACCTTATATGTGATACCAGTAATTTATTTGATAATTGGAAAAAATACTAAAAGTATTAATTATATTGAGGAAAAATTAAATAAAGAGTTAAGTTAATAAATTATAAATTTCTTTCGACTTAATTTTTTTTTACACTTTCTTAATTGTTTTTTATATATTTCAGAATAACCTTTTACTTTTTTAGCTAAATTAATAACCTTTTTATTTCTTTTATAGTGTTTATAATTTCCCCACCCTTCATGGTAAGCAATGTATTGTCTAAAAGGATCTTCTTTTGAAATTTTTAATATTTTTGAGGATTTGCTTGTATACCATCCTATAAAATCTACACTATCTTTAAACCTGTTTCTAATTGCTAGCGGATTGTTTGTTTCTTTTTTGTATTGTTTCCAGGTGCCCTTGACTGCTTGAGAATACCCAAAAGAAGATGAAGGTCTTTTATAAGGAATTATTTTAAATATCTTATTTCTCTCGGGTTTAGCAAGCCAATCGAAATCAGACTCCATTTTAATTATTGCTAATTGTATATAAATTGGTGTGCCCCATTTTTGCTCTGTTTTTTTTGAATGCTTGTACCATAAATATCTTTCAGAGAATATTGAACAGCCATCAGATGTATTTTTTGGTATCGATGAGCAACTTATTAAAAAAAAGAAAAAAATTATCCAAGTTTTTTTAAAATGAATCACTTCAAAATTATAATTTATTTATTTTTTTTTCTCCATTCCCATGGTTTATCAAATTGACCTCTCCATAATCCCAATTTTTCTCTCTTAGCTTGTATTTCAGAACTAATGTATTTTTTTGAATACTTGGTGTAATTTAATGCTAACCCATTTTTAACCATCCAATTGTTTAAATCTATTTTTTTTTTATAACAAATTGCAATTAATCTTTTATAACGATCATACTTTTCACCTTTACATTTTATTTTATTTTTTGAAATAATTTTATCTAATCTTTCTTTTGCTACTAAACCACATTTGTATTTTTTATTTAGAGTAATAAAATTAAATTGTATCCAAGGTTTTTTACAGTATTGCTCAATTTCAGGGGCATCTATTCCTAATAATCGAATTTTTTTTTTTTCTATAATTATTGTGTCACCATCAATAACTTTTGCAAATCCCTCAACCTCTAATGAATTAATAGGTTTTGAAATTAAAAAAAAAAAAATAATTAAACTATAAAAAATCTTTTTTTGCAGTTTGCAGCAGTTCATTTAATTTTTCTCTAACATCATTTTCTGAAATATTTTTGTCTTTTAAATCTTGGTACAATTTTTTAATTATATCTTCATCACCTGGTTCACTAAAATCAGATTTTATTACTTCTAATATATATTGTTCTTTTTCTTGATCTTTTTTTTCCAAAATTTCTGCGGCCCATTCACCTAAATATTTGTTTCTTTTTGAATTTACTTTAAATTTAAGCTCTTCATCATGAGCAAACTTATTTTCAAAATTTTTTTTTCTATCTTCGAACGAACTCATAAAATTTCATTAATATATAAGAAATTATAACACCTGTTAAGTTACCAATCAAATCCTCAAATTGAAAACTTCTATTTGGAATAACAATGTGTGCTAGTTCTAGGATTATCGAAATAAAAAGTAAATATAAAAAAATGTAATTAAGTTTTTTTGAGTTATTTGAATAATTTAAAATAGCAATAAATGATAAAATTAAAAACGTATAGAGATGATTGGATGATAAAGATAAAAAATCTCCAGTTAATTGAGGCTGCGATTTTAAATTTCCATATAGTATCCATCCAAGAATACTACCTGGATATAAATATAGAATTATTATAGTAAAATTAGAAATTTTGAAAAATAAGTCTAAATATTTTCTAATATTTCTCATTATAAACATTTATTTAATTGTAATTTTAAGTTATCAAACATGTATAAATGGTGCACCTTGTATTAATAAGACATGGACAGAGCGAATGGAATAGTCAAAATAAGTTCACTGGATGGGTTGATATAGATTTATCTTATAAAGGTAAAAAAGAGGCAAAAACTGCCGGTGAATTAATTATTAATGAAAATCTTAAATTCGATTACTATTTTTCCTCATTTCAAAAAAGAGCTATCAATACATTAAAGTTAATCCAAGAAACTATAGGAATTAAAAATATAAAGTTTGAAGAGGCTTGGCAGCTGAATGAAAGACATTATGGAGCTTTAACCGGCTTAAATAAAGAGGAAATGAAAAAAAAACTTGGAGAAAAAAAAATACATGAATTTAGAAGATCATGGAGTTTAAGGCCTGAAAATTTAGATAAAAATAATGTTTACCATCCATTGAATATAGATAAATACAAAAATATTCCAAAAAAAAATATTCCTGATACTGAGTCTTTAGAGGACACATATAATCGAGTTATCCCTTATTTTGAAAGTAAAATATTAAAACTAATAAAATTGGAAAAAAGGATATTAGTTGCTGCACATGGAAATTCTATAAGAGCTTTATGTAAATATTTATTTAAAATAAGTAATGAAGATATTTCAAATTTAGAAATACCTACTGGTAATCCATTAGTTATAGATTTTGATAAAAGTTTAAAGGTAATCAAGGCAAGATATCTTGACGAATCAAGAGCTAAAAAATTATTATTTAGTAATTAATTTTTTATAAATTTTAATGTCAGTAATGTGTTTAAATTTAATTTTACTTTCATAACCGTATAAATTTTTATCCATTAACAATTTGTTCCAGATTAATGAAATTGGAAAAATTTTTTTTTTTATATTGTTAAATAGATCTCTGTTAATTATTTGACAGCCTGTGAATATGTATTCTTTTTTTGAATTGTATGTAAGAATATTTTTTTTCATTGAAAAATCACCACCTAGTCTCTCATCAAAACTTCTTTTTTTTTTAACTACGAGAAGCATGTTTGAGGCTTTTTTAGAAAAATATAAATTTTTCATTTTTATTATTTCGATTGAATGCTTTTTGGTCCAAATTGTGTCTGGGTTTAAAACTAAGAAATTTTTATCATTCGAAGATTTCACAATATTTAAAATACCACCTCCTGTGTTCAAAATTTTTTTTTTTTCCTCAAACACTTTAATTTTTTTTGATAATTTCTTTTCTATAATAAATTTTTTTATTTGTTGACTTAAATGATGAGAATTTAAGAAAATTTTATTTATGTTTAATTTAAATAATAACTCTATTGTGTTTTCTAGAAGAGACTTGTTACCAATTTTTAAGAGTGGTTTTGGCACTTTATTTGTAAGTGGCTTTAATCTTTTACCAAAACCTGCACACATAATTATGGCTGTGTTTAATTTTTTCATCTTTTCTACTTTTTGTTATATAAGCAAGAAACTAACTCATCAAAAATGTTATTACCACTTGTTCTAAGTTTAATTAATTTCCACGTATATGGTATCAATTTCAGATAATTTTTTTTCTTATCTCTTTTTGCAAGTCTTGTAAAAATTCCTAAAATTTTTAGGTTTCTCAAAACAGAAAGTATTAAAAAATCATTTTGAAAAGATTTTCTATCTAGTTTTTTACTTTTTTGTAAAAAATATGAATAAATTTTTTTTTTTAATAGGTTTGATGAATTATACCTTACGTCATCTATTAATGACGCCAAATCATATGCTGGGTTACCAATAACAGCATCCTGGCTATCTATCAAATATATTTTTTTATTTTTATACATCATATTAGAAACATGAAAGTCTCTATGAACAAAAGTGTTATTTGGTAATTTTATTTTTTTTATTAAGACATTTATAATTTTTCTAATTTTTTTTTTTTTATAAGGTTTAGCTAATTTTTTGTTGTAATAAGGTGTGTACCATTTGTTAAATAAATCCGCCTCCTTATATAAATCTTTGTGATTATACTTTTTCATACAATATTGTTTTCCATTTAAGTTTATGGTTTTTGTATTTTTTATTTTTTTGAACTTAATGAGTATATCAATTATTTTTTTATAAATTTTATATCTATTATTTTTTGTTAGAATATTTTTTACACTTTTTTTTCCTAGATCAGTAATCTGTATAGAGCCTTTATCATAATTATTATTTATAAGTTTTGGAGCGTGTATTTTGTGATTATTCAAAATTTTATTAATGCAGTCATAAACTAAGAGATTCTTATATTTATTTTTTTTTGAATAGACTAATATAGAGTTTCTTGACCTATAGAATTCTCTATCCGATGCATCGCCCTTAATTTTTTTAAAATTCATAATTTTTACAATTTCCGAAAAGTTTAATTTTAATATCTCTATTTTCAAAATTTTTTAAATATTTGAATTTCAACTCGATACGATTTTTTGGTTTAAATTTTATTTTTTCTGGCCATTCTATTAAAGAAATTACTTTATTATCCTCAAACACGCCAATATTGCTCAGTTCTTTGTAATTTTTTACTCTATAAAAATCATAATGTTGAATTAATTTTTGATAAGCTAGATATTCATACATTACAGTAAATGTAGGACTTGGAACTTCGGTAATTTTTGAATTTGTTTTTTTTTGTAAATGATTTATAAAAAATCTAACAAATGTAGTCTTACCAACTCCAAGTTGACCATATAATAGAATTGTTTCTCCTGACTTAATTTTATTTGCAATCTTGCAAGCTAAATTTTTTAAAACTTTTAGATTTGAAACTTTTATAGAGCTACCGTTAGTAGCGATAGGCATCTGGTTTATAAGGTCCTTCTTGTTTTACGCTAATATAATCTGCTTGTTCTTTAGACAACTTAGTCAACTTGGCTCCAACTTTTTCTAAATGAAGCATAGCAACTTTTTCGTCTAGATGTTTTGGTAAAACATAAACTTTTTTTTCATATTTGTCAGAATTATTCCATAATTCTATCTGAGCTGTAACTTGATTTGTAAATGATGCACTCATAACAAAACTTGGGTGTCCAGTCGCGCATCCTAAATTTACTAATCTTCCCTCTGCAAGTAGAATTATTCTTTTTTTGCTAGGGAGTTCTATTTCATGCACCTGAGGTTTTATTTCATCCCACTTGTAATTTCTAAGCGCTTCAACCTGAATTTCATTATCAAAGTGACCAATATTACAAAGTATTGCTCTATCTTTCATGTCTCTCATGTGGTCAGCTGTTATGATATCTTTATTCCCAGTGGCAGTCACAACAATGTCAGCATGCTTTATCATATCGTCCATTAGGACTACTTGATAACCTTCCATAGCTGCTTGTAATGCACAAATTGGATCTGTTTCGGTTATCATTACTCTTGCGCCAGCTTGTCTTAATGATGCGGCACTACCTTTTCCTACATCACCAAAACCAGCTACTATGGCTACTTTTCCTGACATCATTACATCTGTCGCTCTTTTGATACCATCTACTAAGCTTTCCCTGCAGCCATATAAATTATCAAATTTTGATTTTGTAACAGAGTCATTAACGTTAATCGCCGGAACCAAAAGAGTTCCTTCGCTTTCCATTTTTTTTAGAGCTAAAACACCTGTTGTTGTCTCCTCTGATAATCCTTTAATGTCTTTCATAAGATCTTTATAATCCTTATGCATTAAAGCTGTTAGATCTCCCCCATCATCTAAGATCATGTTAGGTTTCCATTCTTTTTTTCCTTCAATAGTTTGTCTTACACACCACCAATATTCATCCTCAGTTTCACCTTTCCATGCAAAAACTGGAGTTCCAGATTTTGCGATAGCTGCGGCAGCGTGATCTTGAGTAGAAAATATATTACAAGATGACCATCTGCACTCAGCACCAAGGTCAACTAAAGTTTCAATTAAGACTGCAGTTTGAATTGTCATATGCAAACACCCTAAAATCCTTGCACCCTTTAATGGACTCTTGCCCTTATATTCTTTTCTTAATGCCATTAGACCTGGCATTTCAGTTTCTGCGAGAGAAATTTCTTTTCTTCCAAAATCTGCTAAATTGATATCTTTTACTTTGTAATCAGTCATTTTTTTTTCTGCTTGTACATTAATTCAAAATTTATTCAACTAGTCAATTTATGGTTGGAAAATAAATATCAACCCTTGCTCCATTTTTGGCCTTATTATTTGATGCATTAACACTCCCACCGTGTAAATCTACAAGGTTTTTTACTATATTCAAACCTAGGCCAGAATGTTCTCCAAATTTTTCAGGTCTATTACTGTAAAATCTTTTAAAGATTTTTTCAGTATTTTTTTCCTTAAAACCTCTTCCTTCATCAACTACTGAAAGTTGGATTTTATCATTTTTATTTTTTTTAAGTTCGACAATAATTTTCTTATTATCTTCGCTAAAAGAAATAGAATTTTCAAGAAGATTTGCTAAAACTTGTTCAATTCTATTTTCGATACCTTTAATAAAGTATCTTCCACCATTTTTTTGGATTTTAAAATTAATCTTAATTCCTCTTTTTGAAAAGTATATTCCATTAAAATCATCGACAACTGAATTGATAACTTCTTCTAAATCGATATTCTTCATTTGCTCTTGAGTTATAGCAACTTCATCTTTTAGCATTTGCGAATAGTCTGTAATTAGTCTTTCAATTCTTTCAACGTCATGTGATAAGATTTTAATTAATTTTTCTTTCTCACTGTTACTACTTGTTTCACTTAAAATTTCTGAAGCACTTTTTAATGATGCAAGTGGATTTCTAATCTCGTGTACTAAATCGGTAGAAAAGTTTTCTGCCGTATTTACTCTTTTTTGTAATTCATTTGTCATATCACTTAATGAGTGTGACAACATTCCTAATTCATCATTTCTTTTAACTAAATTTGTTAGATCGACTCTTTTTTTACTTCTCTCTTTAATACTTTGGGTAAAATTAACCAGATTCTTGATTGGCTTTAAAAAATACTTATTTAAAACCAAGGAAAAAATAAAAATTACAATACCCACAAATATAGCAGTACGTATTATAAAAGTTTTTCTTTCATTAATCGCGGTTTTAATCTCATTTGCATTTTCTGAAATTAATAAATAACCAGACGGCTTATCATTTATTATTAAGTTTTTTACAGTAGATAATTTGAATTGCTGATAGCTTTCAGTTGTAAAAGTAAATGGTTTACCAAAATTAGTTGAAGAAGCATAATTCGATATTTTTTCTTTTAGCTCTGTTTCTTTTTTTTGGTTTATTTTATCTTCTTGTGTAACTATTTCATTATTATTTGTAGAAATATCAAATTCAACAATATCAATTCTCTGACTAAATGACCTGGGATCTAAGTCTAAAGTGTTAGTATCCGCTATTATATCATAATCTTCATCTAAAAATACTACTCTATCAACGCTCTGAAATAGAAATCTTTTAGAAAATAAAAAATTTTTTATATCCTCTTTATTAAATTTAACATTCAGTCTATTTAGGTTTTGTATAGTATTGTTTAGGATTTGAATGTGTATTGAAGTTTTTTTTTTAATTAAATTTGGTTGAACGTAACTTAAATATATTATTGTTAGCGAACCTATAAACAAAAAGATAATTAGATTAATAAATAAGAATTTCTTTAAAATTGATAAATTTTTAATAATTGAGGAAAACATTAACTAACATTCCATCTGTAACCACTGCCATATCTAGTTTCGATAGCTGAGAAATTTTCATCGACTTTTTTAAATTTTTTCCTAATTCTTTTCACATGGCTATCAATTGTTCTATCTTCTATATCTGTATCCTCTCTATAAGCAATATCCATCAATTGCGCTCTTTCTTTTATTATGCCTGGTCTTTTTGCTAATTCTTGAACTATTAAAAATTCAGTAGTAGTTAATTTATCTGGTAGTTGTTTACCACCCCATTCACATTCTAATTGTGACGGATCAAGTTTAAGTTTTCCGTGATTAATAATATTTTTTGTATCCTCAATATTAACATTCTTTTTTCTTAATTGAACACGAATTCTTTCAATTAAAACTTTTATAGAAAAACCTCCAGATTTTTTCACAAAATCATCTGCACCAAGTTTTAGTCCTAATAGTTCATCTACTTCCTCATCTTTGGAAGTTAAAAATATAACTGGGAGAGAAGTTTTTTTTCTTAATTTTTTAAGTAATTCTTCTCCATCCATTTTTGGCATTTTAATATCAATTATAGCTAGATCTGGAGGTGTTCTGGATAGACCAATGAGTGCACTTTCTCCGTCCAAATATGTTTGAACTTTAAATCCTTCTTTTTCTAAAGCTATACTAATGCTGGTTAGAATATTTCTATCATCATCTACTAATGCAATTGTTTGAGTCATGCAGTAATTAAAAATACTAAATTGTTATAATTTGGGCAATAGTTTATCTTATTGTAACAAGCCCCAATTTTCACCTATATTAACATCTACAAGTATTGGAATTGAAAATGAATGCAAATCACTTTTTTGAACACTTTTCATTCCATTCTCTACTAAATTTTTTATATTTTCTATATTTTCTTTCTTAACCTCAAAAATTAACTCATCATGAATTTGTAAAAGTAACTTACAGTCTTTTATTTTTTTAACTTTAATTTTTTCAAAAATATTGATCATTGCCATTCTCATTAGCTCAGATGCTGATCCTTGGATTGGTGCATTTATAGCGGCTCTTTCTTGAAAATTTCTTACATTAAAATTTTTATCGTTAATTCCTGTTATATGAGTTCTTCTTCCAAAGATATTATTAACATATCCACTTTTTCTACAAAAATTTATAGTGGTTGACATATAATCTTTAATCTCAGGGAATTTTTTAAAGTAAGATTTAAGAAATTCATCAGCTTCACTAGTTGTCACAGAGATTTGTTTTGCGAGACCATACTGAGAAATACCATAAATTATTCCAAAATTTATTGCTTTTGCTTTACGCCTCAGCTCAGATGTGACATCTTTTATTTTTACGTTAAAAACCTGGCTTGCTGTTAATGAATGTATGTCCTCTTTATTATTAAAAGCTTTTTTAAGTTCTTTAACATCTGCAAGATCAGCCAATATTCTCATCTCGATTTGATTATAGTCTGCAGATAGAAGGTTGCATCCTTTATCTGAAATAAATGCTTTTCTAATTTCTTTTCCGTCATTAGATTTAATCGGAATATTCTGTAAATTGGGATCACTTGATGCTAATCTACCTGTTGTTGTAGCGGCTAATAAAAAACTAGTATGCACTCTACTTGTGTTAGGATTAAGGAATTCTGGTAAAGAGTCTGAATAAGTATTTTTTAATTTTGTAAGCTGTCTCCACTCTAAAACAAGTTGTGGTAACTCATGGCCTTTGTAAGCGAGATCTTCTAATACGCTAGCACCAGTAGCAAAACTACCTTTCTTCGTTTTTTTTAGAGCAGATATTTTCAGGTCGTTATATAAAACCTCTCCAAGTTGCTTAGTAGATCCAATTTTAAATTCTTTTTTTGATATTTTAAAAATTTTTTTTTCTAAATTGGAGATTTTTTTTTGAAAATTTTCAGACAATTTATTTAAAAATTTTTTGTCGAGTTTTATTCCATTCATTTCCATGTGTGCTAAAATTTTAATTAATGGTTTTTCAAAAGTCTCGTAGATATTCATTAATTTTTCATTTTTGAGATTAATTAAAAATTTCTTATAAAGTCTGAAAGTAATATCTGCATCTTCAGCAGCATAGTCCTTTGCAACTTCAATTTTAACTTCACTAAAATTTATTTGTTTTTTTCCACTTCCTACAAGATCTTTGTATGAAATTGTTTTATGACCTAAATGAATTTCTGATAGAGTATCCATATTGTGCCTATTTTTTCCAGCATCTAATACATAAGACATTAACATTGTGTCTTCCAATGGTTCTAAATCAACACCTCTATGATAAAGTATGATATAATCAAATTTGATGTTTTGACCAATCTTTTTAATACTTTTGTCTTCTAGGATATTCTGCAATTTTTTTAATACATTTTTTTCCATTAAATTCTGAAAATTTTTATGGTTTAAAGGTATGTAATAAGCCTCACCAATTTTTGGTGAAATGGATATACCAATTAATTCTGCTTGGTGTGGATCAAGAGAGCTTGTCTCTGTATCAATAGATATTTCACTTTCTTGTTCAATTTTAGATATTAATTCACTGAGTTCATTTTCATTTTTTACTAATATATACTTTTTTTTATCAATTTTACTTTCTTGCTTAGATTGGGAAAATTCTTGTCTATTGTCTTTAAAATCAACTTCGCCATAAGTTGATATTGCTGAACTCAACAACCTATTAAATTCCATATCCCTTAAAAAATTATACAATTTTTTTTTATCAATCTGTTTTAGAACAAAATCACTGTACGGAACTTTGACGGGTACATCTTTTTTTAAAGTAACTAGTTTTTTACTAATCACTGCTTTTTGTTTGTTTTCAATAAGTGTTTCTCTTCTTTTGTTTTGCTTAATGTTTTTAGAATTTGTCAGAAGATTTTCTAAGGTTCCATACTCATTTATTAATTCTGCAGCAGTTTTAATTCCTATACCAGGTACACCAGGTACATTATCACTGCTATCTCCTGCTAAAGATTGAACATCTATTACTTTCTCTGCTTTTACACCAAATTTTTTTTGAATATCTTCTTCATTAATGAACTTATTTTTCATTGGGTCATAAATTCTTATATTTTTTTTATATAACTGCATTAAATCTTTATCTGAAGATACAATTGTAACATCTCCCCCCTTTTTTATTATTTGTTCACTATAAGTTGCTATTAAGTCATCTGCTTCATAATTAATAAGTTCTATAGATGGTAAATTAAAAGCCTCTACAGATTTTCTAATGTAGTCAAATTGTGGAATCAAATCATCGGGTGCATCTGATCTATTTGCTTTATACTCAGAATAAATCTCATTTCTAAAATTTTTTCTAGCAGAGTCAAATATGACAGCAAAATGAGTAGGCTTAGACTCATTATCAGAGGATTTTGCATCTTCTAATAATTTGAATAACATGTTGCAAAATCCAGCTACAGCTCCTGTTGGTAGCCCATCAGATTTTCTAGATAAAGGTGGTAATGCATAGTAAGCTCTGAAGATATATCCAGATCCATCGATTAAATAGTAATTATCTTTTTTGGATGCTTTGCTCATTAATAAATTTTATTTTAATTTATCTTAATGTTATAAGTCTATAAATCTAAATGAATAATAAAATTGTACTTTCTGTCAAAAATCTAAACAAAACCTACAACAAAAAAATTCATGCTCTTAGAAATTTAAACTTAGAGGTGAAAGAAGGAGAAATTTTCGGCTTATTGGGTCCTAACGGTGCGGGGAAAAGTACTTTTATAAATATTCTTGCAGGACTAACAACTAAAACTTCTGGAAATGTAGATGTTTGGGGCTTCAACATGGACAAAAACCCTAGACAAGTTAGAGCTTCACTAGGGATAGTCCCTCAAGAGATAAATGTTGATCCTTTTTTTACACCAAAAAAATTATTGGAACTTCAGGCTGGTCTTTATGGTATAAAAAAAAAAGATAGAATTACTGATATTATATTAGATCTAGTCTCTCTTAATGAAAAAGCTAATAGCTACACAAGAAATTTATCAGGTGGTATGCAGAGGAGACTTTTAATTGCAAAAGCATTAGTACATAAACCACCAATTGTAATTTTAGATGAACCTACTGCTGGAGTTGATGTAGAGTTACGAAAGAGATTATTAGATAACGTAAAATCTTTAAGAGACATAGGTGTAACAATTATACTTACCACTCATTATTTATCTGAAGCAGAAGAAATGTGTGACCGAATTGGTATTATTAATCGAGGAAACTTGATTGCACTGGAAACTACTGAAAATATGTTAAATAAAATACAAACAAAAATAGTTAAATTCTCATTAAATAAAAAGGTAGAATTAATTGATACCACAAAAAAAAAATTAAAGATAATAAAAAATAATGAAAAAGAGCTAGTCGTATCCTACGAAAAAAATATTATTAATATACAAGAAATAATTGATGTTATCAAAAGCCAAAAGATTGATATTTTCGATGTACAATCAAGGGATCCAGACCTTGAAGATGTATTTATAAAATTGATAAAAAACTAGATAAATCTTTAACAAAAATATATAATAATTGAATGGATAGCGTTCGGTCAAATCAAAATCAAAAAATTTTAAAAAATTTTTTTATAATAATCTTGGGAAGTTTAATTTTAACAATATCAGCAAAGATAAAAATTCCTTTTTATCCTGTGCCAATGACAATGCAAACATTTGTAGTTTTGTTTTTAGGCATAGCATTTGGTTACAAAATTGGTTTATCGATAATAACCGTGTATTTATTTGAAGGAATTTTAGGATTGCCAGTTTTCTCTAATTCTCCTGAAAAAGGAGTTGGTTTAGTTTACTTTACAGGACCAACTATGGGTTATCTAATTGGATTTTTGAGTGCAGTTTTTTTGACAGGTTATTTTAACTTTGGAAAAAATATAATACAAAATTTTTTTAAAATTCTTATATCAGTTTCAACTATTTATATTTTGGGATTAATATGGTTAGGAAGTCTAATTGGATGGGATAAACCCATTTTTGAGCTTGGTGCAAAACCTTTTCTATTAGCAGAATTGTTCAAGATCCTGATTTTAACTTTTCTTGCTTCAAAACTTGTAAAGTTTAGAAAATCTATCTAGGGGATCTTTTAGATAAAATTCTTTGAAGAGTCCTTCGATGCATCTTTAATCTTCTAGCTGTCTCAGAAACATTTCTATTGCAAAGTTCGAATACTCTGTGAATATGTTCCCATTTTACTCGATCAGCTGACATCGGATTTTCAGGCGGATCTGCTTTTTTATTTGGATTAGCTAAAAGAGCCTTTTCAACATCATCTGCATCAGCTGGTTTTGCCAAATAATCTATAGCGCCTTGTTTGATTGCTGCAACGGCTGTTGGGATGTTTCCATACCCTGTTAACATTACTACTCTGCTGTTTGAATTTGAATTTTGTATCTCTTTTACAACCTCAAGACCGTTACCATCACCTAGTCTTAAGTCTACTACAGCAAAAGCCGGCTTATTATTTTTTACAGCATCTAGACCTTTTTTTACACCTTCAGCTTGTGAAACCTTAAAGCCCTTCTTTTCCATAGCTCTTGCAAGCCTTTCTCTAAAGGGATTATCGTCATCTACAATTAGAAGAGTTTTGTCTTCAAATTCGTTAATATTTTTTAGCTTTTCTGTCTCCATAAAGGAATACATATGGTCATAAATCCTAAAATTTCAATAGTTTAAAAAAGCCAAAAAAACTTCATAATTTTCTTTACAGAGCTCACTATATAAGTAAAAAACGACTTACGAAAATTGCATACAAGTTATGCAGTTTTTTTTTGTTAAATTTTTTTTAAGGAGCTAAAAATGAAAAAATTTAAATCGGTTTATGAACTAATAACTGAGTTAAAACCATCTGATCCAGTGTACTGCATCAGAAAAAAATCAATAAAAAAAGCTTCAAAATACTTTATAAAAAATTTTCCAGGTAAAATTTTATACGCAGTTAAAACCAATCCGAACAAAGAAGTTGTTAAAACATTAATTGAAAGCGGTATAAAAAACTTTGATGTAGCATCTATTAAAGAAATACAAGACATAAAAGAAATAGATAGTTCTTTAGATTGCTCATATATGCATACCGTTAAAAGTAGAGAAGATATAAGAGATGCATATTTCAAATTTGGGGTAAAAGCATTCTCGCTGGATACAAAGGACGAACTAATCAAAATTCTAGAGACTACTAATCACGCAAATGATTTAGAATTATTTGTAAGAATTGCAGTTTCAAATGAGCACGCAGAAATTGATTTGTCAAAAAAATTTGGTGTTAATAATAATGAGGCCCCAGGCCTAATCAGACTTACAAACCAATATACAAAAAGATTAGGTCTAAGCTTTCATGTTGGATCTCAATGTATGCACCCAATTTCTTATACAAAAGGAATAACTGAAATTGGAAATTTAATTAAGAAAACAAAAATTATACCAAAAGTAATAAATATAGGTGGGGGATTTCCAACTATTTATCCCGACTTAATTCCTCAATCTTTGAATAGCTACTTTCTGGAAATAAAAAAATCATTAAATACTCTCAAAATAGATAAATTACCAGAAATTATATGCGAGCCTGGTAGAGCACTGGTAGCAGAGTCGGGTTCAACAATTGTAAGAGTAAATTTAAGAAAAAAACAAAAGCTTTATATTAATGATGGCACCTATGGAACTTTATTTGATGGAGGTGTTCCAAATATAGTGTATCCATCAAGACTTATTACAAATGGTAGAATGATATCAAAAAAAATGACAGCATTTGATTTTTATGGTCCAACGTGTGATAGCATGGATTATATGAAAGGTCCTTTTGTACTTCCAAACAATATAAAGGAAAATGATTACATAGAACTAGGACAACTTGGTGCTTATGGTCTTACATTTAGAACACAGTTTAACGGGTTTTATTCCGACAAAATTTATGAAGTTGATGATGAACCTGTAATGACTATGTATGATAAAGATAAAAGCAAAAGTTATTTGGTTGCTTAAAACCCTGTGAAAAAAACCCTAGGTCATAACAGTAAAAAGGATTTTCTAAATAAACCAGTTGAACATATTGATATAACGAAATTTGATGCAAGACCTATAATTTCCTCAATGGAAAAAATGTCTTTTGTGTCTCGAGAGACAGCTAATGCTGCAAAAATCTATAATGAAATGCTAAGTGAAAAAGATTGTACTATTTTTTTGACATTAGCAGGTTCAACATCTGCGGCTGGATGTATGCATATATATAGAGATTTAGTCAAATATAATATGGTCGATGCAATAGTTGCAACTGGAGCGTCAATTATTGACATGGATTTCTTTGAGGCCTTAGGTTTTAAGCATTATCAAGGCTCTCAGTTTCAAGATGACACTGAATTAAGAAAAAATTATATCGATAGAATATATGACACTTATATTGATGAAGAGGAACTACAACATTGTGATAAAGTAATTGGAGAAATTGCTGATTCACTTGAACCACGATCCTATACATCAAGAGAATTTATCTCTGAGCTTGGCAAATATCTAAAAAAAAATGCAAAGAAAAAAGGTTCCTTAATTGAGATGTCATATGACTACCAAGTACCCATATTCTGTCCCGCATTCACAGATTCCAGTGCCGGATTTGGATTAGTAATGCATCAAGAAAAAAATCCAAAAAAGCATATGACTATCGACTCGATTAGAGAATTTAGAGAATTAACTGAGATAAAGATAAAATCAAAAGGATCTGGTTTAATAATGATTGGTGGGGGAGTTCCAAAAAATTTTATTCAGGATACGGTTATTTGTGCAGAGCTATTAGGTAAAGATGTGGACATGCATAAATATGCAATTCAAATTACAGTCGCAGACGCTAGAGATGGGGCATGCAGTAGTTCAACTTTAAAAGAGGCTAGTTCTTGGGGCAAAGTTGATACCTCTAAGGAACAAATGGTGTTTGCTGAAGCGACTAGTGTAATACCTTTAATTGCAAGCGATGCTTACCACAAAGGCGAATGGAAAAAGAGGGATCGAAAAAATTTCTCTAAAATTTTTGAATAAGTGAAATATTTATCGAATAAAAATGGATTTTTGGGTATTGAAAACAAATTCGATATTAAACAAAAATCTGTTGTTATACCATTTGGTTTAGAAAAAACAGTCAGTTATGGGAGAGGTACAAAAAATGGGCCCAAGGAAATTATAAAAGCTTCACACCAAGTTGAGCTTTACGATGAAGAGTTTAATTGTGAACCTTTCAAAGTTATAGGCGTAAAAACTATCAAACCATTCAAAATTAATAAAAATATAAATAAAGCCTTAAAACAAATTTCATTTTTAAACCAAAAATCAATTGAAAAAAATTTGTTTCCACTAACTTTAGGAGGTGAACATTCGATCACAGCTGGCTGTATTGAACCTTTTGTTAAAAGTTATAAAAATGTTACAATTTTACAATTTGATGCCCATGCAGATCTTAGAAATAGCTATAACAATCAAAAATACTCACATGCATCTGCCATGAGAAGGTGCTTGGACTTCAAAAATGTAAATTTAATTTCCATTGGTATAAGAAATATCTCAAAAGAAGAAATACCTTTTTTAAAAAAAAATGAAAGCAGGATCAAAATATTTTGGGCTAAGGATCAAAAAAAATGGAATTTACAATATTTTAAAAGATTAATTAAAAATAAGAATGTATATTTAACTTTTGACGTAGATGGTTTGGACTCTAGTATTATGCCAGCAACTGGAACTCCCGAACCAGGAGGCTTGTTTTGGTACGAAACATTAAGTTTAATCAAAACTACTTTTAAGAATACAAATGTAATAGGTGCAGATATAAATGAATTAGCTCCAATTAAAGGATTTAATTCATATAATTTTTTAGTGGCAAAACTTGCTTATAAGATACTGACGTATAAATTTTTTTTAAAATAATTTAAACTGGCTTAAGTGTACCAAGTAATAATCTAAATGGTACAAGCATTATTAATGCTATAAATATTTTTACACCTAAGTCGCCGAGTGACAAAGTTATCCAAGGTACTCCGGTTCCATAAAATGAAATAGAAAAGAATAAAAACGTATCAACAGTTGAGCCTATTAACGATGAAAATAAAGGAGCAACAAACCATGTTTTTCTCCTTAATCTATCAAAAACTTGAACATCTAACAATTGTGCAACTATAAATGCTGTTCCAGAACCAATAGCTATTCTAATTGAAATTAAATCAGAAAAATTTGTAGAAAATATAAGTGTAAATAATAATCCGATTGTGAAACCAAAATAAACAATCTTTCTAGCTATTAATTTACCAAAAGACCTATTGGCTAAATCAGTAATTAAAAAAGCTATTGGGTAACTAAAAGCTCCGTAGGTTAAAATATTTTCCAATCCATAATATTTGACAGGAAACTGTACTAGAAAATTTGAAATTAATACCACAAACCCCATAAAAAGGGATAGGGTTAAAAACAACTTATTCATTATGATGATTTTTGGATTATGCTTTTTTTAATTTTTTTTAATCTTAAAGATAAATTTTTTGATTTCACAGTTTTCATAAATTGATCAAAGCTTCCTTTTTTATCTATAGATCTCATTGCTGCATTAGAGACGGTTATATTTAGTTTTTTATTTAATAATTCGCTTTTAAAACCAACTTTTTTTACACTTGGTAAAAATCTTCTTTTAACTTTATTATTCGCATGACTTACCTTATGGCCTTTCAAAGGTCTTTTTCCAGTTAATTCGCACTTTTTTGGCATGAGGAGAGTGTATAAATGTACATTTTGATTCAGTCAAGTTTATAATTTACCAATAATATCGGAATAATTTTTTATTTTTTTTTCCTTTAATATTTTTTTAAGTTCTTCATTAATTTTTATCGCAATTTTAGGTCCTCTAAAAACCATGCCTGTATAAAGTTGAACAAAATTAGCCCCACTCAAAAATTTTTTGTATGCCGTTTCTCCAGATTCCACACCCCCTACACCAATAATTTTTATTTGTCCATTTAGATTTTTAAAAAAATCATTTATCAATTTATTTGATATATCGTTCAAAGGTTTACCCGATAAACCGCCTTTCTGAAATTTTTGATGGTCTTTCAGGTTATCTCTATTTTGATCCGTAGTATTTGAAACAATTAACGCATTGACTTTATATTGTATTAATATTTTAGATATATCTTTAACAATATTGTTATCAATATCTGGTGAAATTTTTAAAGCAATTGGAATATCGCTATTTAATTTTTTTTTTTCAGAAAAAATTTTATCTAATAAATTTTCTAATTCATCCAAATTGTGAAAATCTCTTAAGTTTTCCGTATTAGGTGATGAAATATTAATTGTTATGTAATCTGCTAATTTATAAAATTTATTGAATCCAATTAGATAGTCTCCTACTCTATCTTTGCTGTTCCAGTTTGGTCCTATGTTTACACCAAGTATACCAATCGGTTTATTTTTTTTTATTCTATCACTTACAATATCACTGCCTGAATTATTAAAACCAAGACGATTTATTAAAGCTTTATCATTCTCTAACCTAAAAACTCTTGGTTTTTTGTTTCCATATTGTTTTAAAGGTGTGACTGTTCCCACCTCAACAAAACCAAAACCTAGATTAAATAATGAATTATAAACCTCAGCATTTTTATCAAAGCCAGCAGCAACCCCGATTGGATTTTTTATCTCTCTTCCAAATAATTCAGATTTTAAATATGAGACTTCTGAAATTTTTTGTTTTAAAAACAAATTTGTTTTAAGAGCCTTAATAGCTAATGTATGTGCCAATTCAGGGTCTAATTTAAATATCAATGGTCTAATTTTATCGAACATTAATTTATTTTCTCTTTAATAAGTGAAATCATTTCCTTTCTTCCAAAAAAACTTATGAAAAACCCTAACCTCGGACCATTTTCTACTCCAAAGACTACCTCGTAAATTAATTTAAACCATTCTCTAAGATTTTCTTTGTAACCATTATTTTTTCCTACTGTGTAAATTTCTGTTTGAATATCCTCAGGCTTCATATTATCAGAACATTTTTCTAAGCTTGAAATTAAATTTAATAAAGCTTTTTTTTCTGAAATATTTGGTTTTTTATATTTTTTGTTTTGTTTAACGATATCGTTAAAGTATTTTATTGAATATTTTATTAAATTATTAAATATAGGAAAGTTGTCTTTAGCGATATCTTTTTTATAATTTTTTACAAATTTCCAAAGCACTTCTACAGATGTAGCATTACTAGTTTCAACTAAATTTAAAAGCATGGAAAAACTCATGATATAATCCTCTGAGGGAATTTTGCCATTATGAACGTGCCATAAAGGATTAAGCAACAACTCTCGTGCATCCTGTTTCTTACTTTTTTCGATTAGATCTAAATACTCATCTACAGCCTTTGGTACAATTTCTTTATATAATTTTTTTGCTCTTTTTGGATTCTGATACATAAACAAGGACAAGCTTTCTGGTGAGGCATAATTAAGCCATTCCTCAATGGTTACACCGTTTCCTTTTGACTTTGAAATTTTTTCACCTTTATCATCAAGAAATAGTTCATAGGCAAAACCCGTGGGATTATTTTTTCCTAAGAGTTTAATTATCTTAGTAGATAGAATTGCACTCTCAATTAAGTCTTTTCCATACATTTCAAAATCAATATCAAGAGTATACCATCTCATTGCCCAATCTACTTTCCATTGAAGTTTGCAATTACCATCTAAAATACTTGTCTCCAATTTTTTTCCATTATTATCAAAAATTAAAGATGAATTTTTTTTATTTATTTCGACAATGGGTATTTCTAACACTTGACCTGTTTCTTTACATATAGGAAGAAATGGAGAATATGTTTTTTGTCTTTCTTTACCTAATGTAGGAATAATTATTTCCATTATCCCTTCGTAATTATCTAATATTTTTTTTAGTGTATCGTTAAAAAATCCGGATTTATATAAAGCCGTTGAACTCATAAATTTATATTTAAAACTGAATTCATTTAAAAATTTTTTGAGCATTTCATTATTATGTTCACCAAAACTTTTAAATTTTTCAAACGGGTCAGGAATATCTGTAAGAGGCTTATGCAAATTTTTTTTTAGTATATCTTTGTTTGGAACGTTATCTGGCACTTTTCTCAAACCGTCTAAATCATCAGAAAATGTAATAATTTCTTTAGGTAAATTTGTTAAGTAATTTAAGGCGTTGACTACCATGCTTGTTCTTGCAACTTCTCCAAATGTTCCAATATGGGGTAATCCTGAAGGACCATATCCAGTCTGTAGTATAATTTTTCCTTTTTTATCTATGTATTTTTTCCTTTCTTTGAGAATCTTTTTTGCCTCAACAAACGGCCATGAGTTCGACTTTTCTATATCTTCTTTTTTAATATTTATCATCAATTTAAAATATCTTGTATTTTAGGAACATATTTTATTCATATAATGTTGAAATTTATTTTCCATAAAATAATGTTCGTTAAAAATGTCCAATTATAAAACAGTATTTTTTACATTAGGGATTTTATTAATTATTTTAGGAGTTGCCATGATTGTTCCCGTGGTGTTCCAATTAATTTATAATGAATTTGATTCTACTTTCATTGCCTCTGGAATTATAACAATTACTTTCGGGATATTGTTTTTTCTTTCTAACATTGATCATTTAAAATTAATAAATACACAACAGGCTTTTTTATTAACAGCTTTATCATGGTTGAGCATTGCAACATTTGGATCCTTACCTTTTTTTTTCTCTGGATTAAATTTATCAATTACAGACTCTTTTTTTGAAAGCATGTCAGGAATTACAACTACAGGAGCAACAATTTTAAATGATATAGAAAGTTCACCAAAAGGTATACTCGTTTGGAGGTCAATGCTTCAATGGCTTGGAGGAATTGGTGTAATTTTGATGGCTATTACACTTATGCCAATTATGAATATTGGTGGAATGCAATTGTTAAAAATTTCCGCTTATGATACCTCTGAAAAAATTTTACCGAAATCTAAAGAAATTTCTAAAACACTGATCACTGTATATATATCTTTAACTTTTTTGTGTGCATTATTTTATAAAATTTTTGGAATGAATACTTTTGATAGTTTGACACACTCTATGACAACGATAGCAACTGGTGGCTTTTCAAACTACGATCAGTCCATAGGATATTTTAATAATGCTTACATTGAGATTGTTTCAATTATATTCATTTTGTTAGGTAGCATTCCTTTTATATTATATATAAAATTTATTTCTGATGATAAAAAAATTATTTTTAAAGATGAGCAAGTTAAACTATTTTTTAAACTAACTCTAATCTCAATATTAGTATTATTTGTTTATCTTATTATAGTTAATAATAGTATATTTGAAATACATCTAAGATCAGTAATTTTTAATGTAGTTTCAATTTTAACAGGCACAGGATATGTAACTAAAGAATTTGATCAATGGGGGAATTTTCCATTAATTTTTTTCTTAATACTTATGTTTATAGGAGGGTGCGCTGGATCAACCACATGTGGAATAAAAATTTTTAGAGTACACATTTTATATTACTTTATCAGAAATCAATTAATTAAAATTATATATCCAAGAGCTATAATAAATCTGAAATACAATAATAGTAAAGTTGAAGACAAGCTGATAGCATCGATAGTATCTTTTATATATCTTTATATTTTGATATTTTTTGTGTTGGCTTCAATGCTTACCTTAACTGGCTTAGACTTCATAACTTCAATTTCAGGTGCTGCATCTTCTTTATCTAATGTTGGCCCTGGCTTAGGGAGTGAAATTGGACCAAATAGTAATTATTCTGGGCTTCCTGATCCATCTAAGTGGTTGCTATCAGTAGGAATGATTTTAGGAAGACTGGAAATTTTTGCAATACTAATAATTTTTTTACCATCTTTCTGGAGAAAATAGTTGAATAAAAACTTTTTAATTTTCTTTACTGAGAAACCATTAAAAATGATTATGCTTGGCTTCTCATCGGGATTACCAATACTTTTAGTTTTTTCTACTTTATCAGTATGGTTAACTAAAGCTGGTATTGAAAGAAGCACTGTCACTCTTTTTAGTTGGGCTGGATTTGCATATGCTTTTAAATTTTTATGGTCTCCTTTAGTAGACAAAGTTAGCATTCCTTTTTTTTCTGGTATGGGACATAGGAGAAGCTGGTTGCTCCTGACACAATTGTTAATAATTTTTGCATTAATTCTCACATCAATAAATGATCCTCAAAATAATATTTATATTACAGCTGTATGTATTACTCTTGTTGCATTTTTTAGTGCAACCCAAGATATAATAATTGATGCTTACAGAATTGAGTCCATTGAACAAAATTTACAAGGATCACTATCGTCTACATATATAGCTGGTTACAGAATTGGTATGTTGGTTGGTGGAGCTGGTAGTTTATGGTTAGCTTCATTATGGGGGGCTGATATTTATGAACATAATGTTTGGAAAAAAGTATATCTAACTATGTCATTATTAATGTTGATAGGTATCATTGCAAATCTCATATCCCATGAGCCGAAGCGAAAAAGGAAATTTTCAAATAAAACAAATTCGCACTTTAAATTTTTTGTAAATATATTAATTTCAGTTGTAATTTTCATATTTATTTATTCAAATATAATTAATCCTTTTTCGGATAAAAATTTATTAAGTTTTTTCTTTACAATATTAAAGTTAATTATCTGTTTTTTATGTAGTGGTTTTTATATTTTTTTTCTGGTTAAGTTGAAATTTCAAGATAGATCAATGGTTAAAGAGAGTTACTTCAATCCAATTAAAAACTTTATCGATAAGTATGGGAAGCTTGCTATACTTATTTTGCTTTTGATTTCACTTTATAGAATGGCAGATGTTGTAATGGGGGTAATGGCAAATATTTTTTATCTAGAAAAGGGTTATAGCATAGGTGAAATTGCAACATATTCAAAATTTTTTGGAGTTTTTGCTACGATTGCTGGGGGATTAATTGGAGGATATTTTGCAATGAGATTTGGGACGATGATCACTTTATTTATTGGTGCTCTTATCGCATCATTGAGCAATCTACTTTTTGCTTGGTTGGCAAGTACAGAAGCTAATATTAAATACTTAATTTCTGTAATTACAGCTGATAATATCTCTAGCGGATTTGCTGGGGCTGCGTTCGTAATATACTTGTCTGGATTAACATCAATAAAATTTACAGCTACTCAATATGCTCTTTTCAGTTCGATAATGTTATTTTTACCTAAACTTATAGCAGGTTATTCTGGAGCTTGGGTGGATGTAATGGGTTACCAAGCCTATTTTATAACCACCGCTTTAATAGGAATACCAGTTTTATTTTTAATAGTTTATATTTCAAAAGTAGCACCAATTAAATGATAAACAACTATCCCATAGTAAATATTTATGAAAAAGAGTCTTTGAAATCAAAAATTTCCTCACAATTAATATATGGTGAAGGGTTTCAAATTTTAAATAAAAAAAAAAGTTGGTTAAAAATTAAGACCTCATATGACAAATATACAGGTTTTATAAAAAAAAGAAAATTTATGAAAGATATCAAGACTACACATAAAATTTCATCTTTATTTGCAAGAATATATTCAAAACCAAAAAATAAATTTATACTAAATACTAAACTACCATTTTGTTCATTAATTTTAGTAACAGAAGAAAAGAATGAATTTTATAAATTTGAAAATTATTGGATAAAAAAAAAGGACGTGGTACCAATTAGTTATAAGCAACAGACTTTCAAAAATATTATAATTTTTAAAGATATTCCTTATAAGTGGGGTGGTAAAACCTATAAAGGAATCGATTGTTCGGCATTAGTGCAAATTTTTTTTAAATTTAATAATCAATACTGTCCTAGAGACACAAAAGATCAAATAAAATATTTTAAAAAACCAAAAAATATTAGGAAGAATGCTATTATATTTTGGAAAGGTCATGTTGCGGTTTGTCTATCAAAGACTCGATTAATACATGCCTACGGACCAAAAAAAAAGGTTCTCTTTATGAATGTTAAAAAAACATTAAAACTAATAAAAAAAACAGCAAAATTAAATGTGATTGGAATTAGATAAATGAGCGTCCAAGATTTAAAAAATAAATTTGAAGAATTGAAAAAAAAATTTTTAGAAAAAAAATTTGATGAAGTTATAGAGGAATGCAATCTAGTTTTAAAAAAAAATAAAATTGATGTTTTTTATAATTTATTATGTCTCTCGTATAATAATAAAAATAATATCGCAAAAGCAATAGATGTGATGGAGTCAGCTTTAGAAGACAGTCCAAATAATATTGATTTTTTAAATAATTTAGGGATGTTTTATTCAAATATTTATAAATACAAAAAAGCTGAAGACTACTACAAAAAAGGACTTAAAATTGATGGTAATAATTTAAGTTTGTTAAATAATTTAGCAAATTTAAAAAAAAATTTGGATCAAAATGAAGAAGCAATATCCATTTATGAAAAAATTTTATTAATAAAACCTAAAGAACTTGCTATAATGTATAACTTAGCAGGTCTTCATAACAGTTTGGGTAACTTCAAAAAATCTAAAAAATTATATTTAAGGATGTTAGAACTTCAGCCTAATTTTACAGAAGCAGATAGAATGATTTCTCAAATGGAAAAGTATAGTTCTCAAAATAAGCATTTTTTTAACTTAAGGGAAAAGTTATCAAACATGGAGCTCAGTGATAATTCACTACTGCATCTACATTTTGCTCTCGGAAAAGCGTATGGTGACCAAAATAAATATTCAGAGTCTTTTGAAAATTACAAAAAAGCAAATGACTTATCAAAAAAAATTAGCAATTATAATTTTGAGAAGGATAAAAAAAGATTTAACCTAATTAAAATTAAGTTTAAATCTTTGAATAATATTAAATTAAAAAATGAAACTAGAAAATTTATTTTTATAATTGGTATGCCAAGATCAGGGACATCTTTAACTGAGCAAATTTTATCATCCCATAAAAATGTATTTGGTGGTGGCGAGTTACCCTATATACAAAAGATTTATAACGATTATTTAAAATCTAATGAGAATTTAAGTGAAAATGATTTGTTAAATTGTAAGGATGATTACTTAGATTATATATCTAATATTGATAACTCTGAAAAATTTTTTACAGATAAAGCACCACTAAATTTTTTTTATATAGGCTTTATCTTGAAATTCTTACCAAATTCAAAATTTATTAATATTATTAGGAGTCCCATAGATAACTGTTGGTCAATTTATAAAAATTATTTTCCTACAAAAATAAGCTTCGGAAATGATTTAAGCGATTTGTCTAATTATTATAAATCTTACAAAGATTTAATGGTTTTTTGGAAAAGTCTTTTTCCAAATGATATATATGATCTAAAATACGAAAATCTGGTTAACAATACTAAAGACGAAGTTAAAAAATTATTAGAATTTTGTTCTTTAGAATGGGATGACAACTGTTTGCAACACCACAAAAATAAAAGAGTGATTAAAACAATCAGCTTTAATCAAGCAAGAAAACCAATATATAATACATCTCTAAAATCATATAACGGCTATGAAACTTATTTAACTGAGCTAAAAGATTTGAGTTAAAATGAATCCCTACCAAAATTAGGTTTTGGTACATCTTGTTTTAAATTAATTATTTGTTTCCGAATTTTTTTTGAATTCTTTAATATCTTTAAAACATTTGTGTTATTCTGATTTTTAATAAGTTTTTTAAAATTTTTTAAATTTCTTATAAAGATATTTATTGAGTCAATAATATTATCTTTGTTTTCAAAAAATATGTCACGCCACATTATTTCATTAGACGCTGCTGTTCTAGAGAAATCTCTTAAACCTCCGGCGCTATATTTTATAATACTTTTTTTATTTTTCTTTTGAAAATCAATAGCAGTTTTCACAAGATTGTATGCAATTAAATGCGGTAAATGACTAGTTATTGAAAAAATTTTATCATGATCAATGGAATTCATAAATATTATTTTTGATCCTAGTTTCTTCCAAAATTTTTCTATTTTTTTTTGATTTTTTTTAGTTTTATCATTACCTTTCAAAATTATACACCACTTGTCTTTAAATAAATTTTTGTCACCAAACTCTGGTCCACTTACTTCTGAACCAGCAATCGGGTGGCTTGGAATAAATATTTTTTTTAATTTTTTATTTTTATTAATTAAATTTTCAATATTGCGTTTAGTTGAACCTGTGTCTGTTATTAGATTTTTTGACGAAATGTGTCTTAGTAACTTTTTAATTAAATTTTTATATTGGCTCATATGTGTAGAGAGCACAATCAAGTCCATATTAGAAACTTTGTAATCTATCTTATTAAGAAATTTAATTTTCTTATCAATTTTTTTTATCAAAGAGATATTTTTTTTTGATTTTTCAAATACATAAATATTTTTTGAGATTTTTTTACTTAATGAACCTCTTAAAATAGATGAACCTATCAGGCCACAACCAACAATTAATATATTACTAAACATTTTAGAATATTGATTTTAGCGTTTTTAGAAAAAAATTATTCTCTTTGGAATTTCCTATTGTTACTCTTAATTTATTTTTCATACCATATACTTCAAGGCTTCTAACAATAATACCTTTTTCTTCAAGTTTTTTTTTAAATTTTAGGGCTGATATTTTACACTTATCAAAATTTAATAATAAAAAGTTAGCAGATACTTTATTAGTATTTATATTATTTTTTTCTAAGTTACTTTTGAGTTTTTCTGCCCATTTTTTATTATGTTTAATTGATTTTGATATAAATATTTTATCTTTAAGTGACTCTATAGCAGATAACTCTCCTATTTTTGTAATATTAAATGGTGGTTTAATTTTCATCAACGCTTTTATTATTTCTTTCGACCCATACCCCCACCCAACTCTTAAGGAGGCCAGTCCATAAATTTTAGAAAATGTCCTTAAAATAAAAACATTATTTTTGTTTTTAAATAAGTTTAGTCCAGACTTATAATCTTTATTTAACATATATTCTTCGTAAGCATCATCAACAACTAACAGAATATTTGACCTGAGCCTTTTCCTTAAATTTTTTAATTCTAATGCAGGCAAATAAGTTGCTGTTGGATTATTAGGATTTGCTAAAAAAACAATTTTAGTTTTTCGAGTTACTTTTTTTAATATATTGTCTACTGATACTTTAAAATTTTTTTCATCGGCGTAAATAACTTTGGCCCCAATTATTCCTGAATAAATTCTATACATTAAAAAACTATATTTTGGCACAATTACTTCATCTGATTTTGTCAAAAATAGTTGACATATCATCTGAATTATTTCATCTGAACCTGAGCCACAAATTATCTGGTCGAAATTACATCTAAATTTTTTTGAAATTTCCTTACGTAAACTTTTAGATTTTGAGTCAGGATATTTAGATAACAAATTAATTTTTGATAATTTTTTTTTTACTCTTGGCGAGAAACCTAATGCAGATTCATTTGCTGACAATTTAATTACCTTTTTTTTGTTTAAAAGCACTGACCTACCAGGTTTGTAACTTTTTACGTCGATTTTCCTAAAAATTACTTTTTGCATATTCATATATATAAATAATAATAAAATAATTGAAATAAAATTAAACAACGATCAGTTGTAATTGACATAATTGATAACTTGCTATAGAAGATCTTTGCGCTGATTTAACTGAATTGCGAGCGCTTTAAAAAAACCGCTAAATAAGTTTTTTTCCTCACAATTCACATCAGATATTATGAACGAATTTAACAATATAAAAAAAATAATTATTAAAAAACCACTAAAATTAGATTGCGGGGTTACTATTGTAGATTACCCTCTTGCTTATGAAACTTATGGAAAGCTCAATCAAGATAAAGATAATGCTATAATGGTGTTTCATGCACTCACTGGAGATCAGTATGCGTCAGGTAAAAATCCAGTAACTAACAAAGATGGATGGTGGTCATATGTGATTGGTCCAAATAAAGCACTTGATACAAATAAATATTTTATAATATGTGCAAATGTTATTGGTGGCTGTATGGGGTCCTATGGTCCTAGCTCCATAGATAAAAAAAGTGGAAAAAAAATTGGTATTAATTTTCCAGTTATAACAATAAACGATATGGTTAATGCGCAATTTAATTTACTCGATCATTTTAATATAGATAAATTATTTTGTGTCACTGGTGGATCTATGGGTGGAATGCAAGTTTTACAATTTATTGCTAACTACCCAGATAAGTCAAAAATAGCTATTCCTATAGCATGCTCTGCTAGTCACTCTGCCCAAAATATTGCTTTTAATGAGTTGGGAAGGCAAGCAATAATGGCAGATGAAAACTGGAAAAATGGTAATTATGAGTTAGAAAATAAGTCTCCTGCTAAAGGATTGTCTGTTGCAAGAATGGCGGCCCACATAACATATTTATCAAAAAAAGGTCTTCAGGAAAAATTTGGCAGAAAACTTCAAGAGCGAGACAAAATTAAATTTGGTTTTGATGCCGACTTTCAAATTGAGAGTTATCTTAGATACCAGGGATCAATATTTGTTGATCGATTCGATGCAAATAGCTATCTTTATATAACAAGAGCTATGGATTATTTTGATCTTAGCAAAAATTCTACCGGTGATCTTTCAAAAGTATTTAAAAATACAAAAACCAAATTTTTTATCATTTCATTTACCTCTGACTGGCTGTATCCAACAGCTGAAAATAGAGAAATAGTAATTGCCTTAAATGCAATAAATGCAGATGTAGGATTTTTAGAGGTAAAATCTGACAAAGGTCACGACTCTTTTTTATTAGATGTTCCTGATTTTCTAAATGCATTAAAGAATTTTGTTGATAACTCATATAAAAAATAATTATGAAAGAAGAATTTAAAATTATCGCAGACTCTATTGAAAGAGAAAAATCAATTTTAGATGTTGGTTGTGGAGATGGTGAGCTGATGAAATTTATTTACGAAAATATATCTAAAAAAATTAGAGGCCTAGAGATTTCTAAAGATAATGTTCAAAAATGTATTCAAAAAGGACTTACCGTAATTGAAGGTAATGCTGAGATGGATTTACAACAATTTCCTAGTAATAGTTTTGATTACGTTATTTTAAGCCAAACCTTGCAAGCTTTTTTAAATCCCGAAAAAGTAATAAGTGATTTATTAAGAATAGGAAAGACATCAATTGTAACAATACCAAATTTTGGATTTTGGAAAGTGAGATTTAACTTGTTATTTAAAGGTACAATGCCTGTTACTAAGACGCTACCAAATGAGTGGTATAATACACCCAATCTCCACATGTGCTCAATTAAGGACTTCGTAAACTTTTGCAATGATAGAAAAATAAATTTATTTAAATCTTTAGCTCTTACAAATAATAAAGTATCTTCAATTAATAAGTTTAATTTAAATTTTAAAAATTTAACTTCTGAACTTGGTATTTTTTTAATAGAAAAATGATAAAAGTTGAAATTGTAAAATGTTTAAAAGATAATTTTTCATATATAGTGCATAATAAAAATGAGGCACTAGTTATAGACCCAAGCGAATCTGGTCCAATTATCAAATCATTAGAAAAAATAAATCTAAAATTAAAATATATCTTAAACACACATCATCACTTTGATCATGTAGACGGAAATTTAACATTAAAAGAAAAGTACAAGTGTAAAATAATTGGTTTTATAGATGATAAAAAAAGAATACCAGGTATAGATATTTGCCTCAAAAATGAAGAGATATTTAAAGAAGGTGATTTTCAATTTAAAACTTATCATACTCCAGGTCACACCTCAGGCCATATTTGCTATCATTTTTTCAACGACAAAATATTGTTTACAGGAGATACTTTATTTTCATTAAGCTGCGGAAGGTTATTTGAAGGAACATATGAAGATATGTTCAGATCATTATCATTAATTAAAACTTTTGATAAAGAAACTTTAATATATTGTGGGCATGAATATACGTTAAGTAATGCAAAATTCTGTATTGAGCATGATCCAGATAATAAAAATCTTAAAAAAAAAATAGACTTAATTAATAAAAATTTGAAGGCAGGAATACCAACAATTCCATCTATTTTAAAAGAAGAATTAGAATGCAACATATTTTTAAAGGCAGAAAATATCGAAGCTTTCTCAAAACTGAGGGATTTAAAGGATAATTTTTAGCTTATTAATCTTGACTATAAAAAAGCTAATTATATATTGCATTTAATTTTTTAAGGATAAAACATGTCTTTTGCGATAATACAAACTGGTGGAAAACAATATAAGGTTAAAGCTGGAGAAATAGTTAAAATAGAAAAATTTGGAGATCAAAAACCAAATTCTATAATTGAATTTAAAGAAATACTTGCCTACGGGGATGATAAAAATATTGAGGTGGGTTTGCCTACCGTTCAAGGTGCAAAAGTAGAAGCCGAATTTTTAAAAAATGCTAAAAATAGGACAGTTCTAATATTTAAAAAAAGACGAAGAAAAAATTCTAGAAGAAAAAACGGTCACAGACAGCAATACTCATTAATTAGAGTCAATAAGATAATGTCAAAAGATGGTAAAGTATTGTCTGAGGCTGAAAAAATTAGTAAAGTAAAAAAAGAAAAAAAGACTGAAATTAAAAAAGATAAGTAAAATAAATTATGGCAACAAAAAAAGCAGGTGGATCCTCTCGAAACGGAAGAGATAGTGCTGGTAGAAGATTAGGTGTAAAAAAATACGGTGGCCAATTCGTTGTACCTGGTAATATAATAGTTAGGCAAAGAGGAACTAAAATTTTTCCAGGCCAAAACGTTGGCATGGGCAAAGATCACTCTATTTTCTCTGTAGTTAAGGGTAAGGTTGTCTTTAAAAAAAGTAAGTCAGATAGAACTTACGTTTCAGTAAAACCCAATTAAATTCATACAACATAAACAAAAGTTGTATTATGAAATTCCTAGATCAAGTAAAGATATTTGTTAAAGCTGGTAACGGCGGCTCAGGATCACCAAGCTTTAGACGTGAAAAATTTATTGAGTTTGGAGGTCCAGATGGAGGTGACGGGGGTAAGGGTGGCTCTGTTGTATTAAAATCAGAAAGAAATTTAAATACATTAATCGATTATAGATATCAACAACATTTCAAAGCCAAAAGAGGTGGTGATGGTAAAGGAAAAAATCAAACAGGTAGAGGTGGAAAAGATTTATTCTTATCTGTTCCAATTGGGACTCAAATTTTTGAAGAAGATAACAAAACTTTACTTTTTGATTTCAAAAAAGAAAAAGATGAATTTACTGTTGCCGTAGGAGGTCGAGGTGGTTTTGGAAATACCAGATTTAAGTCATCAACAAATAGAGCTCCGAGAAAATTTACAAAAGGCACAAAAGGCGAGGAATTTTGGATTTGGTTACAACTTAAAACAATTGCTGATATTGGAATAATAGGTTTACCAAATGCAGGTAAATCAAGTTTACTTGCTTCAATAACCTCTGCAAATCCCAAAATTGCTAATTATAAGTTTACAACTATAAATCCTAATCTAGGTGTTGCAATGTATGATAATAAAGAGATTACATTAGCAGATATACCAGGATTAATCGAAGGAGCACACACTGGCGTCGGTTTAGGTATAAAGTTTTTAAAACATGTAGAAAGATGTAAAACACTATTACACTTAATTGATGTTTCTGAGGAAGATTTGGTTAATTCTTATAAACAAATTAGAAAAGAATTAGGTGAGTATAGTAAGGAATTATTAAAAAAAAAAGAAATTATAGTGTTAAATAAGGTCGATTTATTATCACAAAAAGAGCTCAAAAATAAAAAGATAAAATTTGAGGAAAAATTAAATAAAAAAGTTATTCAATTATCTACTTTTGACAAAAAATTAATATCAAATTTAAAAATAAAATTGCTTAAAAATGTATCTTGAAAATTCCAAAACTATTATTGTTAAGATAGGATCGTCATTAATTATTAATGACAAAAAAATTATCAGAAAAAAATGGCTATTGGAGTTCGCAAAAGATATTAAAGCTTTAAGAAAAAAAAATAAGAATATTATTATAGTAAGCTCAGGTGCAATTGCTCTTGGTTGTAAGAAATTAAATATAACAAAGAAAAAACTTAAAATAGATCAAAGTCAAGCAGTAGCATCTGTAGGACAAATCGAGTTAATGAATTTATTTAAGGAAATTTTCGCTATTCAAAAAATTAATATTTCCCAAATATTGCTTACACTAGAAGATACTGAAATAAGAAGGAGGGCTATAAATGCTAAAAGGACAATTGAAAATTTATTTAATCTTAATTTTTTACCGATAGTTAATGAAAATGATACTATTGCTACTTCCGAAATAAAATATGGAGACAATGATAGACTAGCCTCAAGAGTTGCTCAAATTTCTGATGCAGATTGTCTTGTGTTATTATCAGATGTGGATGGACTTTATACAAAAAATCCAAAAATTCATAAAGATGCTAAATTGATAAATAAGATTGAAAAAATAGACCAAAATATAATTAAATTAGCTTCTGGAAAAACTAGTGAGTATGGATCAGGTGGTATGAGAACTAAAATTGATGCAGCTAAAATATGTGCGCTCTCAGGATGTAAAATGGCAATAGCAAACGGATTAAAAGAAAGACCTTTGAGTAATATTTTAGATAAAAAAATATGTACTTGGTTTATCCCTGAAATTTCTAAATTAGATGCTAGAAAAAAGTGGATTGCCAGCACGTTACATGCAAAAGGATATTTAAAGATTGATGAAGGTGCTGAAAATGCATTACGAAAAGGCAAAAGTTTGCTGGCCGCAGGTGTAAAGAGTGTTGAAGGTTCATTCAAAAAAGGTGATCAAATAAAAATAATTAGCAAAAATGATAAAGAGCTAGCAATAGGCCTGAGTTCATTTTCATCTGAGGAAATTGACAAAATAAAAGGTCATCAGTCAAATAAAATTGAAGAATTAATAGGTTACAAAACAAAAACTGAAGTTGTTCATAAAGATGATATGGTGGAAATCTAAAATGAAAAAATATTTACAAAAATTAGGCCAAAATTCTGTTAAAGCAAGTTTAGAAAAAGTGGATACAAACACAAAAAATAAGGTTTTATTGAAATTTAGTGATTTAATAAAAAAAAATTTAAATAAAATACTTAAACAAAACAAAAAAGATATTAAGTTTGCGAAAATAAAAAATATTGATAAAAATTTAGTTGCAAGACTCGAGTTAGATAAATTAAAGCTTAGTTCGATAACTAAAACAATAATTGAAATAACTAAATTAAGGGACCCAATTGGGGTTATTTTAGATAAATGGAAAAGGCCAAACGGTCTAAAAATTAAAAAAATATCTATTCCAATTGGTGTCATTGGCGTGATTTATGAGAGTAGACCTAATGTAACTGTAGATCTATCTTGTCTTTGTTTTAAATCTGGTAATTCAGTGATCCTCAAGGGTGGTTCAGAAGCTTTTTTTACTAATAAAATATTTGTAAAACTATTTAGAAAATCTCTCAAGGCTAATAAAGTGAATATGAATTATGTTCAATTTATTGAAAGAAAAGATAGAAAAGTTGTTAGCTCCCTTCTAAAAGATATGAGAAATTATATTGATGTTATGATTCCTAGAGGAGGCAAAAACCTTGTTAAAAAAGTCAAAGAATTATGTAATGTTCCAGTAATAGGTCACTTAGAAGGTATTTGTCACACATTTATAGATAAAAAAGTAAATACAAAAATGGCAAGAAATGTTGTTTTAAACGCAAAAATGAGAAACGTTAGCATATGTGGAGCTACTGAAACTTTATTAATTCATAAAGATTGTCCAAAAAATCAAATTAATTTGATACTTAACGAATTAAAAAATAATAATTGTTTAATATACGCTGATAATAAAGTCAGGAAAATTTTTAGTGGCAAACTTAAAAAAGCAACTAATAAAGACTGGCGTAAAGAATATCTTGACTCAAAAATCTCTGTTAAAATTGTTAAAAATGTTAATGAAGCAGTTCAACACATCAATAAATTTGGTACCATGCATACCGATTCTATTATTACGAATAACTCTGTAAATGCTAATTATTTTGTAAGAAATGTAAAAAGTTCTATAGTTATGCATAATACATCAACTCAATTTGCTGATGGAGGAGAACTAGGCTTTGGTGGAGAAGTTGGAATATCTACAAACAAATTACCACCAAGAGGTCCTGTAGGGCTAAATCAATTAGTATCATTTAAATACCATGTAGCTGGAAATGGCCAAATCAGAAAATAAACTCATTGATAAAATAGGTATACTAGGAGGCACATTCGATCCACCTCATAAAGGACATTTAAAAATTTCTCAAATTGCAAAAAAAAAGTTTGATTTAAAAATGATAATTTGGGCTATAACAAAAAAAAATCCATTTAAAAAAAAAAGTTATTTTGATTTAAACAAAAGAATTAAACTTTCAAGAAGTTTAACAAAGAAACAAAATTATATTAAAGTTGTTTTTTTAGAAAAAAAAATTAATTCAAATAAGACAATTAATTTAATAAAGTATTTTAAAAGTAAAAGTAAAAAAAAAGAGATACATTTTATATTAGGTGCAGATAATTTATTAAATTTTCACAAATGGGACAATTGGAAAAAAATACCAAAAATTTCCAAAATCGTAGTTTTTGATAGAAATGGTTTTAAGGCAAAGGCTAAAAAATCTATCGCATATAAAACAATCAAAAATAAAGGTCTTACTTATGTTGAATTTAAAAAAGTTAACATTTCATCTTCTAAAATTAGAAATTTTTGATATTATTAGTAATTAATGGTCAAAAAAACCAATCTTAAAAAATTAATAATTGAAACATTAGATAACAATAAAGCACTGGATATAGTTTCAATTGACTTAAAAGATAAGTCCTCAATTGCGGATCATATGATTATAGCGAGTGGTACTTCTTCAAGACATATTCAGTCATTGTCGGAACAGGTATTAGACAAATTTAAAGAAAATGGATTTAGTCAATGTAAAATTGAAGGAAGAGACAGTACAGAATGGAAGCTTGTTGATGGTATCGATATTGTTGTTCACATTTTTAACCCAGAAAAAAGAAAATTCTATGAGCTTGAGAAAATATGGTCTGAATTAATTCCTAAAGAAAGAGTAATTGTCTAATGAATAATAAAAGAATATTTACTCTTATCATTTTTTTTATTTTGTATTTTGGAAAAGTTAGTGCTCAAGAAGAAACAGTTTATGACAAAATAGATCTTTTTGGAGAAGTTTTAGACAAGATAAATAAGGAATATGTAGAAGAAGTAGATCAATCAGACACTATGGATGCTGCAATTAACGGTGTTTTACAATCGTTAGATCCTTATTCATCATATATGTCTCCAAAAAATTTGGAAGAAATGCAAACAGAAACTAAAGGTGAATTTGGGGGTTTAGGCATTGAAGTTGGTATGGAAGCAGGTGTTGTGAAAGTTATATCACCTCTCGATAATTCACCTGCTGAAAGAGAAGGTGTTAAGGCTGGAGACTACATTGTCAAAATAAATGATACACAAGTTCAAGGAAAAACGTTAAATGAAGCAGTCGAATTAATGAGAGGGCCTGTTGGATCAACTTTAGAAATTACTGTAAGAAGAGTTGGATTAAGAAAATCATTAGTTTTTAATATAACCAGAGAGATTATTCAGGTTGCATCTGTTAAATCTGAGGTGATGGATGAAAAAATTGGATACATCCGTCTCACTTCATTTAATGAAAATAGCGACGATCAAATTAAAAAAAAGATTAAAGAATTTAAAAAAAATAAAAAGATAGAGGGCTATATTTTAGATTTGAGAAATAATCCAGGTGGATTACTAGGCCAAGCAATTAAGATATCAGATTTTTTTTTGGATGATGGTGAAATAGTATCGACCAAAGGAAGAAAAAAAAATGAGAATCAAAAATGGTTTGCTAGAGAAGGTGACATTATTAATGGTAAAGCTCTTATAGTTTTAATTAATAAAGGTTCTGCCTCAGCATCAGAGATAGTTGCAGGAGCTTTAAAAGATCACAAAAGAGCAGTGTTGGTTGGTGAGAAAAGTTATGGAAAAGGGTCAGTACAGTCTATTATACCTTTAAAAAATCGAGGTGCAATTAGGTTAACTATTTCAAAATATTATTTGCCATCAGGAAAATCAATTTCAGAAGTTGGTGTAACACCAGATATTACTGTGGAAGAAGAGTCTGATGATTTTAGAATTCTTTCAGAAAATGATAACCAACTAAAATTCGCTAGAAAATTATTCACTGGATAATTTAATGCAGGAAAAGTTTAAAAATTTACCTTTAAGAATAGGTGTAGGTATTATTCTTTTAAATAAAGATAATAAGGTTTTTGTAGCTAAAAGATTAGATAACCCTCACAATTACTGGCAAATGCCTCAGGGTGGTGTAGATGGGAATGAAAAATTTTTAGATGCAGCGCTTAGAGAACTTGAGGAAGAGACAGGTGTAAAAAATGTAGATTTGATAAAAGAGATTGAAGGTTATCAAACGTATTTTTTACCTGAAAATCTTCTTGGGATAATATGGAGAGGTAAATACAAAGGACAAAAGCAAAAATGGTTTTGTATGAGATTTAAAGGTGAAGATACAGAGATCAATATTAAAACGAAAAAACCGGAGTTTTCGGAGTGGAGATGGATTGACTTAGATGAAATTACTAAATGGGTTGTTGACTTTAAAACTGATGTATACAAAAATTTAAAAAGCGAAGTTAAAAAAATTATTTTTAATTAGACTTTATAGAATTTAAAACCTCAATTTTCTGATCTAATATATATCGTTCATGATCTTTAATATTTTCTTTTTTTAAACCTTCCTCCGCATCCTTCACAATTTTATCCACTTTATTTTTATCCATTTCTTTTAAATCAAAAATATTACTTGTTAGTATCGACAAAGTATTATCTTTAAATTCGACAATTCCATCATCTACATAATAATTTAATGTTTCATTTTTAGATCTTACGTCAATAATTCCTGGTTTTAAGAAAGAAATTAAAGGAATATGATCTTTTAATATACCCATATATCCTTCAATAGCCGGTATAACTACTTCCTCAGTATCACTTTTTGTTAAAAAAGATTTTTCTGGACTTATGATTTCCAAATTAAATTGGTCCATTTAGGCTGCTGCTTCCTTAGCCATTTTTTCAGCTTTTTGAACCGCCTCTTCGATTGTACCAACCATATAAAAAGCTGCCTCAGGTAAATGATCATATTCACCTTTACAAATTGCATCAAATCCTTTGATAGTTGAGTCTAAATCGACAAGTTTTCCTGGAGAACCAGTAAAGACTTCCGCTACGAAAAAAGGTTGAGATAAAAATCTTTGAATTTTTCTTGCTCTTGCTACTGTCAATTTATCTTCTTCTGATAGCTCGTCCATTCCTAGAATTGCTATTATGTCTTGTAAAGATTTATATGTTTGTAAAATTTTTTGAACGGATCTTGCAACTCTATAGTGTTCTTCTCCGACAATTCTTGGATCAAGTATTCTTGATGTTGAGTCTAAAGGATCTACTGCTGGGTAAATTCCAAGTTCTGCTATTTGTCTTGATAATACGGTTGTTGCATCTAAGTGAGAAAATGATGTAGCTGGCGCAGGATCTGTTAAATCGTCTGCGGGAACATAAATTGCTTGAACAGAAGTTATCGAGCCTTTATTAGTTGTTGTAATTCTCTCTTGTAAATTTCCCATATCTGTTGCTAAAGTTGGTTGGTATCCAACCGCAGAAGGAATTCTACCAAGTAAAGCTGATACTTCTGAGCCTGCTTGAGTAAATCTAAAAATATTATCTACGAAAAATAATACATCTTGACCCTCTTGATCCCTAAAATATTCTGCTACTGTCAAACCAGTAAGAGCTACCCTTGCTCTTGCGCCTGGTGGTTCGTTCATCTGTCCATAAACCAAAGCAGCCTTTGAACCTTTCCCCTCTGGTTTAATTACTCCAGACTCTATCATCTCATGGTAAAGATCATTACCTTCTCTAGTTCTTTCACCAACGCCAGCAAAAACTGAAAAGCCTCCATGCGCTTTTGCTATATTATTAATTAACTCCATTATTATCACAGTTTTTCCAACACCAGCTCCTCCAAATAAACCAATTTTACCCCCTTTTGCATAAGGGGCTAATAGGTCGATGACTTTTATACCAGTTACTAAAATTTCTGTTTCAGTTGATTGATCGTTGAAAGTTGGAGCTTGTCTATGAATTGGCCAACTTTCTTTAGTTTTTACATCACCTTTTTCATCAATGGGCTCACCAATAACATTGATAATTCTGCCGAGAGTTTCAGGGCCTACAGGAACTTGGATCGGAGCGCCCGTATCTAGAGCCTCGTCTCCACGTTTTAGTCCTTCTGTGCTATCCATCGCAATAGTTCTTACACTAGACTCTCCTAAGTGTTGTGCTACCTCTAAGATTAATTTATTTCCACCATTATCACATTGCAAGGCTGTGAGTATTTCTGGTAATGCACCATCAAATTTTACGTCTACTACAGCTCCTATAACCTGAGTAATTATTCCTTTTTTGCTCATATTATAAACTTTCCGCTCCCGATATTATTTCAATTAATTCCTTTGTAATAGCAGCTTGACGACTTCTATTATACTGAATAGTTAGTTTATCAACTAAATCTCCAGCGTTTCTTGTCGCATTGTCCATTGCTGTCATCCTTGACCCTTGTTCACTTGCTGAATTTTCCAACATAGCTTTGAATATTTGAGTTGAAATATTTTTAGGTAGTAAGTTACTTAGAATTTCGTCTTCATCAGGTTCAAACTCGTAATTAGATTCAAGTTTTTCATCTTTATCTTTATTTTTATTTTCATTTTCAAGAGGTATTATTTGTTGTGCTTGGGGTATTTGAGATATAACATTTTTAAATTTATTGAAAAATATTGTACAAAAGTCAAATTCTTCATTTTGAAATTTTTCAATTATTAAATTGCCAACCTTAGCTGCATCAAAATAATTAATATTTTTTGACTCTTTAAATGAAATATTTTCAATTATACTTTTACCATACTGTCTTTTTAGTTGATCATATCCTTTTGAGCCAACAGTTATGATTTTAAGAGATTTTCCTTCTTTTTGAATTTTTTCAAAATAGTTTTTTGTTTTTTTGATTATATTGCTATTAAATCCACCACATAATCCTCTATCAGAAGTTAAAACGACACATAAATGAACATCCTCTTTTCCTGTACCAACTAATAATTTTGGTGCTGACTGAGGATCACTGACACCAGCTGAAAGATTTAATATAATATTATTCATTTTTTCAGAATAAGGTCTGCCTTTTTCAGCGTTTTCTTGAGCTTTTCGTAATTTAGCAGCGGCAACCATTTTCATCGCTTTAGTGATTTTTTGGGTCGATTTAACACTCGTAATTCTTTTTCTTAAATCATCTAAACTAGGCATTTTTAAACTTTTCTTTTAAATCGTTTATCAGAGATGATAAATTTTTTTCTATATCTTCATCAAGCTTTCCAGAGCTAGAAATACTTTCAATAATCTCAGGTTTTTCAGATTTGCATTTTTCCAAAAGTTGGTTTTCGAAATCTTCGATATTTTTTAAGTCTATATCATCAAGGTATCCTCTAACACCTGCAAATATAGTTAAAACTTGCTCTGCAACAGTCATTGGTGAATATTGTTTTTGCTTTAATAATTCTGTTAATTTTGATCCTCTATTTAATAATTTTTGAGTTGAGGCATCTAAATCAGAACCAAATTGAGCAAATGCTGCCATTTCTCTATATTGAGCCAACTCTAATTTAATTGAACCTGCAACTTTTTTCATCGCTTTAGTTTGAGCGGCTGATCCAACTCGCGAAACAGACAACCCAACATTAACCGCTGGTCTAATACCTTGATTAAACAATTCTGTTTCTAAAAAAATTTGCCCATCTGTAATAGAAATTACATTAGTTGGAATATATGCAGAAACATCCCCCGCTTGTGTCTCTATAACAGGTAATGCTGTTAATGAGCCTCCACCATTGGCGTCACTTAATTTCGCTGCTCTCTCTAGAAGTCTGCTGTGTAAATAAAAGACATCACCTGGATAAGCTTCTCTACCTGGAGGTCTTCTAAGTAATAGAGACATCTGACGGTAGGCTACTGCTTGTTTTGATAAGTCATCGTAAATAATGAGTGCATGCATTCCATTATCTCTAAAATATTCTCCCATAGCACAACCAGTATAAGGTGCTAAGAATTGTAAAGGAGCAGAATCTGAAGCTGTTGCCGAAACTATAGTCGTATACTCCATAGCTCCTGCATCCTCTAATGTCTTTACAATTTGTGCAACCGTAGATCTTTTTTGGCCTATAGCAACATAAATACAATAAAGTTTTTTGCTTTCATCTTCTGATTCATTAATTTTTTTTTGATTAATAATTGTGTCTATTGCGACTGCAGTTTTTCCAGTTTGTCTATCTCCTATGATTAATTCTCTTTGGCCTCTACCAATTGGAATTAAACTATCTATCGATTTTAAACCAGTTTGCATTGGTTCACCTACCGATTGTCTCGGTATAATGCCTGGTGCTTTTACTTCCACTCTTCTTCTTTCTAAATTTTTTTCGAGATTAGCTTTACCATCTATTGGGTTTCCTAACCCATCAACTACTCTTCCTAATAATTGTTTGCCGACTGGAACATCAACAATTGATCCAGTTCTTTTTACTGTATCTCCTTCTTTAATAGCTCTGTCATCACCAAAAATAACTACCCCAACGTTATCACTTTCAAGGTTTAAAGCCATTCCCTTTGAACCATCAGAGAATTCAACCATCTCTCCAGCTTGAACATTATCCAGACCATATATTCTGGCTATGCCGTCACCAACAGATAAAACTTGTCCAATTTCAGTAACCTCAGACTTGTCTCCAAATTTTTTAATTTGTTCTTTTAATATTTTTGTTACTTCTGAGGGATTTATATCCATTTATACCTCAATCATCTTTGATTTAATTTGTTTAAGTTTATTTTTCATGGAATTATCAATCATAATACTTCCAACTTGAATTATTAATCCTGAAATAAGATCTTTGTCTACTTTATAATCTAAATTAATTTTTGATCCAAACTTAGCGAACAGATCTTTTTTGATTTTTTCTACCTCATCATCTTTAAGTTCTTTGGCAGATATTAATTTTGCATCCACTTCACCTCGTTTAAATGAACAATATGAAACAAAATCCTTTAAAATTTTATCTAAATAAAAGAGTCTGCGCTTGCTCACCAAAAAATTTAAGAATTTATTTAGTATTGGGTTAAAGTTAAATTTCTTTGAAAGATCATTTAGCATTTCAACATGATCATTTTGTTTAAAAAGGGGGTTTTTGATAAAAGCATTAAATTCTTTTATTGTTTCCAAAGCTTTCAAAATTGATTTTGATTGGTGTTCGATTTCATCCGTAACATTAGACTCAATGGATAGTTCATACAAAGCTTTTGAGTAACTGTTAAAGGACATTTTAAGTGAGTTTTTTCAAGTTAATATTATTAGATCGTTAAATTTTTGAATTAATTAGCATATAGCCTAGATACGATCAAGCTAGAGGTTAAAAAAAATACATTTTTTTTCTATGTTAATTGAAGTTTATTGGATCAACATCAACTGAAAGTTTTATTTGAGGCGGTAGTTTAAAATTTTTAATAGTATTTAGTATCTGTCTTTGAATATTTATATTTTTACTCGATCTAATAAGTATTCTATTTCTATATTTGCCTCTAATTTTATAAATTGGTGCATTTACAGGACCTAATATATTCCCATCTGTTTTTTTTTTAAGTGATATAACAAGGTCATATGCAATTTTTTCTGACATAGAGGCATCTTTACAACTTATTATAATTGAAACAAATCTCTCAAAGGGTGGTAATTTAAATTTTTTCCTCAACTCAAGTTCATTTTCTAAAAATATATATGGGTCTGGATTAATAATTTGAGATATCACATTATTTTTTTTATTAATTGTTTGAAAATATACTTTTGATGGCTTGCCTTCTCTTCCAGCACGACCTGACAATTGATGATATAGTTGTACAGTTTTTTCCACACTTCTTATGTCGAAACCTCGTGAGGCTAAATCTAAATCAAGTATTACTATGCAATTTAAATTTGGAAAATGAAATCCTTTTGATATTAATTGGGTTCCTATTAAAATTTTAGTTTCATTATCAATAATTCTTTGTATTTCAATTTGTGAATTTTTTTTATTAATTGTATCACTTGAAAAAATTACAGTTTTTTTTCCAGGAAAATTTTTTTTTACTTCCTCTAATATTTTTTCAACACCCAAACCACTATAAATAAATTCACATTTTTCATTATCAAATTTACAAATTGTTTCTAAGTTTTTTTTATACCCACAATAGTGACATAAAATCTTGTTTATTTTTTTATGATAAACGAGATTAATAGAACACTTTGGACAAGTGAAATTTTTTAAACATTTTTTACAAATAACAAAAGGAGAGTATCCTCTTCGATTAACAAAGAATAATACTTGGTCATTTTGTTTTAAATGATTTTTAACTTTGCCAATAATTTTTTCAGAAAATAAACTATTTTTAATTCTTTTTTCTTTTGTTAAATCAATTAACTCATATTCAGGTAGCCTTGCATTTTTGTATCTTTTTAGAATTCGATGAGAGAAATACTTTCCTTTTGTTATGTTGTTGTATGTTTCAATTGAAGGAACGGCAGAAATTAAATTTACTGGAATGTTTTCATATGAGGCTCTTGATATAGCCATGTCTCTTGCATTATAAACCACTCCCTCATCTTGTTTAAAAGATTGGTCGTGTTCCTCATCAACAATAACTATCCCTAAATTTTTGAAAGGCAAAAAAAGAGATGATCTTGCACCAATTATAGCTTTAATATTTCCATTGCTTAAACCATTCCATATGATTTTTTTATTTTTTGGTGTCACACTAGAGTGCCATATAGCTGGTTTAAAACCAAAAAAATCTAAAAATTTTTTTTCGAATTCTCCTGTTAAACCTATTTCAGGTAGTAGTATAAGTGCTTGTTTATTTTGTTTAATCTTATTTTTAATAAGATTGAAATAAACTAATGTTTTTCCTGAACCTGTTGTGCCTTGAAGTACATTAACACAGAATTTATTATTTTTTTTTGATAGATTGGTAAAACACTTACGTTGTTCATCATTTAATATATAAGTAGATTTTTTGATTATTGAGTTGTACTCAGTGAAATTATCACTTGTTTTATTTTCAATAGCTTGATTGCTTAGTAAATGAAGTTTCAAAGCCATTCCTTTTGGAACAATGTTATATTTTGAAAACCAATTTAAGAAGTCTATTGTTGTTTTTTTTAATGGGTTAACATCTAATTTTCTCAATATTTTTTTTAATTTAAATATTTTTGATTGATCTTGTTCAAACTCGTTCCAGACAATGCCATTAACTTTTTTTTTACCAAAAGGGACTTCAACATAGTCACCTACCTTCAGATTTATGTCAGAAGTGTATGTAAATGGATGATCAAATATATTTGGGATAAGAACTGGAAACTTCATTTATAATATAAGATATATATTACGAATGAATCTGTCTTTTATCTACTGATAATGCAGCTTCTTTAATTGCCTCAGAAAATGTAGGATGCGCATGACAAGTCCTTGCAATGTCCTCAGAACTTGCACCAAATTCCATCGCAACTGCCATTTCTGCAATCATTTCACCAGCATGAGGACCTATAATATGTACCCCTAACACTTTGTCAGTTGAGTTATCAGCTAAAATTTTTACAAAACCTTCGGGCTCATCAATTGCCTTGGCTCTAGAGTTTGCCATGAATGGAAACTTTCCTATTTTATAACTTATATTTAGTTTTTTTAATTGTTCCTCTGTTTTTCCGATAGTTGCTACTTCTGGAGAAGTATAAATAACTCCAGGAATTAAATCATAATTTACATGTCCAGATTGGCCTGCAATAATTTCTGCCACTGCAATACCTTCTTCTTCAGCCTTATGCGCTAACATCGGTCCTTGAATTACATCGCCTATAGCAAAAATATTTTTTTTGTCTGTCTTAAAATTTTTATCTACTTTAACTCTGCCTTTTTCGTCAGTTTTTAATTTTATTTTCTCTAAATTTAGGTTGTTTGTGAATGCCTTTCTACCTATTGAAATTAAAGCAACATCACAATCATGAGAGCTTTTTTCTCCCTTACTATTTGAAGTCTCTATCTCTACATTTTCTCCTTTTTTTGTAATTTTCTCTACTTTCGTACTCATATGAAATTTTATGTTTTGTTTTTTTAAAATTTTCATAAATTCATTTGAAATTTCTTTATCCATTCCAGGTGTTATGTGATCTAAAAATTCAATTACATGAACTTCAGAACCTAATCTTGACCAAACAGAACCCATTTCTAGTCCAATGTATCCACCACCGATTACAATCATTTTTTTAGGAACTTTTTTTAAAGAAAGAGCGCCTGTTGAAGATACAATTCTTTCCTCATCAAAGTTAATATTTGGCATTTTAGAGGGCTCTGAGCCTGTAGCTATAATTATATTTTCCCCTTCAATTTCTGACTCTTTGTTGTCAGAACCTTTGATTTTTATTTTTTTGTCCGAAACAAAGCTTCCAAAACCTTTGAAATAAGAAACCTTATTTTTTTTAAATAAAAACTCTACTCCTTTAGTTAATACAGTTACCGCTTTATCTTTATTTTTCATCATTTTATCAAGATTTAATTTAATATCACTTATCTCGATTCCTACTTTTGAAAAATTTTTTGCTTTTTGAAAATTTTCAGAAAGGTTTAATAAATTTTTTGAAGGGATGCATCCAATATTTAAACACGTTCCGCCTAAAGTGCCCCTATATTCTACACATGCGGTTTTTTTTCCTAATTGAGCAAGCCTTATTGCGCAAACATATCCACCTGGGCCACCACCTATAACAATTGCATCAAATTTTTCAGACATAGTTTTATAAATTCAAAAATAATCTTCTTGGTTCCTCCAAATTTTCTTTAACAGTTTTTAAAAATGAAACTGCCTCTTTTCCATCAATTATACGATGATCATAAGATAATGCTAAATACATAATTGGTCTAATTTTAATTTCATTATTAATTACATATGGTCTACTAACAATATTATGCATACCCAAAACACCTGATTGTGGTAAATTTAAAATTGGAGTAGATAACATAGAGCCATATACGCCCCCGTTACTAATTGTGAATGTTCCACCTTGTAGGTCTTCAATTGTTATTTTTCCATCTCTAGCCTTATCAGACAGAGTTTTTATATTCATCTCTATGTCTGCAAATGACATTTCATCTGCGTTCTTTAAAACTGGCACCACCAATCCTTTATCTGTTCCAACCGCAAAGCTGATATTGTAATAATTTTTGTAAATTATGTTCTCGCTTTCTACTTCTGCATTGATTGCTGGATATAACTTAAGCCCAACTACGCAAGCTTTAACAAAAAACGACATGATCCCCAGTTTAATTTTGAATTTTTGCTGAAAATCCACCTGATTTTCTTTTCGCATGTTCATGATATTTGTCATATCTACTTCGTTAAAAGTAGTAAGCATCGCTGCATTTTCTTGGGATTGTTTTAATCTTTTTGCAATTGTCATTCTTAGCCTAGACATTTTAATTTTTTCTTCCTCTCCAAATTTTAATTTTCTTTCTGATGGAGCAGGTTTAACACCCATTAAACTTAGTAAGTCTCCTTTAAGAATCATCCCGTCTTTACCTGATCCCTTAATTTCTTTTATATTTATGTTATTCTCATTTACTATTTTTCTAACTGCAGGTGACATAACTTTTTCTTTCCCTGATTTAACTTTTTCATCACTTTTTACTTCTTCAGTTAAAACAAGTGCCTCTTCTTCAGGTTCTTGATTTGTCCCTTGTTTAGGTTGAATTTTTAAATTTTCTTCTTCGTTATTATTGTCAAAGAGCTTGGTGTCTCTTTCTTCATCCAATTTAATTATGTTGTCATTAATATTTTCTGGTGGTTTGGTCGTAGCTTTTATTTTTTCAATTTTATCGTTTTTAGACGCTGATTGACCTCCCATGATAGACCCTAACGTTGCTCCAACTTCAACAGTAGATCCTGCTTCAAAATTTATTTCTCCTAAGATCCCTCCAGACGGTGAGGGTACTTCTAAATTTACTTTGTCAGTTTCTAGCTCAACAATGGGTTCATCTACTTCAACGCTATCGCCTTTGCTTTTAAGCCATTTTGCAACTGTAGCTTCGGTTATGCTCTCTCCAAGGACAGGAACAACTATTTTTTCTGACATCTATTTAAATACTTTATCTAAAATTTCTTTTTGTTGTTTAGCATGTCTGTTAGCATATCCAGTAGCAGGCGATGCCGCAGCTTTTCTGCCAATATAATCTAATTTCTTTTTAACTCCTAAATTATCCAAAGTCCATTGAATATAATCTCTTACAGATGACCATGCGCCCATATTTTTAGGCTCCTCCTGGCACCAAAAAAACTGAGAATTTGAGACATATGGTTTAATGGCTTTAGTTAAAGATTTTACTGGGAATGGATATAATTCTTCAATTCTAACAAAAATTACATCGTCAACCTTATTTTTTTCTCTTGCTTCGAGTAGATCAAAATAAATTTTACCTGAGCAAATTATAACTTTTCTGACTTTTTTAGCTTTTTTAATTTTTACAAATTTAGAATTTTTGATTAAAGCATGGTCTTCTAATACTCTATGAAAAGAATTAGATTTATTAAAATCGTCTAAATTTGACACACAATATTTATGTCTCAGCAAAGACTTAGGTGTCATAATAACTAATGGTTTTCTAAATTCCCTGTGAATTTGTCTTCTTAAAGCGTGAAAATAGTTAGCGGGTGTTGTACAATTCATTACCTGAATATTTTCTTGGGCACATAATTGTAAAAAACGCTCCAGTCTTGCAGATGAATGTTCTGGTCCTTGTCCTTCATATCCATGGGGCAAAAGCATTACGAGTCCTGAGGCCCTTGACCACTTTCTCTCTCCTGATGCTATAAATTGATCTATAACTACTTGTGCTCCATTTGCAAAATCTCCAAATTGTGCTTCCCATATAGTTAGTGTTTCTGGTTCAACCAAACTATAACCATATTCAAAACCTAGAACTGCCAATTCGGACAACAGACTGTCAACTATTTCATATTTTTTTTGATTATTTGAAATGTTATTTAACGGGATATATCTTGAATTATCATTTTGGTTCCTAATCACTGAATGTCTTTGACTAAATGTACCTCTGCCTGAGTCCTGTCCGACTAACCTTACTGGAAAACCTTCTTCTAACAAAGTACCAAAAGCCAGGCTTTCTGCTGTAGACCAATCAATATTTTTTCCTTCAGCTACTGTTTTTGCTCTTTGAGAAAAAACTCTTTCGATTGTTTTATGAGCAAATATTTTTGAAGGTATTGAGTTTATTTTTTCTGATATTTTCTTAATTTTGTCATTGATTACTCCCGTCACTCCTTTTTTATCTTTACCTTTAGTTGGTTGATATCTTGACCATGTTCCTTCAAACCAATTTAATTTTGGTTTATAATCTTTTGCAGTTTTAAACTGATTTTCTAAAAGTTGTTTAAAATCTGTATTCATTTTATTAAACTCACTTTCAGATAAAGTTCCCTCCTGAACCAGTTTTTTACCATAAATATTTAGTGTAGTTGGGTGAGCCCTAATTTTTTTATACATTAATGGCTGAGTGAATGAAGGTTCGTCCCCTTCATTATGGCCGAACCGTCTATAACAAATCATATCTATAACAACATCTTTATTAAATTTTTGCCTAAATTCTATTGCGATCTTTGCACAATGAACAACAGACTCTGGATCGTCTCCATTGCAGTGTAAAATCGGTGACTCCACAACTTTTCCTAAATCAGAAGGATATGGACTTGATCTTGCAAACCTTGGGCTGGTTGTAAATCCAATTTGGTTGTTTACGATAATGTGAATGGTTCCTCCGGTATTATGTCCTTTAAGACCTGACATAGCAAAACATTCTGCTACTACACCTTGTCCAGCAAACGCAGCATCTCCATGAATTAGAACTGGTATTACTTTTTTTCTTTCTTCGTCCTTATGAAAAAATTGTTTTGCTCTAGTTTGACCGAGGACTATGGGATTAACTGCCTCTAAGTGTGACGGGTTATCAGTCAAACTCACGTGAACAGAATTTCCATCGAATTCTCTATCTGAAGATGCTCCTAAATGATATTTTACATCACCTGTAGAGTCATCATGTGTAGCTGAAAATTCACCTGCAAATTCATTAAAAATTCTTTTATATGACTTTTGTAAAACATTTGCTAAAACATTTAATCTTCCTCTATGTGGCATTCCAATTTTAATTTCTTTTGCACCTAATTGACCGCCTCGTTTAATTATTTGCTCTAAAGATGGTATTAAAGACTCTCCGCCATCTAAACCGAATCTTTTGGTTCCAACGTATTTTTTTGCCAAAAATTTTTCGAATCCTTCTGCTTGGATTATTTTATTCATAATTGCTATTTTTCCATTTCTAGTAAAATTTAATTGATTTTCTTTTTTTTCCATCCTTTCTCTGAACCAAACTTTTTCAGCTGGATCTGTAATATGCATAAATTCTGCACCAATTGTTGAGCAATAGATTTTTTTTAAATTATTTGTTATTTCTTTAATTGTTGCATGTCCTATATCCATATAATTATCTAAGAAAATTTTCCTATTAAGATCATCTGCAGTGAAACCATGATCTTTTGGATGTAAATCATGTAAGTACTCTCTTTTCATTAAACCCAAAGGATCTAAATTTGCAATCAAATGACCTCTTGTTCTGTAAGCTCTTATTAGCGTTATAGCTCTTATAGAGTCTGAAACTTTTTTATCTGCATTAACATTTTCTGAAGGGACATCATTTTTATATTTTAAATTATTTCTATTAATTTTTATTTTTTTAGGACTCCAATTTGGTCCTTGAATTTCTTTGGAAATGACTTCTATATCTTCATCAAGACTTTCAAAATAGCTCCTCCAACTTTCAGGTAAATTTGGATCTCCCTCTATAAATTTTACATACATTTCCTCAATAAATCCGCTGTTGGATTTATTTAAAAAAGTTGCATTTTTATTTTCTAAGTTATTTGAGGAACTCATTTATATTTACTATTTATAATACAAAGTTCCTTTATTTAAAGAGACAATTTATCTACAAGTGTTTTGCCCAACTCGGCAGGAGAATTAGCTATAGTAATGCCTGCTTTTTCCATAGTTTCTATTTTGTCTTTTGCGCTACCTTTGCCTCCAGAAATTATTGCTCCAGCATGTCCCATTCTTCTACCGGGTGGTGCTGTAACTCCTGCAATAAATCCAACCATAGGCTTTTTGATAGAATGACTTTTTATAAATTCTGCAGCTTCTTCCTCTGCAGAACCACCGATTTCCCCAATCATTAGTATAGATTTTGTATCATCGTCTTTTAAAAAAAGATCAAGACAATCAATAAAATTTGTTCCATTAATTGGATCGCCTCCAATACCTATACAAGTCGATTGGCCCAGTCCATTTTCAGTAGTTTGAGCAACTGCTTCGTAAGTTAATGTACCTGATCTTGAGACTATTCCAACTGTTCCTTTTTTATGAATATTTCCTGGCATTATTCCAATTTTACATTCATCAGGTGTAATAATACCTGGGCAATTAGGACCAATTAATCTTGATTTAGATTTTGATAATTTTTGTTTAACTTTTAACATGTCTAATATTGGTATCCCCTCAGTGATACAAACAATCAATTCTATAGATGCATCTAATGCCTCAATTATTGCAGCAGCAGCAAACTTTGCTGGGACATAAATCATTGTAGCATTCGCGCCAGTTTTATCTTTAGCTTCTTTAACAGTATTAAAGACTGGTCTACCCAAATGTTCTTGGCCTCCTTTTTTGGGAGTTACACCACCTACAAGATTAGTTCCATACTTAATAGCTTGTTTGGAGTGAAATGTGCCATGGGATCCTGTAAATCCTTGGCAAATTACTTTAGTTTCTTTATTTACTAAAATAGACATTATTTTATTGCTTTTACAATTTTGCTAGCCGCATCTGACAAATCTGATGCAGAAATTATTTTTAACCCTGAGTTATCTAAAATTAGTTTACCTTCTTTATAGTTTGTTCCAGCTAATCTAACTACAAGTGGTACATTGATATTAATTTCTTTTGCTGCTTCAACAACTCCTTGAGCAAGAATATCGCATCTCATAATGCCTCCAAAAATATTTATTAATATTCCTTTAACATTTGGATCTGAAAGTATAATTTTAAAGGCTGCAGAAACTTTTTCTTTTGAGGCTCCACCACCCACATCTAAAAAATTTGCTGGCTCTTGCCCAAACAATTTAATTATATCCATGGTTGCCATTGCTAATCCTGCTCCATTTACCATACAGCCAATTGATCCATCTAATTTTATATAGGCTAAATCATGTTTGCTTGCCTCAATTTCTGATGGATCTTCCTCATTTAAATCCCTAAGGCTTTGAATCTCTGGTTGCCTAAAAATTGAATTATCATCAAAATTCATTTTGGCATCTAAACAAATTAGATTATCATCTTCCGTTAATATTAAAGGATTTATCTCAACTAAGTTTGCATCAGTAGATATAAACATTTTATAAATTGATTTAATTAGATTTATTCCTTGTAACATTGTATTGTCTTTTAGATTAAAAATTTTGATAATTTTTTTGCAATTTTCATCATCAATATCCTCAAGATAATCTACTTTAGTCGTAATTATTTTTTCAGGACTCTTTTTAGCTACTTCTTCAATGTCCATTCCTCCTTGATCACTAGAAATAAATGCAATTTTTGAACTTGCTCTATCAATAAGACAAGACAAGTAAAATTCTTTCTTAATTTTAGACGACTCTTCAATATAAAGTCTTTTTACTTCTTTGCCATTTGGACCAGTCTGGTGAGTAATAAGAATTTTACCCAACATCTCTTTTGCAGCATCAGTTAATTCCTCAATATTATTCAATATTTTGACTCCTCCAGCTTTACCTCTACCCCCAGCGTGTATCTGTGCTTTTAAAACATATTTTTCAGTCTTAATCTTTTTTGCTTTTTCAATTAACTCGTTTACTGTGAAAGCAAATTCACCTTTTGGAACACTCGCACCATATTTTTTTAAGATTTGTTTTGCTTGATGTTCGTGAATATTCATTATTTTAAATCGGGATCTATTTTAGTGGCGGCATCCCATAATTTCTTAACTGAGTCTACTGAGTGAATAAATTCTTTTTTTTCTTGATCGTTTAATTCTATTTCCACAATTTTTTCAACACCTTTGCTTCCAATTATTACTGGAACACCCGCATAGACATCTTTAAATCCATATTGACCATCTAATTTGACAGCACAGGGTAATGTTAGTTTTTTATCCTGTAAATAAGCTTCTGCCATCTGAACTCCTGAGGCCGCTGGAGCATAAAATGCTGATCCTTTTTCTAAATACTTGACTATCTCTGCTCCACCATCTCTAGTTCTTTGGTTAATGCTCTCAAGTTTTTCAGATGAAATTTTGCCTTCTTTAACTAAATCTAAAAGAGGTTTGCCAGATATTTTTGTTAACCTAGGTAATGGTACCATAGTATCTCCATGACCACCCATTACCATCGCCTCTATGTCTTTTACCGGTACATTTAATTCTAATGATAAAAATAGTTTATATCTTGAGCTATCTAATATTCCTGCCATCCCCACAACTTTATTAGCTGGTAATCCAGAAAACTTTTGTAAAGCCATAACCATCACATCTAATGGATTTGTTATACAAATTACAAATGCATTAGGTGAATTTTTTTTTATACCTTCGGCTACTTGTTTGATTATCTTTAAATTTATCCCTAATAGATCATCTCTGCTCATGCCTGGTTTTCTTGGAACACCAGCTGTAATTATTATGACATCAGAATTTTTTATATCTTCGTAGTTGTCCGTGCCAGAAAATTTTACATTAAAACCATCAACAGACGAAGATTGAGCAATATCTAAACCTTTGCCTTTAGCAATTCCACTAGCCACATCAAACAAAACTAACTCATTTACTAACTCTTTTATGCCAATCAAATGTGCTAGCGTTCCTCCTATTTGTCCTGCTCCAATTAAAGATATCTTGGTCATAGTATTTTTCTATTTCATTGTTGGCATTATAAACTCTGGGTTTGATCTAACACCTGAAGGCCACCTAGATGTAATTGTTTTTAATTTCGTATAAAATCTAACACCCTCAGGTCCATGCATGTGTTGATCTCCAAAAAGTGATCTTTTCCATCCTCCAAAACTGTGGAATGCGACTGGCACAGGTATAGGTATATTTATACCAACCATGCCAACTTTAATTTTGCTTGCAAAAGTTCTACCAACATCACCATCACGTGTGTAAATACTTGTTCCATTACCAAATTCATGTTCGTTAATTAAATTAATTGCCTCGTTAAAATCTTTAGCTCTTACAACTGATAAAACTGGACCGAAGATTTCTTCTTTGTAAATTCTCATATCTTTACTCACATGATCAAATAAACATCCTCCAATAAAAAATCCTTTTTCATAACCTTGTAACTTTATATTTCTACCATCCACAACTAACTTAGCGCCCTCTTTCACACCTAAATCTACATATCCTTTCACTTTTTCAAGATGTTCATTTGTAACTAGGGGACCCATCTCTGAACTTTTATCCATTCCAGGACCAACTTTTAAAGCCTCGACTTTTTTTGATAGTTTTCCTACTAATTCATCACCAATTTTTCCAACAGCAACTGCTACTGATTGGGCCATGCATCTTTCTCCTGCAGATCCGTATGCCGCTCCCATTAATCCGTTAACAGCTTGATCTAAATCACAGTCAGGCATAACAACACAATGATTTTTTGCACCTCCTAAAGCTTGTACCCTTTTTTCATTTTTTGCAGCATTTTCGTAAATATATTTTGCTATTGGAGTCGATCCAACAAAACTTACTGCTTGAATTTTTTTATTTGTTAAAATTGCATCAACTACCTCTTTATCTCCATTGACAACATTAAGAACTCCATCAGGTAAACCAGCTTCTGAAAATAGCTCTGCTAACTTTATTGAACATGAAGGATCTTTCTCTGACGGTTTTAAAATAAATGTATTTCCACATGCGATAGCCATCGGAAACATCCACATTGGTACCATAGCTGGAAAATTAAATGGGGTTATACCTGCACAAACACCAAGTGGCTGTCTAATTGACCAGCTGTCAATCTCAGTGCCAACATTTTCTGTAAATTCCCCTTTTAACATTTGAGGTATACCGCAGGCAAACTCAACTATCTCTAAACCTCTTGTCAGTGAACCTTTCGCATCCTCGTAAACCTTACCATGTTCAGATACGATTAATTTTGTCAGTTCATCTGAATTTTTTTCTATCAATTCTTTAAATTTAAACATGACTCTTGCTCTTTGTATTGGTGGTTTTAGTGACCATGTTTCAAAGGCTTTTGATGCTATATCAACAGCTTGGTCTAAGTCATTTTTTGTTCCAAGTGAGACTTCGCTTTCTTGTGATCCTGTTGCGGGATTAAAAACTTTTCCGCTTCTTTTGGATGAACCAGGAAAAATTTTACCATTTACGTAATGTTGTATTAAATTCATCGGCAAAATTATTTAATTAACTAATTAGCTTGTTGCAAGCATTTTTTTGATAGATGCTATAGCTTTTGCTGGATTAAGACCCTTTGGACAAGCATTTGTACAGTTCATGATTGTATGGCACCTATATAGTTTTAGTTCGTCAGCTACTTTTTTTAATCTTGCTTTTCTATCTTCATCTCTTGAGTCTATTATCCACCTATAGGCTTGAAGTAAAACAGCTGGACCAAGATATTTATCTCCGTTCCACCAATAACTAGGGCACGACGTGGAACAGCATGCGCACATAATACATTCATAAAGTCCATCAAGTTTAGCTCTATCTTCTTTGGATTGTAAGTTCTCAGTTTTGCTAGAATCGTTTGAATTTTTTAGCCAAGGTTCCACAGACTCATATTGTTTATAAAGTGTACTTAAATCTCCAATGAGATCTTTTAATACTTTTAAATGAGGGAGAGGATAAATATTAATATCTCCTTTAATCTCTGAATGAGGTTTAGTGCAAGCTAAACCATTTTTTCCATCCATATTCATTGCGCAAGAACCACAAACTCCATGTGCACATGATCTTCTATAGGCGATAGTAGGATCAATTTCATTTTTTATTTTATTTAGTAGATCTAAGACTTTTGATGGACAATTATCCATATCCACTTCGTAAGTATCAATTCTTGGGTTTTCGCCAGTTGAGGGATCCCATCTATAAATATTAACTTTTCTTATATTCTTAGAACCTGTTGTGTCTTTAAAATATTTGCCCTTTTGGATTTTTGAATTCTTAGGCAAATTTATTTGAACCATCAGTAGACTCTTTCCTGTGGCGGAAAATACTGCACATCATTAGTTAGTGTTGACCTGTGAACTGGTCTATAATCTATTTTTGTTTTCTTACCTTCACACCAAGATAAAGTATGTTGCATGTATTTTTCATCGTCTCTCTTAGGATAATCTTCTCTAGCATGAGCACCTCTGCTCTCCTTTCTATAATATGCTGAGTCCATTGTTGTTATTGCTTGTCGTATTAAGTTATCAAACTCTAAGGTTTCAACTAAATCAGTATTAAAAATTAAAGATTTATCTTTCACTGATAAATTTTCCATACCTTCAAATGGTTTTCTTATTTGCTCAATGCCTTCTTTTAAAGTTTTTTCTGTTCTAAAAACGGCACACTTTGACTGCATTGTTTTTTGCATAGATAATCTTAAATCTGCAGTACTGTTTGAACCGCTAGAATTTCTAAGCTTATCAAATCTTGTTAAACATTTATCAGTTTCAGAATCTGGAATATCTTCATGTGGTTGTCCAGGTTTTACTAATTCAGATGCTCTTTTTGCTGCAGCTCTTCCAAAAACAACTAAATCAATTAATGAATTAGATCCTAATCTATTTGCTCCATGAACAGATACACATGCAGCCTCACCAATGGCCATTAATCCCGGAACTGTTTTTTCAGAACCATTTAGTGTTAGCACTTCAGCTTTATAATTTGTAGGTATACCCCCCATGTTATAATGAACAGTTGGTACTACTGGTATTGGTTCTTTAGTAACATCAACGTTAGCGAATAACTTCGAAGACTCTGATATGCCTGGTAATCTCTCTTCGATAACATTTTTATCTAGGTGATCTAAATGTAAGTGAACGTGATCTTTATCTTTACCAACTCCTCTGCCCTCATTTATTTCAACTGCAATAGATCTGCTCACCACATCTCTTGATGCTAAGTCCTTAGCTTTAGGAGCATATCTCTCCATAAATCTTTCACCTTTAGAGTTTACAAGATATCCGCCTTCACCTCTTACACCCTCAGATATTAAAGTGCCATGACCATAGATACCTGTTGGATGAAATTGAACAAATTCCATATCTTGTAAAGGTAAACCTGCTCTTAATACCATTGCATTCCCATCACCAGTACAAGTATGTGCTGAAGTAGCTGAATAGTATATTTTTCCATAACCACCTGTTGCAATAATTGTTATGTGAGACCTAAACCTATGAATTGTGCCATCATTTAAATTCCAAGCAACCAAACCTTTGCACTCACCATTTTTCATTAAAAGATCTAATGCAAAATACTCAATAAAAAATTCTGTATTATGTTTCAAAGCTTGTCCATACAATGTATGTAAAATTGCATGGCCAGTTCTATCTGCTGCTGCACAGGTTCTTTGTACTGGTTCGTTACCATAGTTTTTTGTCATTCCACCAAAAGGTCTTTGGTAAATTTTGCCATCATCTGTTCTGCTAAAAGGAACACCATATTTTTCTAATTCCAAAACTGCTCGAGGAGCTTCTTTACACAAGTACTCTATACAATCCTGATCACCCAACCAATCTGCACCTTTAACTGTATCATACATATGCCAACGCCAATCATCTTCACCCATATTACCTAACGCTGCAGAAATTCCACCTTGGGCAGCAGATGTATGGCTTCTAGTTGGAAAAACTTTTGATATACAAGCTGTCTTAAGCCCAGCTTCACTTAACCCAACAGCAGCTCTCAAGCCTGAACCACCAGCACCTAACACAACTACATCATATTCGTGATCAATAATTTTGTAAGATTTCATAATTATAAATATATAATAGTAATTATTGTAAATAGAGGGATAATTAAAGATGACAAAAAAACACCCAAATTTGCGTATTTTTTTGCATTTTCCTGCTTTATATAGTCCTCAAAAATCTCACTAATACTGAGAGCTGAATAAAAAAACATGCTAACTATGAAAATTGAAAATAATATTTTAGATGGCTGTGAGGTAAAGAAATTAACTACCTCATCATAACTTCCATTAAATATTGTAACAATATTCATTAAAAACCAAATCATAAAAGGAACCATTATTACTGAACTGATTTTTTGGAATATCCATTTTTTTGTAGCTTGAAGCATTAAATTAAAACTCCACTTAGAAGGTATAAAGCTATTGTTAATATAAAAGAGCCTAATATCACAATGACACCTGTTATTTTTGTAGTTCTCAATTCAAAACCATAACCCATGTCCCAAAACCAATGTCTGATTTCACTTAAAATCTGAAATAAATAGGACCAAATAAATCCAATAATAAAAAACTTACCCACCATCGATTCTGAAAATTTTTTAAAGTATTGATAACTTTCTGAGCCAAATATTAAACTAATCACCCAAAAACAAACAAGTATTAATAATAAATAATTTATCACCCCTGTTATTCTGTGAGAAATTGAAACAAGTGATGAAATATGCCAGTTATAAACTTGTATGTGTGGAGATATAGGATTGTTATCTTTCATAATTACTTCTTAATGTATGCCTCTGCAATTTCCACTGCATTTAAAGCCGCTCCTCTTAATAAATTGTCTGAAACTATCCACATGTTAATGGCATTTTTTTTACTATTATCTTTTCTAATTCTTGAAATAAAAGTTTCATTTTTTCCCTCAGCTTCTACTGGGGTAATATATCCTCCATCATTCCTATCATCAATTACTTTACAACCAGGTGATTGATTTAAAATTTCTATAACCTTATCAATTGGTGCCTCATTCTCAAATTCAACGTTAACAGACTCCGCATGAGATACTAAAACAGGAATTCTAACACACGTTGCTGTGATATCTATATTCGAACCTAAAATTTTATTAGACTCTTGTATCATTTTAATTTCCTCTTTCGTATATCCATCTGTACTAAATTTATCTATATGCGGTATAGCATTAAATGCTATTTGTTTAGTAAAATTCTCACTTTTAATTTCTTTAGACTCAAGAGCTTTCTTTGTTTGATTCAAAAGCTCATCCATAGGTTTTTTTCCAGCACCTGATGTGGATTGGTAGGTTGATATTACCAATCTTTTTATTTTAAAATTATCATTCAAATTTTTTAAAACTATTACCAATTGAGCAGTTGAACAGTTTGGATTAGCTAAAATATTTTTTTTCATATTTTTTATTTCTTTAGAATTGACTTGAGGAACAATTAAAGGAACATCTGGATCCATTCTAAAATAGCTTGAATTATCTATAACTACTGTATGCTTTGCTGCTGCAGAGACATATTTTTCTGAAATTTTTCCACCTGCGGAAAAAAATGTAATATCAGCTTTTGAGAAATCAAAATTTTCTAGGTCGCTTACTTCAATTTCACTGTCTTTAAATTTAATTTTTACACCTGAGCTTTTAGTAGATGCTAGAAGGTATAGATTAGTCACTGAAAAGTTTTTTCTTTCCAGAACTTCTATAATTTTTCTTCCAACATTTCCTGTTGCTCCTACAATCGCTATATTCATGTTGATTAACTTATACTAAATGAAAGGTAAATCGCAAACTGTTCCTAGAAATATTTTCTCATTGATATCAATTTTAAATTGATGTTTTGCATCCCAATAGGGTTTATTAATCATTGCAATTCCAATCACTTTTTTAAATGTTGGAGAATATGCGGCAGACCTAACGTGACCAACGATATTATTATTATCATCATATAATGTTTTTTCACAGTACATATCAATTTTATTATGATCAATCTTAACACCCATTAATTTTCTTTTTATTCCATTTTGCTTAATTTGTTTCAATCTTTCTTTGCCCAAGAAATTTACATCCGATTCTAAATTCACAAATTTATCAAAATTTGCCTCAAATGGATTGTCTCTATTATCAAAATCATTACCATAAGATAATAAAGCAGATTCTATTCTTTCAATTAAATTTGGACATCCTGCTTTTACATTAAATTCTTTACCATATTCAAACAAATAGTCATATAAGTCTTGTCCAGCTTTATCATCTTCAACATATATTTCAAAACCGCTTTGTTTAGACCATCCAGATCTAGCAATAAAATATTTTTTTCCTTTGAATTCGTAATACTTAAAATTAAAAAATTTTAATTGTCTAATTTCTTCACCAAATATTTTTGCCAAAAGATTATCAGACAAAGGTCCTTGGACAGCTAAAATATTTACGTTTGGTTCAGTAATCTCCACTTCAAATTTGTATCCGGCAGCTAAACCTTTTGCAAAAAATATTACATCTGAGTCGGCTATTGAAAGCCACCATTTATCATCTGCAAGTTTATTTATAATTGGATCATTAACTAAATTTCCTTGATCGTCAATTAAAGGTGCATAATAGCATTTTCCAACTTTTGAATTTGATAAATCTCTACACGTCATTAGTTGAACTAATTTTGCAGAGTCTTTTCCAGTAATTTGTACCTGTCTTTCTGCAGCCACATCCCATACTTGCACAAATTTCTTAAGATGCTCATAATCAGCTTCTACCGACTTAAAAGAGACCGGGAGTAGCATGTGATTGTAAACTGTATAACCACTCACCCCATGAGCTTCTATTCTATCAGTGTAAGGTGTGCTTCTTAATCTTCTTGATTTTATAATTGAAAAGTTTTTCATTTTTTTAAAAATTCTGCTACCTTTTCCCTCATTTCAAAAGCTTTTTCAAACATAATCATATGTCCACAATCATTTAAAATCTCAGTTTTTGAGTTTTTTATTAAATTAGCAAATTTTTTTCCATTTTCAGTTGGCACCATTTTATCAAGTGCTCCAAAAATAAGAATTGTTGGACACTCAATACTTGTCGATGCATCTTTTCCGTTTTTATAATTATTACAAGCTTTAAGATCTACAGATAAAATTTCCTTAACTTCTCTTGATGAGTTGATAATTTTTTCTACCGGGTTTCCGCCAATAAATTTTTTTGATCCCTCATAACCCCATTTCATCATCAGATGAACTGCTTTTTTATCGCCAGACTCAGCTAAATCAATCAAATCTTGATTGACTGGCATTTTATAAGACCCAGCCAACAATACTAATTTAGAAATATGATTTTTATATTTTGAACCATATTCTATCGCCTCAAGGCACCCTTGCGAATGACCAATTATTGATACTTTTTCAACATTTATTTCATTTCTTACATTTTCTAACCAGTCTGCAATTTTTTCTATGCTCGTTAGACATGGTCCATCTGATTTTCCATGGCCAGGTAAATCAATTGCTAAAATGTTAAAATTTTTGTTTGACAAATATTGTTCGGTTAAAGACCAAACAATATGTGTTAACCCACTACCATGAAGCAAAAAAATTGTTTCTTTATTTTTATCAAAATCTTTACCTGCATCGGAGGCAAAGACCTGCTTATTATCTACTTTAAGAATCAAGTAAGTTCCTTGGCTTTTTTTCTTAGCTCAAATTTTTGAATTTTTCCTGTTGAAGTTTTTGGTAATTCACAAAATGCTACTTTTTTTGGTATTTTAAAACCAGCTAAAGTCTCTCTACAAAAATCAATTAATTCTTTTTCTGATACATCTTTATCTTGCACTTTCTCAATAAAAGCACAAGGAACCTCTCCCCATTTTTCATCCGGTTTTGCAACTACTGCAGCTATCGAAACAGATGGATGTTTTGCTAAGGTATTTTCAATTTCTATAGATGAAATATTTTCTCCTCCTGAAATAATTATATCCTTAGATCTATCTTTAATTTTAATATATCCATCAGGATTAACTACAGCCAAATCCCCAGAGTGAAACCAACCATGTGACATTGCTTTATCTGTTGCATCTTTATCTTTAAAGTAACCTTTCATAACTACGTTACCTTTAATCATTATCTCACCAATGGTTTTTGCATCTTTAGGAACAGGTTTCATAGACTCGGGGTCCATTACGATTACATCCTCTGTATTAGGATATCTAACACCTTGTCTTGCTTTAATCTCATTTTTCTTGTCTTCATCAAAAGAATTCCAATTCTCATTCCATGCACATTGTAAAATATGTCCGTATGTTTCTGTTAGTCCATAAACATGCATTACTTCAAAACCAAGTGCTTCCATTTTTTTAAATATAATACTTGGTGGTGGTGCTCCAGCTGTAAGAACATAAACTTTATGTGTAAGTTTTTTTCTATCACTTTCTGATGCACCAGTTATCATATTTAAAACTATTGGTGCTCCACCAAAATGTGTAATTTCATGCTTAATAATTAATTCAAAAATTTTTTTTATATCAATGGCTCTTAAACAAATTGTTCTGCCGTTTAGCATCGGGATTGTCCAGGGATATCCCCAACCATTGCAGTGAAACATTGGAACAACTGTTAAAAAATTTAATCTATTTGGCATGTTCCACGCAATTGCACTTCCTGTAGACATTAAATAAGAACCTCTATGGTGATACACAACTCCTTTTGGATTTCCTGTCGTGCCTGAAGTATAACTTAGAGATATTGCTTGCCATTCATCTTTTGGTCTCTTCCAGATGAATGTTTCATCACCAGTATTCAGGAATTCCTCATATTCTTTTTCGCCAATTTTTTTTAATAAAGATTGATCAGCAAATTTATCATGAATATCAATTATTAAAGGTTTGTTTTTGGATAATTCCAATGCTTTTTTTAAAACTGAATGTAGTTGTCGATCAACAATTAATACTTTTGCTTCGCTATGATCAATAATATATGCAACTGTCTTAGCATCTAATCTTGTGTTTATAGTATTTAGAACTGCTCCAGTCATTGGTACAGAATAATGAGCCTCAAAAATTTCAGGTGTATTAAAAGCCATGACTGAAACTGTATCCCCCTCCTTAATACCAATTTTTTCTAGTGCACTCGCAAATTTTATGCATCTCTTATAAATTTGTTCCCAGGTGTAAGACCTATCTTCATAAATTAAAGCTTCGTAATCTGGATAGATATCTTTTGCTCTTTCGAGGAAACTTAATGGAGTTAATGGAACAAAATTTGCGTTATTTTTGTCTAAGTTATTATCGTAATGGCTCATTTCAGTTAAAATTAAAATTCATAATGTTTGAACTTCCTGAAATGGCAGATTTATAGTGTTGTTCAGCCCTAGGTAATACTTTTTCAAAATAAAATTTAGCAGTATTTATTTTGTCATCATAGAATTTCTTATTTTCTTCGTAATCTTTAAAACTTACTTGAAGTGTTTTAATCCAAGCAAAGGCCAAAGAAATATAACCAAGTGTTTTCAAATAATCATTTGCTGCCGCGCTTACATCATCTCTGTTAGTCTCAGATCTATCAATTGTCCATTCACTGAATTTTTTAAGGATTTCTAGATAATTATTAAATTCTTTAACAAACGGTTTAATTTTTTCGTTATTTGAATTAGTTTCAGATTTAATAAGATCTAAGAATTTATTAATTATGTTTCCATTTTTATTTGATAATTTTCTAAAAACTAAATCAGCAGCCTGCACTGAATTGGTCCCTTCGTAAATAGGTGTTATTCTATTATCTCTGTATAATTGCTCTATACCTTGATCTTTTGTATACCCGTATCCTCCATATATTTGCATTGCATCACTAGTAATTTCCATACCTAAATCTGAAAATAAAGATTTTACAACTGGTGTCATTAATGAAACCATATCTGATGCATCTTGTTTAATTTTCTGATCACTATGATTTAAGCTAACTTCAGTTTGTTGTGACAACCAAAAACATAATGCTCTTTCTCCCTCAATTATTGATTTCATGTTTAATAATGACTTTCTTATATCTGCATGTTCAATAATTAAATCTGCATTTCCATTTTGAGATTTGTTATTATTGCTTTTACCTTGTTTTCTCTCTTTAGCATAGCTTAATGAATTCTGGTAAGCGATTTCTGAAATCCCTAAACCTTGAATTCCAACGACAATTCTCTCTAGGTTCATCATAGTAAACATTTGACTTAATCCTTTATTTTTAGGACCAATCATAAATCCAGTTGCGTCATCAAAATTTAAAACACAGGTTGCTGAACCTTTGATGCCCATTTTTGTTTCTATAGATCCTGTTGAAATTCCATTTCTTGCACCAATTGTTCCATCATTTTTTACAACAAATTTTGGAACTAAAAATAAACTTATTCCTTTAGTTCCTTTAGGTGAGTCTGTTGCTCTCGCAATTACTAAATGGATTATATTTTCAGTAAGATCATGGTCTCCAGATGTAATAAATATTTTTTGACCTGTAATTTTATAAGTTCCATCTTGTTGTTCTACTGCTTTTGTTTTTAATAAACCTAAATCTGTTCCACAGACTGGCTCTGTTAAACACATTGTACCACTCCATTTACCCTCAACCATTTTGGGAAGATATTTATCTTTAATTTCATCTGAGGCGTGATGATGAATACAATTATAAGCACCGAGAGTTAATTCACTATAAAGTTTAAAAGCCAAACTAGCAGATGATATCATCTCATCAAAAAAAGCACTTACAGTTCTAGGCATTCCCTGTCCACCATATTTTGGATCGCAGGATAATGAAGTCCATCCATCCTCAATATATTTTTGATAAACTTCTTTATATCCAGGCGGTGTTCTTACTACGCCATTTTCTAGAACTGCAGGATTATCGTCTCCAGCTTTTGCAAGTGGTAAAATTAAATTTTCATTTATTTTTGCTGCTTCTTCTAAAATGTTTTTAACGAGATCTGGACTGACTTCTTTATACTTTTCTAAGTCATTATAATTTTTATTGTCTCTTAATTTCTCAAAAAGAAACATCATATCTTCAACAGGTGCTGTATAAGTTGTCATTTTTTTTACTATACTTAAATTAAGATAATTTAATTATTTTTGCAAACACGCAATAATCGCATCCCCCATCATAGAGGTGGAAACTTCTTTTTTTCCTTTAGAAATAATGTCTTTTGTCCTTAATCCATCGTCTAAAACTTTCTGAACTGCATTGTCCAATTCAGTGGACTCTTTATCTAAGTTTAAAGAATATTTTAAAGCCATTGAAAAACTTAAAATTGTTGCAATTGGATTAGCAATACCTTTGCCTGCGATATCTGGAGCAGAACCATGCACAGGTTCGTACATTGATCTTAAATTTCCATCTTTATCTTTTGCACCAAGTGAGGCTGAAGGTAGTAATCCTAATGAACCTGTAAGCATTGCTGCTTCATCAGAAAGTATATCTCCAAACAAATTATCAGTTACTATTACATCGAATTGTTTTGGATTTCTTAATAACTGCATGGCACAGTTATCCGCAAGCATGTGTTCTAAATTTACGTCTTTATAGTCTTTTTTGTGAAGAGTAGTTACCTCCTCTTTCCAAAGTTGACCAGCTTCCATAACATTTGATTTCTCACAAGAAGTAACTTTATTATTTCTTTTTTTGGCTAATTCAAAAGCAACTCTTGCAACTCTTTCAATTTCTTTGGATGTATATGTATGAGTATTAATTCCTTTTCTCTCTCCATTATCGATGGGCTTTATACCTCTTGGTTCACCAAAATAAATTCCTCCAGTCAATTCCCTTACAATCATTATATCAAGTCCTGATACTATTTCGGGTTTTAAACTAGAAGCCTCAACTAATTGTTTAAAACAAATAGCAGGTCGTAAATTTGCAAAAAGTTTAAGTTCTTTTCTTAATTTTAGTAATGCTCTTTCTGGTTTTTTAGAAAAATCTAAGTTATCCCATTTAGGGCCTCCTACAGCGCCTAAAATTACTGCTTCACATTCTAAGGCTTTAAAAAATACTTCATCGGTAATGGGAGTTTTAAATTTATCATACGCAGCCCCACCTACTAAATCTTGATCTACTTCGAAATCAAGAGATCTGTTTTTATTAAACCATTCAATTATTTTTTTTACTTCATTGATTACTTCTGGACCAATACCATCCCCAGGTAAAAGTAAAATTTTTCTTTTTTTTACTTTAATCATTAAAAATCCAAGGCTTCGATGACTTTATTTTGCTTTCATAAGCTGAAATCTTTGAAGACTGGGCTAACGAAAGAGAGATATCATCTAAACCTTCTAGAAGGCATTTTTTTTTAAATTCATCAATTTCAAACTTAATTTCATTATTTCCAAATTTTATAGACTGGTCCTCCAAGTTTATCGATATTTCTTCTTTTCTTTTAGAGTATTCAGATAATTCTTTTATTACTTCCTCTTTGACAGTTATTGGTAAGATGCCATTTTTGAAACAATTATTGTAAAATATATCTGCATAACTAGAACTTATTACACAAGTAATACCAAAGTCTAAAAGTGCCCAAGGCGCATGTTCTCTCGATGAGCCACATCCAAAATTTTTACCAGTGATTAATATTTTTGATTGATTGTAAGGTTCATTGTTTAGAACAAAGTCAGAAATTTCTTTACCTTCATCATCATACCTCATCTCGAAAAAAAGATTTTTTCCTAAACCTGTCCTTTTAATAGTTTTTAAAAATTGTTTAGGAATTATCATATCAGTATCGATATTAACTATTGGTATGTATGCAGGAATGCTTTTTAATTTATTAAACTTTTTCATTAATTTTTATACTTTCTTACATCATCAAAATTTCCAGAAATTGCTGCAGCTGCTGCCATAGCTGGGCTAACTAAATGTGTTCTACCACCTCTACCCTGTCTACCCTCAAAATTTCTGTTAGATGTTGATGCGCATCTTTCCTCTGGTTTAAGTTTATCAGCATTCATTGCTAAACACATGGAACATCCTGGTTCTCTCCATTCAAATCCAGAATTTAAAAATATTTTATCTAAACCCTCTTGTTCAGCTTGTTCTTTTACTAACCCTGATCCTGGAACGACCATGGCTTTTACATGAGATGCAATTTTCTTATCCTTTAGAATTTTTGCTGCATCTCTTAAATCTTCAATTCTACCATTTGTACAGCTACCTATGAAAACTTTGTCAATTTTTATATCTTTAATTAATGTATTTGGTTTGAGACCCATATATTTTAAAGATCTTTCAATCGAGTTTCTTCTGTCATTATCTTTTTCATCAGAAGGATTAGGGACTTTTCCATCTATAGTAATGACATCTTGTGGTGATGTACCCCAAGTAACCATCGGCTGTATGTCTTCTCCTTTAAGTGAAACTTCTTTATCAAAATTAGCGTTATTATCTGAATTAAGTTTACTCCAATATTCAACTGCTTTATCCCAGATTTCATTTTTTGGTGCCATCGGTTTACCTTTTAAATATCTAAATATCTTTTCGTCAGGAGCTATCAATCCTGCTCGTGCTCCGCCTTCGATTGTCATGTTGCAAATTGTCATTCTATTTTCCACTGTCAATGATGAGATAACATCTCCAGCATATTCAATGACATAACCTGTACCGCCAGCAGTTCCAATTTTTCCTATTATTTGTAAAATTACATCTTTAGACGTTACTCCGATTGGTAATTTACCATTAACACTTATTCTTAAATTTTTTGATTTTTTTTGAACCAACGTTTGGGTTGCCAACACATGCTCAACTTCTGAAGTACCTATTCCAAAAGCTAATGCGCCAAAAGCTCCATGGGTTGCTGTATGACTATCTCCACAAACAATTATGTTCCCAGGCTGTGTAAATCCTTGCTCTGGCCCAATAATATGTACTATACCCTGTCTTTTATCAGACATTCCAAAAAGTTTAATTCCAAACTCCTTACAATTCCTACCTAGTGTATCAACTTGGATTTTAGATTCCTCATCTGCAATACCTTTAGATCTATCTGTAGTTGGAACATTATGATCTGCAACTGCAAGTGTTAATTTGGGATTTCTAACTTTCCTGTTAGAATTTCTTAAACCTTCAAAAGCTTGGGGACTAGTAACCTCATGTATTAAATGTCTATCGACAAATAACAAAGATGTGCCATCTTCTTGCTGATGTACTAAATGTTCTTCCCAGATTTTATCGTATAAAGTTTTTGACATTTAAAAAAGTTTAATTTTATTTAGCCTTTTTAGTGCTGTCTTCTTTAAGACTCTCATCTTTTTTTAAAGACGGAGATTTATCATCCTCAGGAGTTTCTACTTTATCATCTTTTGTTGTCTGTTTAACAACATTTTCTTCTGTTACTCCCTCAGGTTTTGTCTCTATATCAATACCGATTTTCTTTTTAATTTTTTCAGCAATTTTTGCCGATTTCCCTGTTCTGTCTCTTAGGTAGTATAGCTTAGCTCTTCTTACTTTCCCAGATCTTATAACTTTAATAGTATCAACAATTGGACTAAAGAGTGCAAATGTTCTTTCAACTCCTTCGCCAAATGATATTTTTCTTACGGTAAATGAAGAGTTAATGTCTCTATTTTTTTTTGCGATACAAACGCCCTCGAAATATTGAATTCTTTCTCTCTTTCCTTCTGTAATTCTAACACCAACTTTAATAATATCTCCAGGAAAGAAATCTGGTAATTTTTTTTCTGCTGAGATTTTCTTTACGTTCTGTCTATTTATTTCTTCAATATTTTTCATTTGTATGTTTATCAATTTAATTCTTTTTATATTTTTGCCACAAGTCTGGTCTTCGGTGGCGTGTTATAGCCTCTGATTGAGATAAACGCCAGTCTTTAATTTTGCTATGATCTCCTGATAAAAGCACCTCAGGAACTGGTGTTTTTTCCCATATTTGTGGTTTTGTATACTGAGGATACTCCAATAAACCATTTTCAAAACTTTCGTCTTTGTAAGAATTTTCATTTCCTAGAACACCCGGCACAAGTCTTAATATGCTATCCAAAATTACGTATGCAGCTGTCTCGCCACCTGACAAAATGTAGTCCCCGATACTTATCTCTTCAATACCTCTGGACTCTATAACTCTTTGGTCAATTCCTTCAAAATGACCACAAAGAATATTTATTTTTTTTTCGTTCAAAAATTTTTTTGCTTTATTTTGATCAAAAGTCTTTCCTTTAGGTGTTAAGTAAATAATTTTTTCATTTTTTTTTAAATTTTGATCTAGTGCTTTTGCAACTACATCAGGTTTTAAAACCATTCCTTCACCACCTCCGTAAGGAGTATCATCTACTGTTTTATGCTTATCCTTTGCGTAGTCTCTAATATTGATTACATCCAAATTCCACAAACTTTTCTCAATTGCTCTTCCATAAATACCTTTGCTTAGAATTCCTGGAAAAAAGTCTGGATATAAAGTGAATATTTTTACTTGAAACATTATTTTTTATTTTCCTCTGCCTTTGGAGCTTCTTTTGGAGCATCAGCTTTTTTCTCTTCCGCCTTTGGAGCTTCTTTTGGAGCATCAGCTTTTTTCTCTTCCGCCTTTGGAGCTTCTTTTGGAGCATCAGCTTTTTTATCCTCTTTTTTTTCAGCACCAGCATCTTGTTTTTTTCTATCTTTTTTTGGAATAGCTTTGTTGGGATTATTACCAGCTGCAGGCATTTCAATTAATTTATTCTCCCCTAAAATTCTTGCAACTCTAGTAGTTGGTTTTGCTCCTTGATTTAACCAATATTTAATTCTCTCAGATTCAAGACCTACTCTATCTTTTTTATCTTTTGGTAACAGGGGATTGAAATATCCTAGTTTTTCTATAAATCTTCCATCTCTTGGAAATCTGCTGTCTGCTACAACTATCTTATATACTGGTCTTTTTTTTGTACCGCCCATTGATAATCTAAGTTTTAACATTTTTTCTCCTTTATTATTTTAATTGATTGAAGAGTTCTGGTGGCAATCCTTTATCCATTAACCCTTTTGTGTTTCCTTTTGACATTTTTTTCATCATGTCAGACATCATTTTAAATTGTTTTAACAATTTATTGATAGTGGCAATATCTGTACCAGAGCCATTAGCAATTCTTTTTTTTCTAGATCCATTTATTATTTTAGGATTATCTCTTTCTTGTTTTGTCATTGACAATATTACTGCCTCATTTTGAGTTATAATTTTTTCATCAACTCCTGCTTGATCCATTTGTGATTTTAATTTTGAGACACCTGGTAAAAAAGACATTACTCCCTCTATACCACCCATTTTTTTCATTTGTCTTAATTGTGTTAAATAATCATCTAGTGAAAATTGTCCTTTTTTTAAAGTTTCTTCAGCTTCTTTTAATTTTTCTTCGTCGATGTCTTGTGCTGCTTTCTCAACTAGAGAAACGATATCTCCCATACCTAAAATTCTATTTGCAATCCTGTCAGGGTGAAAAATTTCTAGATTTTCAATTTTTTCTCCTATTCCTAAAAATTTGATTGGCACATTAGCAACATGTTTCATACTAAGTGCTGCACCACCTCTTCCATCTCCATCAGCACGTGTTAAAATTATTCCTGTAAGTTTTACTGTATTTCCAAATTCCTTTGCCACATTAGCAGCTACTTGACCAGTAAGTGAATCAGCGACCAGTATTGTTTCAGTTGGTTTTATGACTTCCTCTATTTGTTTTATTTCACTCATCATCTGTAAATCGATTTGTGTTCTTCCAGCGGTATCAAAAATAATAACATCTGAGCCATTAAGGTTTGCAGCCGTTAAGGCTCTTCTGCAAATATCCGTGGGTGCTTGACCTTCTATTATTGGCAGTGTTTGAATATTATTTTGCTCACCAAGAACTTTTAATTGGTCTTGAGCAGCAGGACGATAGATATCTAAACTTGCCATCATGATCCTTTTTTTGTTATTTTTTTCTAAAAATTTAGATAATTTTGCGGTACTAGTTGTCTTACCAGATCCTTGGAGTCCTACCATCATAATTGAAATTGGTGGATTAGATTTTAAATTAATTTCTTGATTTTTATCACCTAAGAAATTTACAAGCTCGTCATAGACAATTTTTACAACCATCTGCCCAGGAGCTGTTGATCTTAGAATTTCTTTCCCTAAAACTTTCGGTTTAACATTATTAATAAATTCTTTTGCGACGTCTAAAGAAACATCTGCCTCTAATAGAGCTTGTCTTATTAATCTTAAACCATCATCAACCTGACCTTCATCAAGTGATGGTGATTTTTTAAATTTATCGAGTATACCCTCGAATTTATTTGTTAAATTTTCAAACATATTTTAATCCAGCAGTCATCGCACCAGTGGGCGAACCCTCGCTGACTGGTGTCGATCTCTTTGTTTCCAAAGACACCGCAAAATGTTGTTTTTTTGCGGAAGTGGTGAGAAACTATAATAGAGGTTCAAAAAGTCAATAAATAAGTTAAGTATAAATATATGGATTTTAAAGCATATAAAATGGACGGTTTAGGAAATGACTTTGTTATTATCGATCAAAGAGATAGTGACTTTGAATTAAATAAGTCTCAAATAAAAAGTATTTGTGACAGAAAAAAAATTGGTTGCGATCAACTAATTTTAGTTAAAAAAAGTGAAAAAGTTGATGCTTATTTAATTTTTAAAAATTCTGATGGATCCGACTCAGCAGCTTGTGGTAATGGTACGAGATGTGTAGCAAGCCTTTTGTCAAAAGAAAATGCTAAAAGTGAAATCACATTTGAAACGGAGAGCGGTATTCTAAAATCTAAAATCTTAAATGAGAATAATATCCAAACTAATATTGGAATTCCTAAAACAAATTGGAATGAAATACCTTTAGCAAAAGAAGTAGATACAAAGAATGTTGAAATTAAAGTAGATAATCTTAATTTTTCAGGGACAGCAGTGAATGTTGGAAATCCGCATATAATTTTTTTTACTGAAGATTTAGATAAAATTCAAATAAAAGACATAGGGCCTAAAATTGAAAGTAATTCTTTGTTTCCAGAAAAAGTAAACGTGACATTTGCAAAAAAAATTAATGATAAACATTTTAAGGTTTTACATTGGGAAAGAGGGGCAGGCTTGACTAAAGCTTGTGGTACTGCAGCGTGTGCTACAGCAATTGCAGGTGAAATAAATAAAGTTTCAATTTATCCTACTGAAATTGAATTTAAATTAGGAAAGATCAAAATAAATAAGGACGTTGATGGAAATATCCTTATGGAAGGAAATGTATCTAATATAAAAAAAATTCATTTAAACCTATGATAAATATTTTTAAAAAATTTAAAGACGGTTTAAAAAAAACTACTTCAAATTTTTCTAAAGGTATTAAAGAAATCATAATTAACAAAGAAATTGGTGATAAAGAATTAGAAAAAATTGAAGAATTTTTGATCCAATCAGATGTTGGGGTAAAAGCATCTTCTGAAATTAGAGAGGAAATTTCTAACCGTAAAATTGATCCGAGTAAGAACGAACTTGAAGAGATTCAAAATATTATAAATAATTATATAAATTCTTTATTGAAACCTTTAGAAAACAAAAATTTTTTTAGTAAAACTCAAGAGAGAAAAGCAGTTCTTATCTCTGGAGTAAATGGTGTAGGCAAAACCACAACAATTGCAAAAATGTCAAAACTTTATAAATCAAATCATAATGAAGTAATTTTTGTAGCTTGTGACACATTTAGAGCAGCAGCAATTGATCAGCTGGAGAGATGGTCAAAAAAATTAAATTGCGAAATAATTAAGTCCGAACCAGGAAGTGATCCTGCATCTGTTGCCTATAAGGCTATGGAGTTTGCAAAGAAAAATAATGTAGATATTACTTTAATAGATACAGCGGGTAGATTGCAAAATAAAAAAAATTTAATGGATGAATTTAAAAAAATTGGAAATGTAATAAAAAAAATAGATGAGAAAGCGCCACAAGATGTAATTTTAGTCTTAGACGCTACATCTGGTCAAAACGCTATAAATCAAGTCGAAGAATTCAATAAGATTATACCAATCACAGGGTTAATTATGACCAAACTTGATGGTACAGCAAAAGGTGGTATTTTAATTGCAGTTTCTAAAAAATTTCAGTTACCGATTATCGCTTTAGGGTTTGGTGAAAAAGAGGATGATCTTCAAATCTTTGATAGTGAAAGTTTTTCTAAAAATTTCATTAATTTTAATTGATCACTATATAATTTTTAAAAAATTTTTAATTTTTTCTAACAACTCTTCATCAAATTCCATCATATGGTCATCATCTTTTCTAAAATAACTTAACTTGGGTTCAGAAAACTTTTCGAACATTTCTTTTCCCATGCTGAAAGGGACAATTTTATCTTTGTCACCATGCATTACCATTTTAGGAAAATTTATTTTATCAATTTTTTTTATCGATTCGTATTTATCTTTCAAAAGTATTTTTACTGGTAAATATGGATAATATATTTTTGATAATTTAACCATTGATGTAAAAGGCGACTCTAAAATTATTCCTGCAAAATTATGTTTTGATGCTAAATCAACAGCCACTGCTGTTCCTAACGACTCACCATATAAAATTATGTCTTTGTCAGATACACCAATATTATTTAGCCATTTTTTTGCTGCCTCAGAATCTTTGTAAAGACCGATTTCATTTGGCTCACCCTCATTACCACTAAATCCTCTGTAAGCTATAATCAAATAGTTTAAATCAAGTTTTGAAATATCGTTTAATTTATAAATTCTATTTTGAAGATTTCCTGCATTACCATGAAAAAATAGCAATGTTTTAAATTTTTTATTTTTTACATGATGCCAGCCTAAAAGTTTAAAATCTGAATTTATATAAACTTTTTCAATTTTATGATTTAATTGATTTTCCTCAAGATAGTTATTTTCATTAGGGTGATACATTAATTTTCTCTGTGAAAGAAAAATAACGATTACAACCACTAGATAAATGACTGTTAAAGCTATAGCTAAATTTAAAATTATCATTGAAATTTTCTTATACATTTTTTTTTTTATATTTTACTAAATAAACACCTAAAAATACTAATATTGTTCCATATACATGGAAAGTTTTTAAATTTTCACCAAAAAACAAAATTCCATAAAAAGCACCATACACAGTAAAAAGGTATAAAGTGAAACCAGTTGTAGTTGCTCCTAAATATTTTTGAGCATAGGTATACAAAGAAAATGCTATTATCCCTGGTGAGACTGCAGCAAATATTACCCAAATTATAAAGTTTGTATCAAACGTAGTACTTTTTATAAAAATTTCTTCAGTCAGATAAAAAGGTAATAAACTTAAAGCACCAAATAAAGATATTAGTGTAAAACGTTCAAATACTTTAAGCGATGACTTCCAATAAAATAGAAAAATAGAGTATAAAGCCCAACCAATTGATGCTCCTAACATCCAGAGATCACCTTTGGTAAACATTAGTTCAATTAATGCTAAATAATCTCCTTTGATAATAATAATTATAACTCCCAATAAACATGTTATTAGTCCTATTATTTTAAGTAAATTCATTTTTTCTTTAAAAAAAAAATAACTTATTAAAATTATAAAAATTGGAGAAGAAGTATAAATTATACCCATATTTATTATTGTAGTAGTTTGACCTGCAATAAATGGAAAAGCTCCACAAACTCCGCATCCCATAAAACCCAAAAAAAACAATTTCTTATATTCTTTAAGTATAATTTTTTTTTTAGAAAAAATTGTGTAATTAAAAATTAGAAGAATTAAAAAAACTGTTAACCACCGCCAAAAAGCAAGAGATATTGGCGGTATGTATTCAACTCCACCTCTTGCAACTACAAGATTACTTGCCATAAATATTGGTTGAATTACTAATAAAGAATAAGCTAGAAGCTCTTTTTTAATCACGAAACGTGTTATGATTTATCGAAAAAAGATTCGTATATCATCATTACTATCGCTATACCCATTAAGATATATACTGGCAAAACATCCAAAAAACCAATCATCATAGATCTTGTTAGTGTTGTTGCAAGTCCAACTAAAAAAAATATTGCAAAACTTAGACCAATAATAATTGTGATTTTATTCATTAAATTTTTTGCTCTCCTTTTCCAGCCAGTTAGCTACACCTAAAAATCTGTTATCGTCATGCCTGTCGCCAACTAATTGGACACCTAATGGTAAATTATTTTCTCCTTGAAGTAAAGGTAGAGAAATTGCTGGCGTATGCATATACGACCATACTCTATTAAAATCAGCACTTCCTGTACTTTTTAAACCTTTGTCAGCTACACCAGTACTACATGGACTTAAGATTCCATGATAATCTTCGAATACCTCTTTATAAGACTCATAACTCCTCTCCATAAAGTCAACTGCATCTAAATATTCTTTAGCAGAATGCTTCATACCTTTTGAAATAGCTGATTGCATTTCCTTTGAAAGTTTTGATTTTGATTTTTTGTAATAAACTTGAAAGTTATTAGCTAAATCAGTTTCATGTATTAATCTGTGGTATTTGTCTATATCCTTAAAGTATGAAGGAGTATCAAATACTTCAATATTTTTTTTAAAAGATTTTATAAAATATTCAAATGCCTCTCTGGATTTTTTATCAACTTTCTTCCAACTATCTGTCTTATAAAAAATGAACTTTGGATCAAACATAGGTCCTTTTTTACACTCGTCTAACATAAATTCTGAGGAGTAATGTATGGTCGCTTTATCGTAAGAGTCTTTTTTAATTAACACTTTCGCAAGTAGTGCAACATCTTCTACGGTCCTTCCAAAAACTCCTATATGGTCAAGATTATACGAAGTTCTTAAAACTCCATTACGTGAAATTAATCCATAACTTGGTTTGTAACCAACGACACCACAGTAAGACGCTGGTCTAATCACTGAACCTCCTGTTTGAGAACCAATTGATAAAGGCGCCATATGAGAAGCTATAACAGCTGCTGACCCACTAGAAGATCCACCTGGAGTTCTTGAATAATCGTGAGGATTTGTTGTTTTAGGTGGAGCAAGGTAAGCTAATTCAGAAGTATTTGTTTTTCCCATGATTAATGCTCCTGCTGATTTAAGCAAATCTACTACCTCTGCATTTTGTGACTCTGTTTTTCCTTTTCTTAAAACAGTTCCACACTCAGTTGGCATATCATATGTTCCTATTATATCTTTTAGTGCTACCGGAATTCCATGAAGAGGCCCTACGGGTTTGCCCGACCTTCTATGATTGTCTGCTTCTTCTGCTTTTTCTAGAAGTAGTTTTTTATCAAAATGGGCCCAAGCTTTTACATCTTTTTCAAATTTATCTATTTGCTCAATGTATGATTTACACAAATCAACAGAGTTTAGATCAGATTTTTTTATTTTTTCTGCTATTTCAGAGACAGTTAATTGAAATATATTGGACATTAAAATTTATTCTGCGAATAAAACATCTGGTAACCATAAAGCGATACCAGGAAACATATACATTAAAACCATTGCAAATATTACTATTCCAAGAAAAGGCATTATGCCTCTAAAGATTTGCATTAATTCAACGTTTCTACTTTGCACACCCTTTAAATAATAAGCCGACATTGCCATCGGTGGAGTTAGAAAAGATGTTTGCAAATTTAAAGCTATTAACATTGCAAAAAAATACGGGTTTACTCCAAAAAATTCTACTAGCGGTAAAAATATTGGGACAAATATAATTAAAATTTCAGTCCACTCTAGTGGCCAACCAAGTAAAAATATTATAATTTGTGTGATAACTAAAAATTGCCAAGGTTGAATATCCATTGATTTAAAAAATTCTTCAAAAACTTCATGGCCGCCTAAATATGAGAAAACTGATGCAAATGTCCAAGATCCAACGAATAACCACATAATCATTGCACTTGTTTTGGCTGTTAGAAAAACAGATTCTTTAAAATTTTTCCATTTTAATGACTTATAAAAAAAAGATAAAATTAAAGCTCCAAATGCTCCTACTGCGGCCGCCTCTGCTGGAGTAGCTAGTCCTCCTAAAATTGTACCTAAAACTAAAATTATTAATGAGAACAATGGAACAAAAGAAACTAGAACTTCTTTTAAAATTACTGATCTTGGCGGAATTTCTTCTGCTGCGGGCTTAGGTGCTAAAGACGGATTGAAATATGCTCTTATAATTACATATAAAATATAAAGGCCTGCTAACATTAAGCCAGGAAATATAGCGGCAGCAAAAAGTCTTAGTGGGGATAATTGAGCTATTACTGCATATACAATTAACATAATACTTGGAGGTATTAAAATTCCCAGACATCCTCCTGAACATATAACTCCGGATGCAAATTTTTTATCATATCCAGCTCTTATCATTGCTGGCCAAGCTAAAAGACCCATTAAAGTTACAACTGCTCCAATTATTCCTGTTGCTGTAGAAAATAATGCACATGTTACAAGTGCTGCAACAGCCATTGATGCTGGTAGTCTATGAGAAGCAAGTCTTATAGCAAAAAACAATTTTGCTACTATCCCAGCTCTTTCAACTAAGTAACCCATAAATAAAAATAAAGGAACTGCAGTTAAAACTGTATTATCCATTATGGTGTAAGTATTTTGGACTAATAAAGAAAATATCCGATTATCAAGCAGATGATCCATCCTAGTTGGATCAAAATAAGCGTAATATCCAAACCCAACACCCATAGCTAGCAGAGTGAATGCAATTGGGAAACCTAAAAGAACTGCAAATAAAAATAAGCTCATCATTAATATTGCAATTTCTGGATTTGTTAATTCAAATAACATCAGCTTTTTCGTCTTTCTGAGATGTTCTCATTAATATTTTTTCAGTTTCTTCAGCACCTGCTGACATTCTCTCCGGCCAATGACCTGTTTTAATACAGATGATCGCTCTACAAACTTCGCTAATTCCTTGGATCGTTAATAAAAGTCCTGACAGTGGTATTATGGATTTTGCCATATAAATTTGTATTTGTGCTGGACTATTCCAACTAGTTTCTTTAATTTTCCATGCTAATGCTGCATATTCGTATCCATAAAATACTAGAGCCAAAATTCCAGGAAAGAAAAAAATAAAATATAAAATTAAATCAATCCAGCCCTGAACTTTTGTAGGAAACAATCTATAAATAACATCTCCTCTAACATGTGCCTCTGTTGACAAACAATAAGCACCTGCCATCATAAAAATTGCACCATACATTTGTAAACTAAAGTCAAAATTCCAAAGTGTAGGGCTATTAAAAGCGTAAGCCATTATTACTTCATAGCAAGTTCCACCCATAAGTATAACTATGCACCATGAAAAGGCTTTACCCATTGATGCACTTAGTGTGTCTGCAAATTTTATGAAAGATTTCATAATGTTACTTTACGTTAAATTCTATCTATTAATCAAACAAAAAAAAAGGGGGCCAATGGCCCCCTTAATTAAGATTATATCTTGATTATATTTTTACTTTAGCAATTGGTCCAAACTCATTTTCATATGCTAACTTGTAATTAGGCTGATTCATCAGCAAGTATTTCATTACTCTCTTAGCGTATGCTTTTTGAGAATCGACGATTTTCTTAAAGAAAGGATCTTTCTTATTGAAATCACCGATAACTTTATCCCAACCTTTTAACTGTTGAGCTAAAATTTCATCTGAAGTTTGGTAAACATTTACTTTATGTTGATTCATTAATTTAGATAAATCAGCTGAATATCTAACTAATGCTTTAAAGTAGTTATCTGTGTTTGCAGCGTAAGCAGCATTTTTCAATATTGCTTTGTTTGCTGGTGACAGACTATTAAATGTTTTATTGTTAATTGGTATTTCAAACATCTCTTGAGATTGGTGGAAACTTCCTAAGTGATAATGCTTAGAAACATCTTGCATACCAAACTGAGAGTCTGAAGTTGGGTTGTTAAACTCAGCTGCTTCAATCAAACCAGTTTTCATAGCTGGTTGGATTTCACCACCTGGTAACTGTCTTACGACCATTCCCATTGCAGTAAGAACGTTAGTAGCAAGACCAACTGTTCTGTACTTCATACCTTTAACGTCAGATACTTTTGTTACGTTCTTTTTAAACCAACCGAAAGGTTGTGCTGGCATAGGCATGTGGAATACACCTGTGTAATCGAAACCAACTTTTGCAAGTGTTTCTTCATACAGTTTTCTTCCGCCACCGTACTCCATCCATCCCATTACTTCTTGAGATGACATACCGTATGATGGTCCAGTACCAAATAATGATGCTGCTGGATTTTTACCATACCAATAAGCAGTTACCCAGTGTCCCATATCTACAGCACCTGAGCTTACCGCTTGACCGATCTCACTAGTCTTTACAACTGCTCCAACTGGTTGAAGATCGATTTTTAAAGAACCGCCAGACATGTCGCTAACCATTTTGCAATAGTCTCCTGCCATTTCAAAAAAGATGTTAGCACCACTTGGCCATGCAGCTTGCATTTTTAGAGTTTGTGGAGCTCCGAATGCAATGTTTGGCATTGCTACTGCTGCTGTTGCTGCTGCACCAGTTGCTGCCGCTGCCTTAAAGAACTTACGTCTTGAAGGAATTTTTCCCTTCAATGATTTTTTTTCTTTAATCATTTATTTCTCCTCTATTAGTTAATTAACTTGACATTATTAAAGCACAAAATGAACTTGGAGTCTTAGGTTAAAATTGTTCTAAACTTAATTATTTACAACTATTGGTAGTATAAATTTATCAATTTACTTTATTTTTGCAGCTACCCGTTTTGAAAAATTCCTCAATGTTATCGATAGCAAGATTAGCCATGGCTGTTCTAGTTTCTTTAGTTGCACTTCCAAGATGAGGTAGTATGAAAACACTTTTATGTTTAAGATATCCTGGGTTTAAATTAGGTTCGTTTTTATAAACATCTAAACCAGCTGCATAAACTTTTCTTCTATCTAATGCATCAAGTAAAGCTTCATCATCTACTATATCTCCTCTAGCTACATTAGTTACTACTGCACCCTTTGGTAAATACTCCAAAGTTTCTTTATTTATAAGATTAATTGTTTCTTTTGATGCTGGGCAACATACAGATAGTACGTCTGAAACTTCCATTAAACTTTTTAGATTATCATGATAAGTAGCCCCTTGTTCTTTATCAGAGCTCAATTTAGATCTATTGTGATAATGTATTATCATACCAAGCGACTTTGCTATCTTAGCAATTTTTTGACCAATACGTCCCATCCCTAAAATTCCTAACCTTGATCCAGTTAATTGTTTGCCAATTAAATAGTCTGCAGACCATTTCCAATTAGACTCTTTTGCTGCTTGAATACCTTCGCTAGCCCTTCTACAAGCTCCTAGGATTAACAATATTCCTATTTCAGCTGTAGCATCTGTTAAAACATCTGGTGTGTTTGTCACTGCTATATTTCTTTTTTTAGCAGCTACTAAATCAATATTACCAAATCCTACTGCAAAATTTGATAAAATTTTTATACTCTCTGGTAATTTATTGATAGTTGCCTCATCCATTTTATCAGTTAGCGATGTTAATATTCCATCACAACCTTGACTTAATTCCACTAATTTAGATTGAGAATAAAGTTCATCATTCAAATTCAGTTTAGCCTCCCACAACTTCGAGGCTTTTTCCTCATTTGATCTTAGAAGTTTTCTGGTAATTAAAATTTTTTTCATTCAACTTATTAATTTAAGTCAAAAATCTTACCAGGATTCATTATATTGTTTGGATCAATGGTTCTTTTGATAGATTTCATAACAGGTAAATTATCACCATGTTCTTTAAGAAGGTAATCTTTTTTATGAAGCCCAACTCCATGTTCTCCAGTAATTGTACCTTCTAATTCCAATGTTTTTTCTATAAGAATATCACTAAATTTTCGTATTTTTTGATAGGTCTCTTTTTTTTCTGGATCATAAGGTAGTAAAACATGGAAATTACCATCACCAAGGTGACCAACCATTGGTGCTCTTAAACCAAATTTTTTAGCCTCAGCATCCGCAAAGTTAACACATTCCGTTATTTTAGAAATTGGTAAACAAACATCAGTTGAATACACTCTGCCATTATTTATTTGCGCTTTAACAGAATAATAGACATCATGTCTTGCCTTCCATAGCTTATTTCTATCCGTTAAATCTTTTGCCCATTTAAAGGAGCTTCCATTGTTATTTTTTGATATTTCTTCGACAATATCGATTGACTCTTTATTAGAAGTTTCTGATCCATGGAATTCAAAAAATAAAGTCGGTGTAGCTTCTACGTCTTTTAATTTAGAGTATTCTATACTAATTTCCATTTGATCTTTATTAAGCATTTCAATTCTTGCAATTGGAATACCATACTGAATTACCTCTTGTGCAGTTTTAACTGCATCCTCTAGAGTTTTAAAGTGACATACAGCACTCATAATACTTTCTGGGATTGGTGACAATCTTAGCTGGATCTCCGTAATAACTCCGAGAGTACCTTCTGAACCAATAAATAAGTTGGTTAAATTATATCCAGCTGAAGTTTTTTTTGTTCTACTCCCAGTTTTTATTATATCTCCATTTGGTAAAACAACTGTTAATCCGGTTATAACAGTTTTCATAGTTCCATATTTAACTGCCATTGTTCCTGACGCTGAAGTAGAGGCCATTCCACCTATTGCTGCATTTGCACCTGGATCGATTGGAAAAAATACCCCATCTTCCCTTAAATAGTCATTCAATTGTTCTCTAGTTACACATGCCTGAACTTTGCAATCAAAATCTTCTACGTTTACACTTAGTACTTTGTTCATTTTTTCAAGAGAAATTGTAATTCCTTGATCGTTCCCAACAACATTTCCTTCTAAAGAGGTCCCTGTTCCAAAAGGAACAACAGGTATCTTATGTTGGTTGCATAATTTTAATATTTTGGAAACTTCTTCATTAGTTTCTGGAAATACTACAGCCTTAGATAAAATTGGATCATAAGTGTCTTCTCCTCTTGCATAATTCAATCTTGTGGCCTCCGACTCAGAAAATCTAGAATTTAGTATTTTTTTTAATTCGGACTGAAGTTCGCTATTCATATGTTAATGATACTATATTAATCTTACAAAAAAAATACTTAAATTATTTAAGCATTTTTTTTATGTTTTCTAATGCTTGAGAAATGTTATCTCTTGATGCTGCGAAACTAAATCTCACATAATCCTGACAAGTTTGACCAAATGCTGTTCCTGGTACGATTGCAACACCAGCTTCGTGCATAGCTTTTTTACAAAATTCTCTTCCATTCATTCCAGTCTCTTTTACTTTTGGAAAAGCATAAAATGCACCACCAGGTAAACTACATTCCACACCTGGCAGATCATTTAAACCTTTGTGAATAAGATCTCTTCTTGCCGTAAATTTTTCCATCATTTCATGTATAGAATCGTCTGGTCCGTCTAATGCAGCAATACCAGCATATTGAGCAGCAGCATTTACACAAGAAACACTATTTATTAATAGTTTATTGACATGTTCAACTAGATGCTCTGGCCAAAAACTCCAACCTAATCTCCATCCAGTCATAGAATAGGCTTTACTCCATCCTTCTAATACAATGAGTCTTTCTCTTAATTTAGGATAATTAAAAAAAGTTGGCATCTCTTTACCATCAAAAATTTGTCTACTATAAATCTCATCACTCAGAATTGTAACATGTGGGTGTTGCTCTAAACCTTTAGCAAGTTTATCGATTTCAGATTTTTCTACAAAACTTCCTGTTGGGTTATTAGGATTAATCAAAATTAATAATCTTGTTTTGTCAGTTATTAAAGACAATATTTCCTCTGCATTAAACTTTAGGTCTTTATCTTTAGTAAGATCGTATGGCACAGGAGTAGATCCCGTATAGTTAATCATAGACTCATAAATTGGAAAAGCTGGCGTTGGATGAATTATTTCCACACCTGGTTCACCTAAACATTGGATTGCATAATGCATTGTTGGTTTACCACCTGGCATTATGATAATTCTTTCTGGGTCAACATCTTGATTATAAAGAGTTTTAATTTTTCTTGAAACTGCTTGTCTGCATTCTAGAATTCCATTTGATAAAACATAACCGTGATGGCCATCGTCTAAAGCTTTTTTTGCAGCATCAACTACATGCTTTGGAGTTTTAAAATCAGGTTGACCTAATCCAAGATGTATCATTGGTTTTCCCGATGCCTCTAATTTTTTTGCTTCCGCTAAAACTGAGAATGCAGTCTCAGTTCCTAATCTGTTTAAACTTTTTGCCAGTTTCATAAATTTTTATAATTATCTAATATTTCTATAAATTAATTTTGAACTATTCAACTCTTTTAAATTTTTACATCCCATTAAAACCATATTTCTATTAATTTCGTCATGTATTGTCTTCAATAAATGCTCAACTCCTTGCTGACCACCTGCGGCTAAAGAGAACAAAAACATTTTACCAAAACTACAAGCTTTAGCTCCAGCGGCTATTGCTTTTAAGACATGAGAACCTCTTCTAATCCCGCCATCCAAAATAATTTCCAGTTTATCGCCAACTGCATCGGATATTGCTTTGATTTGGTCAAACGGAGATCTTGAGCCATCTAGTTGTCGACCACCATGATTAGAAATCATTATAGCAGTGCACCCTATATCAATAGCTCTCTTTGCATCCTCAACTGACATAACTCCTTTTAGAGCAAAAGGGCCATTCCATTTTTTTACACAATACTCTGCATCTTTCCAATTCATGGTTGGATCATATTGCTCATTTATGTAGTCTATAACTGATTTGGCAATATTAGTTCCTTTATCAGTTTTTGTTGCAACATTAGCTAATTTAAATTTTTCATGAGTTATATAATTAAAAACCCAGCCTGGATGCATAGCAAAACTCAAAAGGCTTTTTAAGGTCAGTTTTGGTGGGGTTGTAAAACCTGTTCTGTGGTCTCTCTCTCTATTACCTGCAACAAGAGTATCTACGGTTAAACACATTCCGTCAAATCCTGACCTTCTACAACGGTCAATCAAATCATTTGTTATAGATTGATCTTTATGGACATAAAGCTGAAATAATTTAGGACCACTAGATAAATTAGAAATTTCCTCAATTGTATTGTTTGCCATTGTAGACATACTATAAAATGTTCCAAATTTATTAGCGGCTTTTGCTGAGGCTTTATCCCCATCGTGGTGATATAATCTTTGCATAGCACATGGAGATAAGAAAATTGGCATATCGATTTTTCTTCCAAAAATAGTTGTTGATAAATCTGGTTTGCCTACGCTAGCTAAAATATTTGGTATTAGATCACAATCATTAAAGGCTTCTGTATTTCTTTTAAGAGTAGTTTCGTCATCTGCACCACCATCAATGTAATGGAATATCGGTGATGGTAGTTTTTTTTTTGCTAATTTTCTGAAGTCCTCAAAATTATAACATTCTTTAAGACTCATAGAATTTTTTTTAAGTGTATCTAAATCTTAAGTTATTTCTATTTAGATCGCTTATCTTAGTGCAGCCCATTAATTTCATATCTCTTTCTAATTCAGCTTTGTATTGACCTAATGCTCTCTCTACTCCTGCTTGTCCCGCCGCGGCTAAAGCATAGAGATACAATCTCCCTCCAGCGCAAGCCTTTGCGCCTAGAGATAAAGCTTTGAGCATGTGTGTTCCTCTCTGGAACCCACCTTCACAAATAACATCAATTTTGTCACCTACAGCATCAACTATTTCTGCTAGTTGATCAAATGGTGACCTTGATCCATCAAGCTGTCTACCTCCATGATTAGAAACCATTATACCAGTGCATCCAATATCAACAGCTTTCTTTGCATCTTCGACACTCATAATTCCTTTAAGTGCAAAATGACCGCCCCACTTAGAACATAACTTCTCAGCGTCATTCCAATTCATGGATTGATCCAACATTGTAGAAAAATAATTACCAATTGAAGAGTTAGTGCTTGTACCCTCTTTTACAAAATCCTGTAAATGTGGTAATTCAAATTTTCCTTTTGTAAGATAGTTTATCCCCCACATTGGTTTGGTCGCGAAACTAAATAAACTTGATATAGTAAGCTTAGGTGGCGATGTGAAACCTGTTCTTAAATCTCTCTCACGGTTTCCTCCTGTAATAGTATCAACAGTTAAAGCCATCACATCAAATTTAGCTGCTTTCGCTCTTTCTAAACAAGAATCATTTAATCCTCTGTCTTTGTGAAAATAGAATTGAAACATTTTTGGTGTATCAATTAAAGACGAGATTTCTTCAACACTTACAGTAGCTAAAGCTGAAACACCGAACATTGTGTTAAATTTTTGAGCTGCTTTTCCTACTGCTCTTTCTCCATCATAATGAAATAATCTTTGTAAAGCAGTAGGGGAACAGTAAAAAGGTAAATCAATTTTTTTTCCAAAAATTGTTGTAGACAAATCTACGTTTTCAACACCTCTCAATACATTGGGTACAAGATCTACGTCATTAAACGCAGATGTATTTCGGTTATAAGTAATCTCATCATCAGCAGCACCATCAATATAATGGAAAATTGGTGACGGTAATTTTTTTTTGGCTAAAATTCTAAAGTCACTAAAATTGTGGCAATCTTTTAAATTCATATTGATAATTTAAAAGCTTTTAAAGAAATTAAACATATAACTATTTGCCCCAGGATTTTTTTCTCCTAAACTAGCGTTAGATATATGATTATATGAAAAACCAAATTCTGTACTTGGTGATAAGTCTAGGGATAATTGAAGCTCACTTTTAAATTCCACCAGATGACCAAGGTCTTTTCCATCTCCCTCATGATATAAACCTGGTGTAAAACTTGGGGTTAAATTTAATCTTCCAATATTATACTCAGCTTGAATTCCCGTATAAAGATATGATGCTGAGTCAGCAGTTAACATAAAACCGGTAACAGGTTTAATTGTACCTATTAAGCTATCTCTGAAAAGATTATCATTTAAGTGTTGAATTCCAATAATTTGAGATTTTTTTCCATCGTCACTAAAATCAAACATCCCTGTATAAACATTATATTTATGATCAGTATCCATTTTTTGTTTTTCTTCAGCGTATAACTTTTCAGAAGTTATAAAAGTGCAGAAGATTAATAACAAAGTTTTAAAAAATTTTTTCATATTTTTTTACTCTTATATATTCTTAAATATATTATTGCACCACCTAATAAAAAAAACAATATTGGTATAAACCACAATAAAAAGGTTTTTTTTGAATATCCAGGATCATAAACAATCCATTGACCATATTTTTTGACTAACATATTATAAATTTGATCTTTTGAGTGACCTCTGTCTATTTGATCTTTAATATAGATTCTCATACTTAATGCAAATTCAGAATTCGAGTCGTATATAGACTGACCTTGACAAATCAAACATCTTAAATTTTTTGCAATATCATTTTCAAGTTTAGAATAAGGTTCTGTCTCAGAATAACATATTCCAAAAAAGTTAATAAATAAAAATAAAAAGACCATAAATTTTTTTTTAACCATTTACAATCTCCCTAATCTGTTTAACATCATTGTCATTTATTGGTCCTATAATCTTTATTAAAATTTTTCTATTTTTGTTAACCAAAAAAGTTTCTGGAACACCATAAGCACCTAAGTTTATTGACTCTGTTCCATCTTTATCTACTAAATTATATTTAAATGGGTTTCCATAATCATTTAAAAATTTTATAGAATTTTTTTTTCTATCTTTATAATTTATGCCAATAATTTGCAGTGAACTTAGACTGCTTAAACTCTTAAGAAGATCGTTTTCTTCTCTACACGGAACACACCATGAAGCCCAGATGTTAACTATGGAAAAATCCTTGTTTTCAATAACTTCACTTAATTTTATTTCATTAGCTGAATATAACTCAGGTAAACTAAAGTCTACCAAGTAAGTTGTTTTCCCATCTTTGAATTCTGGAGAATATATTTTATCCTTAAACAATGCTTTATTAAAAACTAAAAAGCAAAAAACAAAAAAAGCTAATATTAAAAAACTAAGAGTAATTTTTTTTTTTACTAAAAACCGCAAATGTACCCCCAAAAATTATTATTAATGTAGAGATCCAGATCCAGATCATAAATGGTTTATTTTGATATCTAACATTAAATAGTTGCTCATCCTTTATTAAATTTATTGTTATAAATCTATCTTTGAATAAAGTTGTTTTAATCGCTGCTTCACTTGTTGCAATAACCGGCTGATTGTAGATTCTGATCTCTGGATATAGTTTAATTATTTTATTATTTTTATTTTTTACTTCGAAAGTACCAATGATTGAAGAATAGTTTTTTTTCTCATTGGTTTTAACTTCTTCGAAAGTTATTTTTTCGTTTTTCGAGATAAAACTTTCTCCAACCTCAATATTCTTAATAATTTCTGTAGAACTAATACTGTTAAACAATATAGACAACATTAACATGGCAAAACCCAAATGTGATAAGTTTTGTGCATGATTAGTATTATTTTTGAAAAAATTAGTAAGCGTTTTAAAACTTAAAAATACTAAAGAAAAAACCAAAATAATTAATAAGAAATCTTTTTGAGTTAAAAAATATATAGTTATTATTGTGGCAGCTGAAGTTAGTAAAAAGTAGTAAATATAACTGGCTTTAAATTTTAAATTTGTTTTAATCCAACTCATACTAGGCCCAACAGACATAAACAAAAAAAATGGAATTAAGAAAGGTATTAAAAGTTTATTATAAAATGGGGGTCCAACTGAAATTTTTTCTGATGTGATTACATCTAAAAATATTGGATATACAGTTCCTATTAAAACTACACTTAAAAAATAAATCATGAACCAGTTATTTATTAAAACCGAAGTTTCCTTACTTAAAAAAAAAATTTCTTTTTTATTTTCTAAATTTTTGTTCTCAAATATAAAAAAGATTACAAAAGATATAAAAATTAAGACAAATAAAAAAATTAGAATATAAATTCCTCTAGATGGATCATTTGCAAAAGTGTGGACTGAATTAAGTATCCCAGATCTAACTAGAAATGTTCCACTAACACTTAACATAAAAGTCACTATGCTTAAGATAATTGACCAATTTTTAAAAAGGTCTCTTTTCTCAAGAGTTAAAATACAATGTAAAAGGGCAGTTAAACTTAACCATGGCATTAAAGAAATATTTTCAACTGGATCCCAAAACCAAAAACCTCCCCATCCTAATTCGTAATACGCCCAAATCGAACCTAAAAGAATGCCTCCAGTTAAAAAGGTCCAAGATATTAAAACCCATTTTTTTAAATTTTTTGCCCAAAGATTATTTACATACCCGGTTACCATTGCGGCTAAAGCAGAGGCAAATATAATTGATGTACCAACATATCCAACATATAAAATTGGTGGATGTATTGCTAGCGCAGGATCTTGAAGTATTGGATTTAATCCAAGTCCTTCGGATGGTATCGGGAAAAGAGTATCAAATGGGTTAGAAGTTTTTAGTACAAATATAAAAAAACCAATAACAATTATTTGATGAAATATTACAGTATAAAGTCTAAAATTTTTTGGTTCATCTTTTGAGCTGAAGAAAAAAAACAATATAAAACTTGTCAGTACTAATAACCATAATAATAAGCTTCCTTCATGATTACCCCATAAACCTGTTATTTTATAAAATAAAGGTTTTGTTGAATGAGAATTATTGTAAACAGTTTCATTACTAAAATCAGATATTATAAAAGTGTATAATAAAATAAAAAAACCTATAACGACGAAAAAAAATTGAAGTGTGAGAAACTTATATATATTTTTTTCTAAATTTAATAAATTTTTTTTAATATTTAAAACTGCACATAAAAAAACAGCAAAAGAAGATGTAAGTCCTAGTAACAAAAAGAGAAAACCTGCATTAGATAATATCATTTTTGCTTCAGACTTTCTTTAACTTCAGGGGGCATATAATTTTCATCGTGTTTTGCTAAAATTTTATCAGCAACGAATAAGTTTTTATCCTCTAAAAATCCTTCTGCTACTACTCCCTTTTCTTCTTGAAATAAATTTGGAACGGACCCTGCAAAAATAACATTAATTTCACTTTTAAAATCTGTGATTACAAATAAAATTTTTTCATTATCTAGAGTTACAGAATTTTTTTTAACCATCCCTCCTATTCTAATTTTTTTAGTTATATTCTCCGAAGATTGTTTGATTTCAGTTGGTGACTTAAAATATACAACATCATCCTCTAATAGTTTTAGAATTATATAAATACTTAAAATGATTGTAGTTAGAACAGAAATTATAAATACAATTCTTAATCTAACTTTTTTACCATACATTAATCTAAATTAGATTTTGTGAGCAACTGTTCTTACAAATGTTCTATTTGTTGATTGTTTGTTAGCTAAAATAACTTGGTCTGAATTTAAAGATTCAAATTTTTTTGCAAATTTAGCTTCTTCTTTAATTAATTGCTTACTTGTTACTTTATATAAAATCAGGAAATTGAATAGTGTGAATGCGAATGCTGACCAAACATAAAGTCCGTATCCGTTCATAATTAATAAATCTAAATTCATATCCTGTTTAAACCTTTGTTTTTAACTTTTATCAACTCCACATTATATTTCATTAAAAAAATTAACACAGAAAATAGTGCAAATGCCGCAGTCATCAAAAATAATGGTATTAACATAGAAGAATGTATAGTGCTTTCTGATAAAACATTAATCGATGAGGGTTGATGTAAAGTTGCCCACCAATCTACAGAATATTTGATAATTGGAACATTAATCACACCTATAATTGAAATATATGATGAGATTTTAACTGCTTTGTTCTTTTCAAAAAGTTTCCAGGATAATAAGTATAAAAAATAGAATAAAAATAATACCAACATAGAAGTTATTCTAGGATCCCAAGCCCACCAAGTACCCCATGTTGGCTTGCCCCAAATTGAGCCTGTAACCAAGGCTATTAAGTTAAAAATAAATCCTGATGGAGCTAAACTTTTTGATATTAGTACAAAGTTTTTATTTTTAAAAATTATAACTCCAAGAGATAAAAAAGCTATCATTGAAAAAATCCCAAGGGAAATCCACGCTGACGGAACGTGTACATACATAATTCTTACAGAGTCACTTTGTAGATAATCTTGAGGAGACAATATTAACGCCTCAAATAAACCTACTGACAGAAAAATTATAAATAATATAAATATTAAATTTCTAAATTTAGATGAAATTAATACTTTTTTAATTTTCTCAGTGATTATAGATAACATTTTTTTATTTATATAACGTGAAAATAAACTGATCAAGAATGTTGAGGGAGATAATTGAAGGGAAACGTTAACACCCTTGATCAGTTTAATTATTTATAGAATAATCATTTGTCTAAGTTTTGAGAGAAATGTGTTGAAAAAATGACTATTAATTTGAGGGCTTGAAGTAAGTTGAGCCTTTTTTTCCTGAGAAGATCTCGTTGATTAAAGGGTGCTTAATTGGCTCACCTGAGTCGTCTTTAATGAGGTTCTGTTCTGATACATAGGCCTCATAAGTAATATCATCATTTTCAGCAAGTAAATGATAAAAAGGCTGATCTTTTCTAGGTCTTACATTTTTAGGTATAGACTCGTACCATTCCTCAGAATTATTAAATTCAAAATCGACGTCATAAATAACCCCTCTAAAATCAAAATGTTTATGTTTGACAACGTCGCCTATTGAGAATTTTGCTTTTTGAATAGTCACTACTTAAATATGTGTATTCTTAAAAAAAAATCAATAAAAAAAATATTAAATTTATACATATCTGGTAAGATGAAACTGTGAATAAGTCTTTAATAAAATTCATTACTGATTTCGGGCCCTTAGTAATATTTTTTGGTTTTTATTATAAAAGTGGGAAAAATCTACAAGTAGCTATACCACCTTTGATTATTGCGACAATAATTTCTGTGTTTATAGTTTGGATATTAGAAAAAAAAATACCATTTGTTCCTCTTTTAGGTGGAGCGTTAATAACATTTTTTGGTGGTCTTACAATTTATTTCAAAGACCCCATCTTTATATATATGAAGCCTACAATAATAAATATAATATTTGCTCTTGCTCTATACTTTGGAAAATATTTTACTCAAGAACCAATTTTAAAAAAAATTTTAGGTAAAACTATGCCGTTAAACGATGACGGATGGGGAAAACTTAATACTAGGTGGATGTTTTTTTTCATTTTTTTAGCGATATTAAATGAGTTTATTTGGAGAACACAATCAGAAGAATTTTGGGTGAACTTTAAAGTATGGGGAATGTTGCCAATTACAATAATATTTACAGCATTCCAAATTCCTTTAATAAATAAATATAAATTAAATGAATAGAAATTTAAAACTTGTAATCGATAATTCCTTCAAAAAAAAAGAAAATAAACTTTTTTTTGAAAAAAAAGAGTTAAAAAATATTTTGGATTTATACGCTAAAATGGTTTCAAAGGGATCTTGGAAAGATTATGGTCTTCACATTTCCTCTAAGAGAGTAAGTTTTAGCGTGTTTAAGAATGCTGCTGAAAATGCTGTTTATAATATTAGCAAAAACTTCAAACCTTCTAATAAAAATCTTAAATATTTAATCACAGATAGTAGAAACCGTATAATAAAAAACTCTTATAACTTGGATAAATTATTAAAAGATATAGATTGGAAAAAAATTTAGTTTATCTTCTTTGACCAAAAAGTCTCAATAACATTATAAACAGATTAATGAAATCAAGATAAAGCGTTAAAGCTCCCATTATTGCTTTTTTGCCAGAAATTTCAATTGTATCTCTTGCCGAATACATATTCTTAATTTTCTGAGTGTCATATGCAGTTAAACCTACAAATATTAAAACACCCAATATTGATACAACAAAATACATCATCGCAGATTTTAAAAATATATTAACTAATGAAGCGATAATTATTCCAATTAGACCCATCATTAAAAATGAACCTAATTTAGTTAAGTCTCTTTTAGTTGTGTATCCGTAAATACTCATTGCTCCAAACGTTGCTGATGTAATGAAGAAAACTCTTGCTACACTTACTCCTGTGTAAACTAAAAGTATCCAAGACAAAGATAATCCCATTAATGAAGCAAATATCCAAAATACGGTTTGTGCCTTAGCTGAACTCATTTTGTTAATTCCAAAACTCATATAAAAAACGATGCCTAATGGTGCTAACATAATTAACCATTTCAAACCTGAATTAAATATAGCATTCCCAAAACTTGTAAGTCCTGTGATTATTCCAGCACTGTCAGTAACTACAGACATTTTAAATGATAAAAGTGAGATTATACCTGTTAAAAGAACTCCAGTCGCCATGTAGTTATAGACCTTCAACATGTAAGATCTTAAACCTGCATCCCAAACTACATTCTTTTTGACGCTTGTTGCTTCAAATATGTTTTGTCTGTTAAAATCCATAGATATAATATAATTATTTTAAACTTATATTCAATGGTCAAAACTGACTAGGATTATTAAAAAATTTATGAATTTTAAAAAACTAGGTAATACAGATATAGATGTTAGTACAATTTGTCTCGGTACTATGACGTGGGGGGAGCAAAATTCGGAAAAAGATGCATTCGAGCAAATGGATTATGCTTTTGAACAAAATGTAAATTTTTGGGACACTGCTGAAATATACGCGATACCGCCTAAAGAAAGCACTTACGGAAAAACAGAGGAAATAATCGGCAATTGGTTTACAAAAACAAAAAAAAGAAACAAGGTAGTGCTTGCAACTAAAGTATCTGGTCCTGGACCAGGTTGGATTAGAGGTGGTGGAAACCAATATGACGAAAAAAATTTAAATGAAGCTGTTGATAATAGTCTTAAAAGATTAAAAACTGATTATATCGACTTATATCAATTACATTGGCCTGAAAGAAAAACAAATTTTTTTGGAAGACTAGGTTATGAACATAAAGATGATAATGATTGGAATAAATTTGAAGATATTCTCAACGCTTTAGATAAAATAATCAAAAGTGGTAAAATTAGATATATCGGCCTATCAAATGAAACAGCATGGGGATTATCAAAATTTTTGGAAATTTCAAAGTTAAAGAAACTTCCTAGAATGATGTCTGTTCAAAATCCTTATAGTCTTTTGAATAGATCTTATGAAGTAGGATTAGCGGAAATTTCAGTACGAGAAAGAAGTGGTCTTTTAGCTTATTCACCCCTTGCGTTTGGTTATTTAACTGGGAAATATAGAAATGGAGAATTGCCAAAAAATTCTAGGATGCACTTATTTGGAGACAAATTTTCAAGATATAAAACTGAAAATGGCCAATTAGCCATTGAAAAATACTTTAGTATTTCAAAAAAATACAATTTAGACTTATCTCAAATGAGTTTGAAATTCTGCGAACTTCAGCCGTTCATAACTAGTGTAATAATCGGAGCAACAACTATGGAGCAGTTGAAAACTGATATAGAAAGTGTAAATATAAATCTTAATAACGAGATAATTGATGAAATTAATGAAGTACAAAAACTGTATCCAAATCCATGTCCATAATTAAAAAAACTATTTTTCTGTTAATTCTTATTCTAAGTTTTACCTCATTGAATGCACAAGAAATAAAAAAAATTGGTAAATTTAAAGATTGGGAAACAATAGTTGTGACAGATGAAACTGCAAAATTATGTTTTGCTCAGTCTAAGCCAGTTTTGCAGTCCCCGAAAAATAATGTGAGAGAAGCAAGACTTTTTATAAGTTTTAGACCTTCTGAAAAAATTTCTGACGAGGTAAGTATTACTTCAGGGTACGAATACAATGTGCAAAATGCAATACTAGCGAAATCCGGAAAAAATAAAATTAAGTTCGATATATCCAAAGATAATTTTGCTTGGATCGCTAACAATAAAATTGAAAAAAAAATGATTAGTGTAATGAAAAAAGGCTCACGAATTATGATAACAGGTTATAATAAATCTGGTTCTCAAACAATTGATCACTACTCACTAATGGGTTTTACCAAAGCATACAATAGCGCAAAAAAAAATTGTAGCTAATGAACACCAAATAACAACCTAATGAAAAAAATAGTCTTAGCTTACTCCGGTGGTTTAGATACATCTATTATTCTTAAATGGTTACAAGAAAACTATAAAGCTGAAGTGATTGCTTATACAGCTGATATTGGCCAGGAAATGGATAAAAAAAAGATCATTAGAAACGCAAAAAAATTAGGTGTTAAAAAAATAATAATTAAAAATCTTAAAAATATTTTTGTAAAAGATTACGTATTTCCAATGATTAGAGGTCATGCGATTTATGAGGGAGTTTATTTGCTTGGTACATCTATTGCTAGACCATTAATTGCAAGAGATCAAATTCAAGTTGCAAAGAAATTCAAAGCATTTGCTGTTTCGCATGGCGCAACGGGGAAAGGAAATGATCAAGTAAGATTTGAATTAGGGTATCATTATTTTGGTCCAAAAATAAAAGTTATAGCCCCATGGAGAATTTGGAAACTAAAATCAAGAACTGATCTAATTAAATATGCAAAAAAACATAAAATTTCAATTCCAAAGGACAAGAGAGGAGCGCCACCTTTTTCAGTAGATGACAACTTATTTCATACATCAACCGAGGGTAAAGTTTTAGAAAATCCAAAAAATTCGGCTCCTGAATTTATATTTCAAAGAACAACTTCGCCTGAAAAAGCGCCTAGTAAACCCACATACGTTTCAATTGGATTTAAAAACAGTGATCCAATTAGTATTAATGGGAAGAAGTTAACTCCGGAAAAAATTTTAGAAAAACTAAATCATCTCGGTGGAAAAAATGGGGTTGGAAGAGTTGATCTAGTTGAAAACAGATTTATCGGAATTAAATCAAGAGGGGTTTATGAAACTCCTGGAGGAACATTGCTTTTAATTGCTCATAGAGCAATGGAGTCTGTAACACTAGATAAGGAAACTATGCATAAAAAGGACACCATAATGCCAAGATATGCAGAATTAATTTACAATGGTTACTGGTTTTCAAAAGAAAGATTCAAATTACAAAAAATTGTGGATCTAAAAAGAAACAAGGTAAATGGAATTATTAAGCTAAAACTTTATAAGGGAAATGTTTCAATTCAGTCAAGAATGACTAGTAGTAGTGCTTATTCTATGAAAAAAGTTTCTTTTGAAGAAAATAAAACTTTTAATAAATCGAATGTTGAAAGATTTATTAATTTCCACAAAAAAAAATTAAAATAAATAAATATGAATTTTGAAGCCTCAAGAGCGAAAGCTATAAATAAATTAAATCAATTTGTTGAAAAAAATCTTTCTGATTATTCAAAACTGAGAAATTTTGATTTTGGTCCTGATAAAAGAGATAATGTTTCGTGTTTATCACCTTATGTTACACATGGTGTTCTTAATGAAATTGAAATTATAAAAAAATCATTAGAAAAGTTTTCATTTTCAAAAAATGAAAAATTTATACAGGAAGTACTTTGGAGAACGTACTGGAAAGGATGGTTAGAGTTAAGACCTAATGTTTGGAGTGACTATTTAATTGATTTAAGAAATATGAAAGAAAAATATAAAGATGACAAAAATTATCAAAATGCAATAGAAGGTAAAACAAATATTGATTGTTTTAATGAATGGGTAAATGAGTTGAAAAATAATAACTACCTCCACAATCACACTAGAATGTGGTTTGCCAGCATATGGATTTTTACACTTGATTTACCTTGGCAACTGGGTGCTGAATTTTTTATGCAACACCTTTTTGATGGGGATGCTGCATCAAATACACTTGGATGGAGATGGGTTGCAGGTGTTCAAACACAAGGAAAGCATTATCTAGCAAGTGAATGGAATATTAAAAAATTCACAAATAATAGATTTAAGAATATTAAATTAAATGAAAATGCTCCTCCAAAAATTTCTGAAAGAACTTATTCAATAATAAAACAAGATTTTAAAAATCCTGAAAATATTGAATCAGTTAATTTATTAATTTTTGATAATAATCTTTCTTTCGAAACCACGGACTTTAAAAATAGTAAATTTAAAAAAATATATTTAGTCTCTAACAAAAATGAAAACAGATCAATCAAACTCAATGAAAAAGTATCAAAATTTAAGTTCCTTCTTTTTGAAGATCAAGAAAAAAGATTAAAAGAACAATCAATTGATTGCGAAATAATTGATATAAGTCAAATTAAAAAAATTGATGAAAAAAGTATTGGATTGTATCCGACTGTTGGAGAAAACCTAGATTATCTAAATTTAAATAATTTAAAAATAAATTTTTTATATAGAAAACTCGATCAATATTCTTGGCAATACTGTAATAAAGGTTTTTTTAATTTTAAAAATTATATTCCCAAAATTGTTTCAAACTTTACTTAATTTTATTTAAATTTTATCTTGCAAGTTTTATGAAGATGTCACCCATACCAGCATCTAGTTCCTCTAGGGGTGTATTATTTCTTAATTCACAGTACCGACCAGTAATTTGATGATTTTTGACTAAATCAATATCATCATTTTTACATTTTCTTCCATTATGTAATAATCCTATAATTATTCTATTATTTAGATTATAAACTTGATCGCTATTGATTTTTTTGCCATCACAAAAATATTCTTTATTTACTCTATTTGGGAAATCATTTTTATTGCAAGGGTTTTTAATTGTTATAACGTAAAATTCTCTCAAGCCGTCTATAAATTTATATTTCATTTTTTGAACTTCTGAATATTTCATGATATCGCAAGAACAAGGCACACAGCACCTATAATAATTACCGCAAATTTTTTTTTTTGTTTTACTTTCTTTTACTAACAAAAACTCTGAATCGCTTCCCGGATCAATTAATGATCCAGAAACAGCGCAATATAATTTATTAAACTCAATAAAATCTTTATAAGTAATTTTTTTATCTATGATATATTTAAAAAATTTAGGTCCGGCAGCATTTCTGTTTTTGTCCGGAAATATCCTAGACCAGTCAGTTATTAATTCTTTGTGGTAATTTTTTTCCTCCGCAACTAATTCGACTGGAAAAAAAACTGCAAAAATTAAAAAAAATTTTAGTAAAATATTTTTCATTTTTGTTTTATTGTAATTGTTTGATTAAGTTTAATTTTATCTATAAAAACTTTTTTTCCATTAGTCCATTTGACTTCTACTTTAAAATCTTTTTCATTTTTTCTAATTCCATAATGTGCCACAGGTTCCATTTGGCATAAATAACCAGACCCAGCATCTATTGTTTTTGAGTGCTTTCTTTGATTAGACATTAGCGTTACAGTTGCTCCCCTAGCAGGTGCTCCAAATTTATTGATGGGCTTGATCCTTAAATATTTATTATTTTTTTCTACTTTTGCTTTATACAATGTCAAAGGTTGTGCTTTACTTTCGCCGCGAGAGACTAATAATTCTAAAATACCATCATTATCAATATCAGCTACAGCTGCTCCAGTGCCAAATCCTTGAGTCTCAAGCGCCGTTTTTAATTTTATTTCCTCAAATTTTCCATTTTCATTTATTTTAAATAATTTGTTTGGTTCTGCGATATTATTCATAAAAACTTCATCAAAACCGTCGTTGTCAAAATCAGCGGAGATAATTGTTCTTATTCTAGATGGTCTATCGAAAGCTTTGTTTCCTATGTCCTTAAATTCGTTATTTTCTAAAACGTATGCTCTATGATATCCATTCCAATTACCACTCAAAATATCTAATCTTCCTCTATAATAGATATCAGATAATGCAGTTCCCCTTCCATTCTGTATTACATCATCAACTCTGTAATCAAATGCAACATCCTCAAATTTACCATCATTATTTTTTAAAAGAAAGTTAGCGCCTCTTTCATTTGCTGCAAATATGTCAGCTCTATCTGTTAATATATGTCCTGATACTACTGCTCTTCCACCAGTAACTTTATCCAAATTTAAGGTTTTTGCTTTATCTGTTATTGTGTTATTTTCAATTTCATAGAATCTAGTTGGTCCTCCATAATTAGCTACATAAATACCGTATTCACCATCACCCTTTCTATCAACACAAACTACAGATCTACCTGCTGTTAAGTTTAAATTTTCTATATTTTTTTTTAACTCAAATAAGTCAAAATAATTATTGTTACTTTTATCGATTATTCTATCAGAGTATTTTTTTGTTCCACTATAGGTGTCTGTATTTAAAAAATAAATTTCCTCAAAACCATCTTTATCTATATCACAAGCTGCAACACCAATAGTTTTTCTATCTCGATCTAAAAAAACGTCCTCTTGGATTATGTTTTTTAATTTTCCATCAATGTAACCTAAAGCTAAGTTTGGATAACCAAAACCTGTGACTATAAACTCATTATTTCCATCCGCATTAATATCCGTAACCGAAACCCCATAACTAAGCCTGCTTTCATTAATCGTTATAATATTTGAAATATCTTTAAAAAATTCTGCACGAGAACTGTTAATTGGTAATATTAAAGAAAAAATAATTAAAAATTTATATAAATAATTTACCTTTTTGATGAACATCTTTTAGAGCAATATTTAACTTTGTCCCAGTTCAGCTTCCATTTTTTTCTCCATTTAAAGGGCCTTTCACAAACTGGGCACAACTTAGTTGGTAGGTTTTGTTTTTTCATTAAGTTGGTGTTTGTTTTTTAAAAATAAAAAATAAGCTACAAATTCATAAGCGTAATGAAATAAGATAAACAAAGGTTTAAAACTCAAAATTTTTGCTAAAAAATTATATTTTGGTATTTTTGACCAGATAATTATAAATGCTTTAGCTCCTCCAATAACTTGTCCATTGTCAATCACATGCAATCTCCTTAGAAGTTCTTCCTTAGATTTTGATGTTAAGTCAACTGCTTGTTGATTGTTTGTAATATCAACCCATTCTAAATTCTCATCAGAATTTTTTTTGTAGTGATCAATTTCTATTTTACAAATATTACAAGAGTTATTAAAAAAAACTTTAACTGGCATTAGTATTTTCCTTTATAAACTTATCAGCCGCAGCTAATATAACTTTTTTTCTTGGGGCATTCATTTTGTCATATATTCTTACCATCATTGATAATCTTGGGTTTTTTAAAAAAAAAGATCTGTTCTTATTTATAAATCTCCAATAAAGACCATCCATAATGTTACACCATTCACCTTTTTTAAAATCCATCATTTTAAGAAAATAACTTGATCCACAAATATAAGGTTTAGTAGCAAAAATTCCTCCATCACTAAACAATCCCATTCCATAAACGTTTGGGGACATTACCCAATCAGATGAGTCAACAAACATTTCCATAAACCACTTGTAAACATATATTGGTTTAATCTCACAGAGATTCATAATATTTGATAAAATCATTAGTCTTTCTATGTGATGTGACCAACCATGATCATTAGCATTTTTTATCGCATAGTCCAAAGGTGGAAGTCCTGTGTTTCCTTGGTACCAAGTAGGTTTCATTTTACGATTATGCTTAAAAAAATTACCAGTTTCTAATCTGTTATAGAAATTTTGATAAATTCCTCTCATAAATTCTCGCCAGCCAATTACTTGTCTTATATAACCCTCTAAAGAATTTATTCTAATCTTTTTCTTTTTATGACTATCTAAAATTTTCTCTATAATTATTTCTGGAGTTATTAACCCCAAATTTATGTAGGGACTAAGAGCACTATGGAATAATATATTATTATTTTGATCAACAGCGTCCTCATAATCTCCAAATAAATTAGATTTTTCTTTTATAAAAAATTCTAGTAATTTTAGAACGTCTTTATATTCGGTTGCAAACCAAAAATTTTCTGTTGAACCAGGGTGTTTTGCAAATTTCTTTTCTATAATGTTTTTTAGTTTTTTTGTATGAGCTGTTTGATTTATTTTAGGAAATAATGGAATTTTAGTTCCTTTAGGCAGTTTCTTTCTATTATCTTCATCGAAGCTCCATTTACCACCAACAGGATCTTCACCATTCATTAAGATGTTCATTTTTCTTCTCGTTTCTTTATAAAAAACTGCCATGAATGGTTTTTTTGATTTAGATAAATATTTTTTAAAATCATCTCTAGTATTAAGAAACATTGGAGATGTAATTATATTGAGCTTTATTTTGTTTTTCTTTGAAAAATCTATAATTTTTTTTTCAAATGGTTTATCCTCAATTTCAAAACACGAAATTTCATTAATTTTATTTTTTTTTAAATTTTTTTTAATTTTTAAAAGATAATCATCTTGGAAAGCTGAGTCCTCAATTTTAGAATAAGCAATCTTAAAGCCATTTTTTTTTAAATTTTCGTAAAATGATCTCATTGATGAAAGAAATAAAAGGATTTTAAGTTTGTGATGTTTTTCATAAGTGCATAAACCGTTATCTTCTGCCATAAAAAAAAGATGGTCTTTTTTGAAGCGGTTTAGGTATTTTAATGGAAATAATTGATTTCCAAGTATAATAAACAATTTCATAATTTATTTATAAATATTATTATACGATATGTCAGGAAAATATTTAATTTTTGGTGCGACAGGTTCTATCGGTTCAAACTTAGCCAAATTAATGGCTAGCAAAAATCAAAATGTTCACCTCATAGGTCGGGATGAAAATGGTCTTAATTTATTATCATCTGAACTTAGTTGTAAATACAGTGTTGTTGATGTTTTAGACGAACAATCTGTTAAAAATTTGAAAAATGAATTTGAGGGTCAGGAAATTGCTGGCATAGCATATTGTGTCGGCTCTATTGATCTTAAGCCTGTTCGAGCAGTTAAAAAAGATGATTTTATGAAATGCTTTGATTTGAATTTTTTTCCAATAGTTGAGACTATTAAAAACTTTCAGGACAATTTAAAAAAAAATAAAGGCTCTGTAGTTATGTTTTCAACAGTTGCAGTTCAGAGAGGATTTACTAATCATAGTATTATTGCATCTGTCAAAGGTGCTATTGAGGGTCTCACGGTATCGTTAGCAGCAGAGTTTGCTCCTAACATTAGAGTTAATTGTATTGCGCCCAGTTTAACTAAATCAAAAATAGCTGACCCAATATTAAAAAATAAATTAATTGCAGAGGGCGTAGCTAAAGCCCACCCGATGAAAAGAGTGGGTGAAGGCAAAGATGCTGCCGCAATGGCACAATTTTTATTATCTCAAGACAGCTCATGGATAACTGGTCAGATAATAGGTGTGGACGGTGGAAGATCAAAATTATCTTAATATATTTTAATTTTTTCGTATTAGTGTAATGTTATTTATTAATAAACTTGGTTGTGAACAAAATTTCTACAGAAGAATTATTTAAAATTGCTTATAATCATTTACAAAATAAAAATTACTCTAAATCGATTGAGCTATTTAATAAAATCTTAACTCATTTTCCAGAAAACTTATCAGTTTTAAGGAATTTATTACACGCGTATGCTTTTTCTGGAGACTTTCAAAACGCAGAAAATACGATCAAGAAAGTTTTAAAACTAAACGAAAAAGAGCCTTTTGCTTACCAGTTTTATGCATCAATTTTGAAAAACCAGGACAAAATTTACGAGATGATTAATTTAATTGAGGAAGGTTTAAGTAAAAATTTAATGAACCCCAAGTGGAGATATCAAAAAGAATTATTGTTTCCTGTAATTGTAAAAGACAACAATGAAATTGATAAATTTAGAAAAAAAATAAACAACTGTTATGACCAAATTATAGAAAATAGTGAACAACTAAATTTTGACAATGATCAAATAATTCAAACACCTCACTATGAATCTTCTTATAATCAGCATGACAATCTTGAATTAAATATCAAGAGCGTAAAAGCTTTAAGAAAAATTTATAGAGAATTAAGTGAAAATTGTGTTGTTGAAAAAAAAGAAAATGAAAAAATAAAAATAGGTTTTATATCAGAATTTTTTACTAACCATACAATTGGTAGATTATTTAAGAATATTATTTTTAGTCTTGACCAGTCAAAATTTGATATATTTGTTCTTCATTCTAAAAAAACAAAGAGCAGTGATCTTTTTAATGAATTTATTAAAAAAGAAAAAAATGGTTTTTTAAAGAACATTCGACTTCCAGAAAAATTAGGTGAAAAAATTAGTTTTTTTAAAAAAGAAAAATTTAATATTTTATTTTATCCAGATATCGGTATGTCAATTGAGATGTACTATCTATCTCTAATCAGGCTTGCCAAACATCAAATAATGTCTTGGGGTCATCCTGAAACAACAGGTAGCGAAAGTATAGATTTTTTTCTATGTTCTAAAAGTTTAGTTACAAATGAAACTTCAAAAAGTTACTCAGAAAAATTATTGTTAATGGAACACCTGCCAATGATTTATGAGATGCCTAAAGTAAAACAAAAGTTAAAAGATGCTGAATTAGTTAAAAAAAATATTTACTCATGCCCACAAACAATGTTTAAATTTCATCCTGATTTTGATCATATTTTAGCTGAAATACTCAAAAAAGACAAAAAAGGAGTTTTGTATTTAATCAAAGATACTAATAAAGTTTATTTTAATAAATTAATTGAACGTTTTAAAAAAATTGAATTTTTTGATCTAGATAGGGTTATTTTTCTTGATCCACTTAGTAGAGATAATTACATAAACCACTTAGGAACATCGTCTGTGTTACTAGATCCGTTATATTTTGGTGCTGGTAACTCATTTCACGAGTCAATGGTGTACGGAACACCAACGATTACAATGCCGACCAAATTCATAAAATCTAGGATTGTGAATGCTGCTTATATACAAATGGAAATTGACAATCCTCCAATTGTTGGAAATAAAAAGGAGTATGTCGAACTAGCAATCGACATTGCAAATAAAGAAAATTTATTAGAAATAAAAAAATATTATCAAAAGAAGGCTATTGAAAAACTATTCAATACTACAAAAGCAGGTGAGGAATTTAATCAAATACTTATTGGTTTAGACTAATGATCTTTTAAAACATTCTATTGTATTTTTTAATAAACAAGCGATTGTCATTGGTCCAACTCCACCTGGAACTGGGGTTATTGCTTTTGCATGTTTTAAAACATCATCAAAATCAACATCACCGACTATTCCCTCTTCAGTTTTATTAATCCCAACATCAATTACTATAGATCCTTTTTTAACCCAATCACCTTTCACAAGTTTTGGAATTCCAACTGCGACTACTAAAATATCTGCCTTTAGACATTCTTCTTTTAAATTTTTTGTTTTTGAATGAGCAATTGTTACTGTGCAATTTTCCTTCAGTAAAAGTTGTGTCATTGGTTTTCCATTTAGATTAGATCTACCTAAAACAACTGCTTTTTTCCCATTTAAATTTGGCTCTATTTTTTTAATCAACAAATGACATCCGAGGGGAGTGCAAGGAATAGAGCTTTCATAACCAGATGACAAATTTCCCACATTGTTAGGGTGAAAACCATCTACATCTTTGTTTGGATCGATTGCATCTATAATTTTTTTGTTATTAATGTGTTTTGGAAGTGGTAACTGTACCAAAATACCAGAAACATTTTCATCTTTATTGAGTTCATTAATCTTTTCTAATACGGTTTTTTCTTCTACTGTATCGGGATACTTAATAATTTCTGATTTAAGACCAATTTCTACTGCTGATTTTTCTTTATTCCGTACATAAATTTTGCTTGGCGCATATTCACCTATAAGTATTACAGTTAAGCCTGGAACTCTATTAAATTTTTTTTTTAGATTATCTACTTCATTTTTTAAATTTGATCTTAAATCAGCAGCAGTTTTTTTTCCGTCTATAATAGTCATTTTAAATTAAAAAATTAATGGTGCTATATAAAGTTTCATACACATTTCTATAAACCATATCAACAAAAGAAGGATGACCGGGGATATATCGATAGCACCCAGATTAGGTAGAAAACCTCTAATCTTTCTTAAAAAAGGTTCTGTTAGTCTGTATGTAAAATCCAAAACTAAATAAACAAATCGATTTGTAGTATTTAAAACATTAAAAGCAACTAGCCAGCTAATTATAACGTTAGCTATAACAATATAAGAATATAATTTTAAGATTTGTAATGATAAATAAAATAGAGCTATCATTTTTTTTCGACGTAGATAGATTGACTCGGAAAAGCAAATGAAGCTTTATTTTTTTCGACTATCTGCTTTATTTCGATGGCTAATTTTTCTTTAACTTTTAGCCATTCATTCCAACTATTGGTTTTGGTGAAGCATCTTACATACATATCTATCGAGCTGTCTGAAAATTTATCTACTCTAACTGCGAGTCCTACTTTTTTATCGTAATCATCGTTTTCGGTAATATGTTTTTCGATTTGATCTCTTATATTTTTTAACTGATCAACCGTTGTGTCGTATTGCAAAGTAATTATCCAACTTATGAGCCAATTAGTTGTTTGACTTACATTAATAACAGCATTTTCTGCAAACTGAAAATTAGGAATTATAGCTAAAGATTTATCAAATTTTCTAATGGTTGTTGATCTAAATCCTATTTTTTCAACAATTCCTTCAATTGTCCCCTCTACTAATATCCAATCACCCATTTTAAATCTTTTTTCAACAAGGACTAAAATCCCGGATATTAAATTTTTAAATAAGTCTTGGGCTCCCAGTGCAACAGCTACTCCAAAAAGACCTAATCCAGCAATAATTGGTCCAATTTTTATTCCCCATAATTCAAGAACAGCGGCAGCACCTAATATAAAAATTAAAATTTTTAATGATTTAATTATCCATCCTATTAGTTCTCTTGTGAGAATTTTATCTAATCCACTTAAAATATATGAAATTGGTTCAATTATTTGATGGATAATCCAAAACAATAAGATCGTTATTAAAGTTCTGTTAATAGTGTCTACAAAAGACCTGGTATCCTCTGCAAACGTCATATAATAACTTGCAAAGAAAAAACCTAAAACTATAGGTAAAAAACGTGCTGGTCCTACCATAGCTTTTACAAAAGTATCATCTAATTTGTTAGTTGTTCTTTTTGAGATGAGCTCCAATTTTTTTATTATTAATTTACTAATTAATCCCCTGAAAATTAGAAATATTAAAAAAATTCCTAATCCAATTAGTATCTGACCAATATCGATACCTAAAATTCCTTTATCCCAAACGGAAAGAAATAAATTTTTTAAATTAATAAAAACTTCCATATTTTAAATTTTATATAATAAAAATTCCTCTTCGCCAGGGTTAAATAAAAATATTTTTTTCCATTTTATCACATTTAAAACTGAAGAGGTTTTTTCTCCAATGCACATTAAGTTAGTATTCATCCAGTAGTCAACCAATTCATATTTTTTAATTAAGTTTAGAAAGCTTTTTGCGCTATTTTCAGAATAAACATATACTAAATTTGGCATATCTTTCTTTAAAGAGTCTAAAAATGATATATCTAAATTTTTGTTATGTTTAACAGTGTAGTTTATCAATCTCTCAACATTGTACCCTTCCGAAATTAGCTCTTTATCTAAAGGAAATGATAAAACATCTCCACTTACATAGAGTATCTTGTTATCTTTTATTGACAAATTTTGTTGTACAAGTTCTTTCAAATTTCTGACATTGCCATCAGCTGCAATTACATTTTGGAAACCATTAGACCTCGCAGTTTTTTCTGTATATGACCCAACACAAAAACATAAAATATTCTTTTTAATATTCTTTAAATTTAAAAATTTAATTGCATTAGAACTAGTAAAAATCATTGCATTATAATTATAATTTTTAATTTCATCATAATCTAATTTATTAATCTCTAATAAAGGCAAGTTTGAAACTTTAAAGCCGTTAGATTTAAATTTTTGTATTAAATCTTTTGAATCTTGTAATTGACGAGTTAATAAAATGTGCATTTCAATTTTTATATTTGCCTTGAGATATTTTTTTTAAATAATTTCCAACAATTGATCCAATTTCTAGTGATTTTCCAATTTTATCAGAATGTTCATAAAAATATCTATATTTTCCATCAACAGAAAATAGCTCAGCTTTTAAAATTAGTTTTTTTTTCTTAATGAATGAATAAATACCAACTGCTGTGCTGCAGTCACCTTTTAAAATTTTTAAAACCTTTCTCTCGGTCTTTGCTCTAATTTCTGTATTTTTGTCATTAATTTTTTCTAAAAGTTTATTAATTTTGTTATCATTTTTTCTCGATTGTAGAGAAATTATACCCTGACCTGCAGACGGGATGACCTTGTCACAATCAAATTCTTGTGTAATTAAACTAGTCATCTTTAAACTCTTTAAACCTGCCTTGGCCAAAATAATTGCATCATATTTTTTTTCGTAAATTTTTTTTATTCTACTATCAATATTTCCTCTTATAAGTTTAAATTTTAAATCTGGCCTCATCACTTTTAATTGAAATTCTCTTCTAAAAGAAGACGTACCAATAATCGAATTTTTTTTTAACTTTTCGAAAGATAAATTTTTTCTGCTTATAAGTACTTCTCTTGGAGAATTTCTTTTAAGAAATGTTTTTATGATCAAGCCTGGTGTTTCTTTATACGGAATATCTTTTAATGAGTGAACAGCTATATCAATCTTTTTGGCAATCAATTCCTTCTCAATATTCTTTACAAATTCTCCCTTGCCACCAATATCAGAAGTTCTGCGATTTAAAACTCTATCTCCCTTTGTAACAATTTTTTTTAACTCAATTTTTCCATTATAAAATTTTTTAATTTTTCTAATAGCAAGTTCTGCATATTTAACAGCTAATTTACTTCCTCTTGCTCCTATGATTATTTTTTTTTTATTCATAATATTTAAATTTACCTATATTAATTAAATTATTTATGAAAAAAAAAATACTTATAATGGGCATAGAAACAAGCTGTGATGAGACTGCTGTTTCAATAATCCAGGATAATGGAACAAAACCACCAAAAATTTTGGCTAATATTGTATCAAGCCAGGAAGAGGTTCATAAAAAATTTGGGGGTGTGGTACCTGAATTGGCGGCGAGAAGTCATTTAGAAAAAATCGAAATGATTACAAAAAAAGCTCTAAAAAAAAGCAGAGTAAAATTAAATAATATTGACGCAATATCTGCTACAGCAGGTCCTGGTTTAATCGTATGTTTATCTGTCGGTTTTAATTTTGCGAAATCATTATCATTAGCTTTAAAAAAACCATTAATTGCTGTAAATCATTTAGAAGGTCATGCATTAAGTCCTATGTTTAAAAGTAATATAAAATTTCCTTATTTACTTTTGCTTATTTCAGGCGGACATACTCAATATTTAGTTGTGAAAGGTTTGGGGAGATATAAGAGAATAGGCACTACAATTGATGATGCTTTAGGTGAAGCATTTGACAAGACTGCCAAGATATTAGGATTTGGATTTCCCGGTGGACCAAAAATTGAACATTATGCAAAAAAAGGAAATCAAAGAAGGTATGTTCTCCCAAAACCAATTATAAATAGAGGGGGTTGTAATCTATCTTTCGCAGGGCTTAAAACTGCAGTTTTTAGATCATCTAAAACAATTAAAAATAAACAAGATAAATACGATTTAGCAGCATCATTTCAAAAAACAATTTTAGATATTATTTACAAAAAAACAAAAATAGCCATTAATGAGTTTAAAAAAAATTTTGAGGGAAATCAAATTATAGTTGCTGGCGGAGTAGCTGCAAATAACGAGATAAGAAATATAATAAACAAAATTTGTTTAGAAGAAAAATTTACATCTATTTTTCCAGAGCTAGATCTATGTAGTGATAATGCTGCTATGATTGCAATTGTTGGACTAAAAAAATTTAAAAAAAAAAAATTTAGTAAATTAGACTTTTCTGTAAAACCTAGATGGCAATTAGATAAGAACGCTAAATTTCTAAAGGGAGCAGGTGTTCAATTATAAATAAACATCTTCCAGATCTTTTTCATTAATATGTTTTTCAAATACGATTCTGTATGCCTTCTCAATATTATGAGTAAAAGATTTATTATCAAATAATGGGTTGTTATCTTTAGAGGTAAGTAATTTATTTTTTAGTTGATTTAAATATTCTCGATTTTTTGCAATATGAACAGCTTTATTTAAATATTCTTTTTCATTTTTGGCAACAAGCTCAATTAAGCCAGTTGTTTTTAATAAACTAGAGGCAACTCTACTTTGAAAAGAGTCCCCTTCTAAAGTTAATATTGGTAACCCTGCCCAAATAGAGTCACTGCATGATGTGTGGGCGTTATAAGGAAATGTATCTAGAAACAAATCTGCAAATTTAATTCTTTTAAGATGCTCAGTTATTGGAACTTTAGTACCAAAAATTATTCTTTTAGGGTCTATTTTTTTTTTTTCGAATTCTATTTTTAGATTCTTTTTGGCATCATCATTATCAGACAATAGCCACAAAACACTTTTTGGTACATGATTTAATATTTCAGCCCATAATTTAACAATATTAGGTAAAATTTTATTTATAGTATTAAAGCAACAAAATATAAAATCATCCTTTGGTAAATTTAAAATTTGTTTTGTAAATTTTTTTTCTGATATTACTCTGTCTTTTTCGCTCGGCTGATAAGAATGTGGCAGGTAAATAATTTTTTCAGAAAAAAACTTTTTATTTTTTTCGGGTATTACTGTCTTATCAGCTATTATATAATCTACTTTATCTGATCCAGATGTACCTGGATAACCTAAAAAGTTTATTTGTATCGGTGCCAATTTACTCTGAAAAATTGCATACCTGTGTTCATGTCCTCCTGTGTGGGCCATAAGATCTATAGCAATGTGTATTTTTAAATTTCTAGATAAAGATATTATTTCTTCATTTGACATACTAGATACATCATAAAATTTAGTGAAAGCTTTTTTTATTCTTGAATGAAAAATATCGTTTTCATCATGTCTCCTACCTAAGTAAAAACCATAAATTTCATATTTAGATTTGTCGTGAGTCTCTAGCATTTTAACTATTAAGTGACCAACAGGGTGGTCTCTAAAATCAGCCGAAAAATATCCTATTTTTATTTTTGTATTTATTTCTAAAATTCGAGTATCAATCTGATTGTTATTATCTAAATCAAATTGCTGAATCCATATTTTACTTGCCTTAAAAAGTATTTCAGGTGAGTCAAATAATTTTGCTAGTAACATTGGACTAGCAATTTCTTTATTTTTAAATACCTTATTTTTTATTTCGTTTATATCTCTATCTAGACCTTTCCAATCACAATTTACTAATTTATCTTCAACAACATTTCCTAAAACAAATGGATATTCTGGATCAATCATTAATATGGTTTTATAGGTATTTATTGAGGAGGTGTTCATTCCTAATTCTGAAAAAACTTGTGCCTTTTTATAATAAAGTTCTGTTTCTTTAGGATGTTGTGGAATAACTTTTTCTAAAAATTTTAAGTACTCTTTTTTCATATTCATTTTTAAAAGAATCGCGAGTTTGCTTTTTATGGTTGGTAAATGTCCAGGTTTTAAATTTAAGGCCTCATTTATATTTTTGAGTGCGTTATCATAAATGCCTTTTTGATAAAAAATATCGCTTAGTGTATAATAAGTTTCAAAGAAATTTGGTCTTAAACTTAATGCTTTATTTAAATAATTAATGGCTTCGTCAAATTTTCCTTTTCTGAAAAATGCATTTCCAAGATTATTTAAACCATCTACAAATTTTGGATTAATTTTTATTGCCTTCTCCCATTGCTCTATGGCCTTTTCGTAATTATTTAAACTAAAGAATATGAAGCCATAAATATGTAAAAATTCTAAACTTTCATCGAAATGTTTTTTTATGCTATCACATTTTATTTTGGCCTCTTTAAATTTATTAATTTTTATTAAGTCTAATATTTCAGCAATTTTATCTCTCATATTTTTTCATTTTAATGTAAATTTAAATAAAAAAAAACTATTCTAAATGAATTACTGGTTATTAAAATCAGAACCTGACGTTTGGTCTATTGATCAACAATTAAAAGCTGGTGCCAAAGGTGCAATTTGGGACGGTGTGAGAAATTATCAAGCAGCTAAAAATTTAAGAAATATGAAAACTGGAGATCTTTGTTTTTTTTATCATTCTAATATAGGCAAAGAAATTGTTGGTATTGTAAAAGTAGTAAGAGAGGCTTTTATCGATCCAACAGATAAGATGAAAAAATTTGTTGCAGTTAGAGTTAAATTTGAAAAAAAATTAAAAAATCCAGTTAGTTTAGAAAATATAAAGAAAATTGAGCAACTAAAACAATTGCCCCTTATAAAACAAAGCAGATTATCAGTAATGCCTATTGACTCTAAAAGCTGGAAGATTTTAAATAATATGGGTAATATAAAAATAAATTATGGCAAAAAAATCAAAAAAAAGAAAAACTAAACAAAAAGCAAAGAAAAAATATAGATCTAAGTCTAAATCTAGAAAAATTAAACAATATAAAAAAGTTAAGAAATTAAAAATTAAAAATAACAAATCATCAGAAAAAATTTATAAAGTTAAGTCTGAATGGTTAAAAAAAGCTTTAGTTAGTAAAACTATCTACGAAAAAAAGTATAGTCAGTCTATTAAGGATAACGACGGATTTTGGAGAAAAGAAGGAAAAAGAGTTACATGGATTAAGCCATACACCAAAATTAAAGATGTTAAATATAGTAGTTCAGACGTAAACATCAAATGGTTTTACGATGGCACTCTAAATGCATCAGCTAATTGCATAGATAGACATTTAAAAAATAATAAAGATAAAACTGCAATTATGTGGGTCGGAGATGATCCAAAAGTACAAAAGAAAATTACTTATAAACAATTACATAACGAAGTATGTAAAATTGCAAATGGATTAAAAGAAATTGGAGTTCAAAAGGGTGATAGAGTTACTATTTATTTAACAATGATACCAGAGCTGGCTTACACGATGTTAGCTTGTGCTAGAATTGGTGCAATCCATTCAATAATTTTTGGTGGTTTTTCTCCTGACAGTATAGCTGGACGTATAAATGATTGTGACTCAGATTATGTGGTAACAGCTGATGAAGGAATAAGAGGTGGAAAAATAATACCTTTAAAATCAATCACAGACGAAGCTTTGATGAGTTGTCCCAATGTTAAGAAATGTGTTGTAGTTAAAAGAACAGGGAACGATGTTAGTTGGGATAGTAGTCGAGATGTTTGGTATCATGACATAACTAAAAATGTATCATCTTATTGTGAACCTGAGGAGATGAATGCTGAGGATCCGCTTTTTATTTTATATACATCAGGATCTACTGGAAAACCAAAAGGCGTTCTTCACACTACAGGTGGATATTTGGTCTACGCCTCAATGACACATCAGTACATTTTTAATTATAAGCCGAAAGATATTTACTGGTGTACTGCAGATATTGGTTGGGTGACAGGTCATAGTTATATAATTTACGGACCACTAGCTAATGGTGCTACAACTTTAATGTTCGAGGGGATACCAACTTATCCTGATTCTTCAAGATGGTGGCAGATCGTTGATAAATACAAGGTTAATATTTTTTATACAGCTCCAACTGCAATTAGAGCCTTGATGAGGGAAGGAGATAAGCCTGTAAAAAAAACCTCAAGAAAAACGCTAAAATTACTTGGTACAGTCGGTGAGCCAATAAATCCAGAAGCTTGGGAGTGGTATTACAAAACTGTTGGTGACTCAAGATGTCCAATAGTTGATACTTGGTGGCAAACAGAAACTGGAGGAATTTTAATTAGTCCGCAGACCGGTGCGATAGATCTGAAACCAGGTTCTGCAACTAAACCTTTCTATGGGATCAAACCAGTTATTGTTGATAAAACTGGAAAAGTTTTAAAAGGTGAAGCTCAAGGAAGATTGTGTATCGCTCAGTCATGGCCTGGACAGATGAGAACGGTTTATGGAGATCATAATCGATTTATCGAAACATATTTCTCACAATTTGATGGAAAATACTTTACTGGGGATGGTTGTAGAAGAGATAAAGATGGATATTATTGGATAACAGGAAGAGTTGATGATGTAATAATTGTATCAGGACACAACTTAGGTACAGCAGAAATTGAAAGCGCTTTCGTTGCTCATCCAAAAGTAGCTGAAGCTGCAGTAGTTGGATACCCTCATGATATAAAAGGTAACGGTCTTTACTGCTATGTCACTCTTAATGTAGGTGAAAAAGCAGATGGTGACTTAGAAAGAGAACTAAAGTTGTGGGTTAGAAAACAAATAGGTCCAATTGCTACACCAGATCTAATTCATTTTTCACCAGGATTACCAAAAACAAGATCTGGGAAAATTATGAGAAGAATTTTAAGAAAGATCGCAGCAAATGAACATGATCAACTTGGTGACACAACTACTTTGGCAGATCCTAGTGTTGTACAAAGTTTAGTTGATGAGAGAAAAAATGTTTAAAACTTTATAAGTTTTATAAACTCATCCTTAATATTGTCCCACTTAAGTATCATAGAGTTTAAAACAATTTTTCTGTCTAGGGTTTTTAATTCCTCTGCAATAGGAGCCCATTTATAAAGTGCTAGTGCACTAGGGTTAAATGGAAGTGAGCTATAATATTTTTTCCAATCAATTTTTTCATATCTTTCGAAAAAAGTTTTTTTTCCGTAGGCTGCTATATCTTCTGGCATACCATTCTTAATTTCTTCATCAATAATTGTTTCGTAAATTCTTTTGGACTTTTCAAAATCATTAAGATTAAAATTTTTATGTATATATGAAAATGTGAAGAAAGTTAAATCTTGTAAAGAGATTATATAAATGTTCCATTTTGCTAAATTAATTGAGTCAATAAAAACATCATTGTCAAAATGTAAAACATATTTGGTACCCATTCTTGTTTTTAAATAATTGTACAAAGTAACTTGAGTAACCCACGCAGATTTTTTTTGGATAAATTGTTCGAGATCTAAAAAATTTTTAATTTTTTTTTTTGGCAAAATTCCCTTGAACATTGCAAGAAGATAGACCTTAAAATCCTCTAATTTTATATCTTTGAGATTGAATCTATATTTTAGGGCCATATGTATACTAAAAGTTGTAATATATTATAAAATAACAAAAAATACGAGAATTTTAGGGGTTCCAATATTTTTCATAATGAGTAATGTTTCGTCTTTTAACCTATAGGGAGGGAAAAAAATGTCAAAACAAGCACAACATTGGGAAAAGACTAGAGGCCTGCTTTTTGTAACGCTAGCTATCTGGTTCGTTTTCTCTATTGGCATCTTCCTCTTCGGTGCCGAAATGGAAGCATCATCTATTAAACCTTTTGGATATCCATTGTCATATTATATGACATGTCAAGGTTCTCTTGGAATTTTCGTAATACTAATTTTTTGGTTTGCGGGAAGACAAGAAAAGATTGATGAAGAGTTCGGCTTTTCTGAAAGAGAGGATGACTAATGTTTAAGGGTAATTTTATAAACAATCTCCCCAAGATTTATGGAACATACACCGGTGGTTTCATAGTTTTCATAATCTTGATGGCGATTGCTGAACAAGCTGGAATGTCTGCAAAAGTAATTGGTATTTGCTTTGTAGCCTTTACAGTCTTAATTTATGCACTAATTGGTTACCTATCTCGTACAATTCAAGTTGATGCATATTACTTAGCTGGAAGGCAAGTTCCAACAGTGTTCAACGGTATGGCTACAGCAGCAGACTGGATGTCTGGTGCTTCATTCGTTGCGATGGCTGGAGGAATTTACTTCAAAGGTTATGGTTATATGGCACTACTTGTTGGTTGGACGGGTGGATACGTACTAGTTGCTTCGCTACTAGCACCATATTTAAGAAAATTTGGTTGTTACACAGTTCCAGATTTCATTGGAACTAGATATGGCGGAAACTTAGCTAGACTATCTGCGGTAATAGTCTTAACAGTTGCATCATTCACTTATGTGACAGCGCAGATTAATGCTACAGGAACAATTGCATCAGTTGCACTTGATATTCCTTTTAACATTGCTGTTTACGTAGGATTAGCAAGTATATTGATGTGTTCAATGCTTGGTGGAATGAGAGCGGTTACATGGACGCAAGTAGCTCAATACATTGTATTGATTATAGCTTACTTGATACCTGTATTCTGGATCAGTAACAAAATGGGTGCTGGAGTATTTCCACACTTAATGTTAGCAGATGAAGTTGCTAGAATCGCTGAGTTAGAAGCTCAGTTTGGTCTTGGCGATGTTAAAAATTCTGCAGCTGATTTAAAACAGGTTCCTAAAGGACTATCAGGTATAACCAAAGCGCACGCTGAAGTTAACACTACACCTTGGAAATTTATTTCATTAGCGGTTTGTATGATGGCTGGAACAGCTTCATTACCACACGTTATGATGAGATATTTTACTACTCCAAGTGTAAAAGCTGCTAGAAGATCAGTAGGTTGGTCACTATTCTTTATATTCCTACTTTATTCATCAGCTCCAATGTTAGCTACATTATCTAAACTATCGTTAATGGATCCAAACTTAGCAACAGGAATTATTGGTAAGTCAATTTCTGAAGTTCAAGCAATTGACTGGTATCAAAACTGGAACCAAGCAAACTTAATGTTTGTAAGCGACTTTAACGGAAATGGAACGCTCGAATTAAACGAGTTCTTCATGGGTGGTAAAGCCGTTGTATTGGCAACTCCAGAGATAGCAGGATTACCATATGTAATTTCTGGTCTAGTTGCTGCTGGAGGTATGGCTGCTGCCATGTCAACAGCTGACGGATTAGTGTTAGCGATATCTAATGCATTATCTCACGACATTTACTACAAGATGATTAACCCTAAAGCGGAAACAGCTAAAAGATTGTTAATCGCAAGGATATTACTTGTATTAATTGGTTTTGCTGGAGCAACAATTGCAGCTCTTGAAATTCAAGGTATCTTAGGTTCGGTTATCTGGGCTTTTGACTTTGCGATGTCAGGATTATTCTTCCCACTTGTACTAGGAGTATGGTGGAAGAGAGCAAATGCTCAAGGAGCAGTCGCGGGAATGCTAGGAGGACTAGCCGCTGGAACAGCATACTTAATAGCTGTAAGAAGTGGTTACCCTGGTTTCTTAGATATTACTCAGTTAACATTTGGTATAGTTGGATCAGTAGTAAGCTTAGTACTTATGATCGTAGTCAGCTTGGCAACTAAAGCGCCAGACGCTGCTACACAGAAAATGGTAGACGATGTTCGTGTACCAAGTGGTAAAGCGATACTAGGAAGACAACACTAAATACTTAATTTTTAAGGGGCGAGAATTTATCGCCCCTTAAGTTTTTTTCTCAGACATGTACGCAAATTTTCACCCAATGATTTACCTAATTGACTACGTCATGGGTATGATCATGTGGACTTTAATTGGTAGAGTTGCAATGAACATATTTCAAAGGGAAGACTCTAGTTTTTTCTTTATGAAAGTTTTTGTTAAATTGACAGATCCTTTTATAACAATGTTTAGATTTATAACCCCATCCTTCATCATAAAACCTCTGGTTCCTTTATATGTTGCCTGGTTTTTCTATATGTTCAGATTTTATCTAATGCCTTACTTAATGGGTTATTCAGTAATGGGTATGCTTTCTTTTCCATTGGAAAGTGAAATTGCATCTCAAATTTATCAAATATTTGGTAAAAAATAATTCAAAAAAAAAACAAAAATTGATACTAGTAAATAAGTATCAATGAAAAAAATAAAAATATCACCATCAATTTTATCCGCTGATTTTAGTCAACTTGGACAAGAAATTAAAAATTTAGAAAATAGCGGGGCTGATATGATTCATGTAGATGTTATGGATGGTCACTTTGTACCTAATCTAACTATAGGTCCTCCTGTAATAAAAGCTTTAAGGAAATGTACCAATATTCCATTTGATGTACATTTGATGATCAAACCTGTTCACAAGTATATAAAAGATTATGCAGAAAGTGGTGCTGATATAATCACAGTACATCCAGAGGCAACTAATTCATTGCAAGAGTCAATTGATGAGATAAAA
>CACKJD010000002.1 GCA_902600485.1 uncultured Pelagibacteraceae bacterium
TAAATCCTTAATTAAAAAAAAACATATTAATCAGTTTTTCCTATTTAAAAGTGGTAAAAACTTAAATACAAATGGACAATTAAACATAAAAGAAATAGTTAATCAGTTAAATAAAAAATTTAAAAACAAAAAAAATTTAAATATTCATTTAAATGAGGATAAAGTTATTTGTTATAGAATGGTATCATTTTTAATAAAGGGATAGTAAAAAAGATTAAAAAAAGCACGAAAGGTGTAAATATTTTTATTAAAAGCAATTTAAAAATTAAAAAAAAAGACTTAGGGGTTTCAATATGTTGTGATGGTGTTTGTTTAACAATGGTATCTCTAAGAAATAGAATAATGGAATTTTATTTATTAAAAGAAACAATGAATAGATCTAAATTTAAGAATATATCAATAGGTGACAGGATAAATCTAGAATTACCCTTAAAATATGGTCAAAAAATCTCAGGACATTTATGCCAAGGTCACGTTGACTGTACATCAAAGGTAATTGGTATTATTAACAAAGGTAAATCAAGAATATATGATTTTACAATTGATAAAAAAAATTTGTCATATTTAATACCTAAAGCATCTATTCTTTTAAATGGAGTATCATTAACAATATCAAAGGTTACAAAAAAAGGATTTCAAGTTTGGTTAATACCTCACAGTTTGAAGCTTACAAATTTATCAGATTTAAGAAAGGGACAAATTGTCAATGTTGAAATTGATATCTTATCAAAATATATAAAAAAACATTATGGAAAAAAGTAATTACACTCCAATAGATAAAATTATAAAGTCTGCAAAAAAAGGTGAAATGTATATTCTTGTTGATGATGAAAATCGTGAGAATGAGGGAGATTTAGTCGTCCCAGCATCAAATGTATCATCTAATAAAATTAATTTTATGGCTAAATATGGTAGAGGATTAATTTGTTTAGCTATTACAGACAAACAAGCCAAAAAATTAAATTTATCATTAATGTCCCCAATAAATAATTCAAGAAATCAAACTGCTTTCACTGTTTCTATTGAGGCAAAAAAAGGTGTTACAACAGGTATTTCAGCTAAAGATAGGTCCAAAACTATCAAAACAGCTATTAAAGATAAAGTTAAGAAAGAAGAAATTGTTTCTCCTGGACATATTTTTCCAATTATATCAAAAGACGGTGGCGTATTAGTTAGAGCAGGGCATACAGAAGCATCAGTAGATATTTCAAAACTTGCAAACAAAAATCCTTCGGCAGTTATTTGTGAAATAATGAATGACGATGGTATTATGGCAAAAGGAAAAGAGCTTTTTGATTTTGCAAAAAAGCATGATCTGAAGATTGGTAAAATTGAAGACTTGATTTCTTACAGACTTAAAAACGAAAAATTGATCAAGCTAAAAAAAAAGGATCATATAAAAATTAATAATCAAAAATTTTCAATTAAAGTATTTGAAAATCTATTAGATGGATCTGAGAATTTTGCTTTAGTAAAAGGCAAAATTAAATCTAATAAAAACATTAGAGTTAGAGTTATATCTTCAAATATTGTTGAAAATTATCTTATGGGAAAAAATTTGCCAAATTCATTTAGTAAAACTTTAAAATACTTCCAAAAATTTAATAATTGTGTTCTTATATTTATTAGAGATACTAATATTAAGTCTGTTTCTGCAACCTTACGTGATTTAAAATCAGATAAAATCAAAAAAAGACCAGATCAATTAATTAGAAATTACGGTATAGGTGCGCAAATAATAAAATCTTTAAAAATTAAAAATATGATATTGGTCACAAGATCTCTTAAAAAAGTTGTAGGTCTAGAAGGATTTGATATAAAAATTGTTAAACAAGAGATTATTAAATGAGAAAAAAAGTTCTTATCGTAGTATCAGATTACTATAAAGAAATTAGCCAGGCATTATTAAAAAGTACTAAAGAATATCTTAATAAAAGGATTAGTTTAAAAATTGTTAAAGTTCCTGGTGTTTTTGAAATACCAGTAATAATTTCAAAAAATATAAAAAAATTTGATGGTTTTGTGGCTGTTGGTTGCGTCATTAAAGGGAAGACTGCTCATTTTGATTTAATATCAAAATCTGTAATTGATGCGATTATGAATATAAGCATAGAAAGTAAAAAACCTGTAGGAAACTCTATTTTAACCTGTTTTAATTACAAGCAAGCTTTGGTTAGAAAAAATAAAGGTAAAGAAGCAGCATTAGCGTTAAATTCTATTCTTTATAAATAAATTAATTAAAAAATGAAGCCAATTTTTAGTCCAAAAAATAACCCTAGAGTTATAATTATCCAAATTTTATATGGGAAGTATTATAATAATGATCAAAATATAATTATTCCTAAACATAGGTTCAAAAAATTTATAAAAGATGTTGTCTTTGGTACAATTGAAAGAAATGATGTAATAATTGCAGAAATAACAAAATATTTAAACGCAGATATTAATTTAAAAAAACATGATAGTGTTTTTTTAATTATTTTAAAAAGTGCTATTTATGAACTTCTCTACAAACAAACAACATCCTCAAAAATAATTATTAAAGAATATTTAAACGCATCAAATTTTTTTATTGAAGATGCAAAGACAAAATATTTAAATGCATTACTTGACAAAATTTCTAAAAATTTAAGGTTAACTAATGAATGAAGGTACTTTAATAAAGAATTATCTAGCTAAACTAGTTAAGAATAATCCATCTGCATTAAAATTAAATGATGATGTATTTTTTGATAAAATAAATAAAAATGTAATTTCTATTGATACTTATGTAGAAAAAATACACTTTCCGAACTTTAAAAACCCAAATTTATTAATAAAAAAAATAATCAGATCTTCGATATCAGATTTAGTATGTAAGGGTGTTATACCCAAATTTTATTTTATTTCAGGTAGTGGAAATAAACAGTCCTTTAGTAACAAAAACTTAAGAAAAATAATTAATTCGTTAAAGTCAGAACAAAAGAAATTTTCTATAAAACTATCTGGAGGTGATACAGTTTTTTCTAAAATAAATTCATTCACAGTTGTTACATTAGGATTTAGTAACAAAATAGTTAAAAGAAATAATGCCAAAATAAACGATGATATTTATATAACAGGTGACTTAGGTGATAGTTATTTAGGTTTAAAATATTTACAAAAAAAAAAATATAATAAAAATATTTACAAAAAATATTTTATAAATAAATTTTATTTACCAATGATTAACTTAAATTTTTCAAAGTACCTAACAAAGATAGCAAACACATCAATCGATATTTCAGATGGTCTTTTGATTGATTTAAATAAAATGATTAACGCCCAAAAAATATCATCAGAAATTTATTATGACAAAATACCAATATCTACTAAATTAAAAATTTTTTTAAATAAAAATTCTATAAAAAAAAGTAAATTTATTTTTAATGGTGATGATTATCAAATTTTATTTACTGCAAACAAATCCAAAAGAGATAAAATTGACAAAATTTCAAGGATAACCCAAACAAAAATTAGCAGAATAGGTAAAATTCTATCAAAAAAAAAATTCAAGTTTAGGCTTTTAAATGCAGATAAAGTGTTGAATTTAACAAAAATCCCAGGCTATGAGCATAATTTTACTTAATATTTTATTGCCTTTTATGTTTTATTTTGTATTGTCCGATTTTTAAAAAAAATTATGTCAAGTAATACTGAAACAATATTAATTTACACAATACTAGCAGGGCTTTTATCAATAGTTTATGGTTTTTTTACAGGCAAAAGTATTTTAAGTTCCAGTGCAGGTAATGCCAAAATGCAAGAAATTGCATCTGCCATACAAATTGGAGCCAAAGCGTACTTAAATAGACAATATAAAACTATTGCTATTGTAGGTGTAGTAGTTTTAGTAATTGTTAGTTATTCTTTCAGTATACTTGTTGGTTTAGGTTATCTTATTGGCGCAACACTCTCAGGTATTGCAGGATATGTAGGAATGTTAGTTTCTGTTCAAGCAAATGTTAGAACAGCAGAAGCATCAAGAAAAGGTTTAGACAGTGGTTTGAATGTAGCATTTAAATCAGGAGCAGTTACAGGAATGTTGGTTGCTGGTTTAGCCTTATTATCGATTGCAGTTTATTATTATCTTTTATTAAAATTTGGAATTGATGAGAGGGAAATAGTGAATGCTCTAGTAGCACTAGGTTTTGGCGCATCTTTAATTTCAATTTTTGCTAGATTAGGTGGAGGCATATTCACAAAAGGTGCTGACGTTGGCGCAGATCTAGTTGGAAAAGTTGAGGCTGGTATCCCAGAGGATGATCCGAGAAATCCTGCTGTTATAGCTGATAATGTAGGAGACAATGTAGGAGATTGTGCAGGTATGGCAGCTGACTTATTCGAAACCTATGCGGTAACAATTGTTGCGACTATGGTATTATCATCAATATTTTTCCCTAATGATATGAGCATGATGATATATCCTTTAACAATTGGTGGAGCATGTATTCTGACTTCTATTATCGGAACATTTTTTGTTAGATTAGGTAATAGCAAAAATGTTATGAACGCTTTATATAAAGGATTTATAGTTTCCGCTATAGCTTCTTTAATAGTTTTATATCCTGTTACAGACTATGTTCTAGGATTAGAAAATATATATGAACTTAAAAATAAATCTTTTACTGGAATAGATTTGTATTATTGTGGTGTAATAGGTTTAATTATTACTGGATTATTAATTTGGGTAACAGAATATTATACAGGCACAAATTATAGGCCTGTTAGAAGTGTTGCAGGATCTTCAACAACTGGTCATGGTACAAACGTAATTCAAGGTTTGGCTATTTCTTTGGAGGCTACAGCTATACCTGCATTAATTATTGTAGCAGGAATACTTATAACTAATAATATTGCTGGATTATATGGTATTGCGATAGCTGTAACCACAATGTTAGCTCTTGCGGGCATGGTTGTGGCATTAGATGCCTATGGACCAGTAACAGATAATGCAGGTGGAATTGCAGAAATGTCTAAATTACCAAACAATGTAAGAAAAACCACAGATGCATTAGATGCAGTGGGAAATACAACAAAAGCAGTAACAAAGGGTTATGCAATTGGATCTGCTGGATTAGGAGCGTTAGTTTTATTTGCAGCGTATACAGAAGATATAAAACATTTTTCGAAAGTCACTGGATCTAAATTAGAGGGTATTATTGTTACATTTGATTTATCAAATCCTTACGTGGTTGTAGGACTACTTATTGGTGGTATGTTGCCATATCTTTTTGGATCAATGGGCATGCAAGCAGTGGGAAGAGCTGGAGGAGCAGTCGTTGTCGAGGTGAGAAGGCAATTTAAAAAATATCCAGGTATTATGAAAAGAAAACAAAAACCAGATTACGCAAAATTAGTAGATTTATTAACTGTTGCAGCAATTAAAGAAATGATAATACCATCATTATTACCAGTACTGTCGCCAATTGTATTATATTTTATTATATTATCAATTGGAGGTCAGGTAGCTGCATTGGCTTCAGTAGGTGCAATGTTGCTTGGTGTAATCATAACAGGATTATTTGTTGCTGTTTCAATGACTGCAGGTGGCGGAGCATGGGATAATGCTAAAAAATACATTGAAGACGGAAATTTTGGTGGTAAGGGCTCTGAAGCACACAAGGCTGCTGTAACAGGTGATACAGTTGGAGATCCTTATAAAGATACTGCTGGTCCAGCAGTAAATCCGATGATAAAAATTACAAATATTGTAGCTTTATTACTTCTAGCCGTAATAGCAGGTTAAATTTAACTTAAAAATTTTAATTCTCACTACCTTTTTGTCTTTTTCTCTTTCTAACACCCAAAGGATCGTTAGCTTTTTGTCTAAGACTAGATAAAAAATTATAAATAAAATTTCTTTTTTCTAAAGTTTCAGACCTTTGAGTATCAAATTTTAAATTTTTCATATCATTAACGTTATAAAAGTCTTTTTTTGCTAAAATACCTTTATTATCAATTTCTAATACCATTACATTATTAACAACTAATTTTCTTCTACCAAAAAAGTGTGTATTAGTTATTCTTCGCTCTATATAAATCCAAATGTCATTGTCAAAAGTGCTTTTAGTTGAAGGTTCTCCAAATACAGACAAAATATCATTTGTATTGGACTCATTAACTTTAATTTTTTTTTCCTTTTTTTCTAAGAAAAAAACACCATGATGGTCATCAACTAGGTTAAAAGAACAATTTGATATTAAAAAAAAAATAGATATATAAAATAATATTTTCATGAATTCTGAATATATAAATATATATAATAATTTAGTTAATCTCTCTAGAAATAAAACTCTTTTTTTTTATTTTACTGAAAATGACACATTCTCAGATAGACTTTTAATATTTCTATTACATCTGGCGTTTTTTTTTAAACATTTTAAATCTAAGATTAATCAAAAATATCTTCAAAAATTTTACGATTATGTTTTTAGGCAAATCGAACTTGACATTAGGGAAATAGGTTATGGAGATCAAACTGTTAATAAAAAAATGAAAACTTATGTTAATTTACTATATTCTATAATCAATAAGATTGATAATTGGGAGTCTTATAATTCGGAACAAAAGATCAAAATTCTTAAAGTATTTCTAGAAATTAAAGATAATAATGAAAAATTTGTTGGATATTTTGATAAGTATTCTAATTATTTATCAAAAATAACTTTAAATTCATTTACAAAAAGTGTATTAGATCATAAATTCTAAATTATGGCTGTTCCAAAACGTAAAACAACAAAGTCTAGATCTGGTAAACGTAGATCTCACATTAAGTTTTCTACAAAGAATATTATTGAAGATAAAAAGTCTGGTGAATATAGACTTTCACATCATATTGATTTAAAAACTGGAACTTATAAAGGTAGACAAGTTTTAGATCCTAAGGAATAATTTTTGCTTATGGCTTCAAATATAAAAATTGCAGTAGATGCAATGGGTGGTGATAACTCTCCAAAAAAAATAATTGATGGGATATTAGTAAATTCAAGAGAAAACAAAGATGTTGTCTATAATATTTTTGGGGATAAAGATAAAATTGAATTACTTTTTCCAAAAAATTATAATAAAGAAATTTTTATTGTTTTTGATACTAAAAATAAAATTTTAGATACAGACTCACCTTTATCTGCAGCAAAAAAAGGTAAAGATACTAGCATGTGGATGACCATAGACAGTGTTAAAAAAAATGAGTCTCACGTTGCTATTTCAGCAGGAAATACAGGTGCACTCTTTGTAATTTCTAAATTAAATTTGAAAATGATAGAAAATATAGAGAAACCAGCTTTATCAGCACTTTGGCCAAATAAAAGAAATTTTAATGTTGTTTTGGATCTAGGGGCAAATATTGAATGCAATGATAAAAATTTAGTAGATTTTTCTATTATGGGTTCCTCTCTATTTAAGTCTTTATATCCGAATGATGATGCAGTTGTTGCACTTTTAAATGTTGGATCTGAAGAATTAAAAGGTAATCATATTATTAAAAAGGCATACCAAGAACTACAAAATATAAAAAACAAAAATTTCAGATTTAATGGTTACATAGAAGGAAATAATATAATGGATGGAGAAGTTAACGTAATAGTTACAGATGGTTTTACCGGTAATATAGCCTTAAAAACAGCAGAGGGGACAGCTAACTTTATTGTTAAAGAATTCAAAGAGTCAATGACATCAAATATTTTAGGTAAATTATCAAGCTTAATTAATATTAAAAATCTAAATAAAGTGAAAAAAAAATTGGATCCAAGACTTTATAATGGTGCTATATTAATTGGACTGAATTCACCAGTAGTTAAAAGCCACGGTTCAACAGATCATATAGGATTTTCCCATTCTTTAAATGTATGTATCAAAGTAGTTAAAAACAATTTAATTAAGAAAATTAGAGATAACATTTCTAAATGAGAACTAATCTTACTAAGAAAGAAATTGTTAATTCAATATATATGAAACTCGGTTTATCTAAAAGAATATTAGATATAGTATTAGAAGATATACTTAATATTATATTTGAAAATCTAAAAAAAAATAAAAAAGTAAAGATATCTAATTTCGGTACTTTTGAGGTAAGACATAAAAGACAAAGATCTGGTAGAAATCCCAAAACAAAAGAAACCAAAATAATTTCTGCAAGAAATGTAGTTTTATTTAAACCATCAAAAGAATTTAAAAAATTTATAAATATTAACAATGACCAATAAACTAAAAAACTCTTATAAAACTATCAGTGAAGTTGTTAAATTACTAAATTTAGAAAATCCAAAAAAATTAAATAACCAATCTCACACTATTAGGTATTGGGAAACACAATTTAAGCAGATCAAGCCAATTAAGATTAACAATAGAAGATATTATGACCAAAAAAATGTAGACACTTTGTTAAAAATTCAATACTTATTAAAAAAACAAGGCATGACTATCGCTGGTGTTAAAAAGATTTTAGATAATGGTAATTTAGATATTGACGAAAATAATAAAAAAATTATAAATTCGTTAAATATTAAATATAGATTAAATAAGATTAATAACTTAATAAAAAACTTAAAAAAAGACTAATGGCAAAAAAATCACATGTTAAAGTAAGGCTAGTACCAGAAGCCAAACCTGATAGTGCATTTTATTATTACGTTAAAAAACCATCAGGTGGTGAAAAAGCAAAAGTTAAATTAAAAGCTAGAAAGTATAATCCTGTCTCAAGAAAACATGAGATATTTATAGAAAAAAAATTACCTCCACATAGTAAATAGTTATTTATTTTTTTTTTTAAAATTTCTGAATTCATAGTCAATAAAGGCATAGATCATATTTTTCCAAACTCTATTACTAATTTTTGGATCAACTCCTTTCTTTATTGATTTATCTTTTATAATTCTGAGAATTTTATTAATTCTCTTTTTGTCAATGATTTCTTTTTTAAACTCTTTTAAAGAAAGAACTTTTTTTACATAGTTTGCTCTTAATTTTAATAAATTAAGCATTTTATTATCAATAAGATCCAGTTTTTTTCGGAGTAAAAATAGTTTTTTTTTGTTACTAGGCGACATTTATTCTTTTGGAATTATAACTAAATATTATATCTATTTAACCGTGTACTTAAACGATAAAAAAACAGATAAATATTTATATAATTGGTTAATTACCATGTTTGTGCTTGTATCAAGTATTATAATTGTTGGTGGTTTAACTAGATTGACAGATTCAGGACTATCTATAACTGAATGGGAATTATTTAAAGGTATTCTGCCACCTTTTACCAATACACAATGGGAATTTTATTTTAACCTCTATAAAGAGATACCTGAGTATAAACTTCAGAATTTTAATATGAATTTAAATGAATTTAAGATAATTTTTTGGTGGGAATGGGCACATAGATTTTTAGGGAGATTAATAGGTTTATTTTTTTTATGTCCATTAATTTACTTTTCTATAAAAAAAGGAATCGATAAAACAAAAGAATTAATTTTCATTTTTATGTTAATTTGTTTCCAAGGTTTTATAGGTTGGTATATGGTTTCAAGTGGTCTTGTTAATAGAGTAGATGTAAGTCATTTTAGATTATCTTTACATTTAACTATTGCCTTTATCATTTTATCACTTATTTTATGGCAAATATTAAAATACAAATACGTATATAAAAATTCAGATCATTTCATAAAATATAGTCTTCCATCAATATTTTTATTTTTGATATATTTGCAGATTATATTTGGAGCGTTTGTATCTGGAATGGATGCAGGTAAAATTTACAATACTTGGCCTTTGATGGGTAATAATTACTTCCCTGATGACAATAGTTTTAATCATATATTTACAATTGATGCATTGAGTGATCCTTCGTTAGTTCAATTTATTCACAGAAATTTAGCATATCTTATAATGTTAGTGTTTCTTTTAATTTCAATTTTAGTGATAAACGGAAAAATGACCAGATTTTATAACATCATTAAAATTATAGGAGTAATTTTATTTTTACAAATTTTTTTAGGAATTTTAACAATTTTAAATGGTGCACAAATGTTATTAGCATCCATGCACCAAATAAGCTCTATAATATTAGTAAGCTTTAGTATCTATTTTTTATTTCTTAACAAAAAGATTAACTAACAGCTTTAAGGCTTGGCTTGCCAGATGCATCTAGTGCTTGTTTTAAGTCAGCAATTATATCATCCGGATGCTCAATACCTATAGATAATCTAACATATCCAGGTGTTACACCTGCAGCTAATAACTCTTCTTCAGTTAACTGGCTGTGTGTCGTAGTAGCTGGATGAATTGCTAGGCTTCTAGCATCACCTATGTTGGCAACATGGTAAAACATTTTAAGAGCTTCTATAAACTTTTTACCAGCCTCAACCCCGCCTTTTACTTCAATACCAATTAAGGCGCCGTTACCACCTGAAAAATATTTCTTAGTTCTATCACCTACAGATCCTTTGTGGAGGGTAGGGTATATAACTCTCTCAACATTCTTGTGTTTTGTTAAAAAATCAACAGCTTTTTCTGCGTTAGAACAGTGTTGCTTCATTCTTAATGGCGCTGTCTCTAACCCCTGTATAATCCCCCAGGCATTATCTGGTGCTAAAGGAGCTCCTAGATCACGTAATAAACAAACTCTAGCTCTAACTGCAAAAGAAACATTTGCTCCCGTTAACTGTGGAACTACTTCTCCCCATTTAGCTCCTCCATAACTCATATCTGGTTCATTAAACAAAGGTTGTCTTTTTGGATCTGCTGTCCAGTCAAAATTACCACCATCAACTAAACAACCGCCAATAACAGTACCATGTCCACCAATAAATTTTGTTAAAGAGTGAACTACTACTGCTGCTCCATGATCCAAAGGTTTGCATATAATAGGTGCTGCAGTATTATCCATTATTAATGGTATATTATGTTTTCTACCAATATCAGATACCTCTTTAATTGGAAAAACTCTCAAAGCTGGATTAGGTAATGTTTCTGCATAAAAACATCTTGTTCTATCATCTATTGCTTTTTCAAAATTTTTAGGATCCGAAGGGTCAGCATATCTTACTTCTATACCTAATTTTTTTAAAGTATGTGTAAAGAGATTTACAGTTCCACCGTATAAGTCTGTAGAACTAACGAAATTGTCACCTGCTTGACAAACATTAACAATTGCAAATGTTGATGCGGCTTGTCCAGATCCAACTGTTACACATGCTAAACCGTTTTCTATTGCTGCTACTCTTTTTTCTAGCACATCATTTGTTGGATTCATAATTCTCGTATAAATATTTCCAAATTCTTTTAATGCAAAAAGATTTGCAGCATGGCCAGTATTATTAAATTGATAAGAAGTTGTTCTATAAATTGGAACAGCAACAGCAGTAGTTGCGGGGTCACTTCTATATTCACCTCCGTGCAATGCTATAGTTTCTGGATTTTTTGATTTACTCATATTTTACTCCTTTTTTTGTGTTTTTGCTTATGCTTGGTTCACAATAAAGTTTAAACACCCATTTAAAACCTTTTAAGGGTATCATAATAAGAATAGATAAAACAAGCTAAATATAATAAATTGACAATGTTATATTATTAAGTATTAATCCGCCTCAATATGACAAAGTTTGTTAAAAAAGATGAAATCAATTCTAAGTGGTATGAAATTGACGCTAAAAACGCGGTTGTTGGAAGATTGGCTACAATTATTACTAAAATTTTAAGAGGTAAAAATACAGCGAAATTTACTCCACACATGGATCATGGGGATTTTGTTATTGTCAAAAATATTGAACATATAAAATTTACTGGAAACAAATTTGAGAATAAAAAATACTATAGGCACACTGGTTACCCTGGTGGAATTAAAGAAACAACGCCAGAAAGAATTAGTGAAAAAAAACCAGAAGAGATTTTAAAATTAGCAGTTAAAAGAATGCTACCTGGAGGACCTTTGGCTAAAAAACAATTATCAAAATTAAAGATTTATATTGGGGAAAGCCACCCTCATTCAGCTCAAAATCCTGAAATTATAGAAATAAAAAATCTTAACAACAAAAATATTATTAGGAATTAAAATGGAACAAGTATCTAAAGTTGAAAATCTAAATTTTAAAGATAGTAAATATGCAACAGGAAGAAGAAAAAAATCTATTGCAAAAGTTTGGTTAAAAAAAGGATCCGGTAAAATAATTGTTAATGGAAAAGATTATGGAGAATACTTTAAAAGAGTAAATCACAAAAGTGAATTAACAAAGCCTTTTGAAATAATAAATCAGGCTACATCATATGATGTAAAATGTTCAGTAAAAGGCGGTGGTCATAGTGGGCAAGTGGGAGCTATGATACATGGAATATCTAAAGCCTTATTGCAGTTTGATTCAGCTTTAAAACCAGCACTTAAAAAAGAAAAACTTACCACGAGAGACTCTAGGGCAGTTGAACGTAAAAAATACGGCCATAGAAAAGCTAGAAGAAGTTTCCAGTTTTCTAAAAGATAATATCTTTTTAAATTTCAACTGTTAATATATTTAATATGAAACAACTTAATGTTTTAGTTGCAGGTTCTACAGGTTATATAGGAGTTCAGCTTGTAAAGCTTTTATGTAAACACAAATATATAAAGATTAAGTATCTTTGTGGAAATTCATCAATTGGAAAAAATATATATGTATATGACAAAACATTAAAGAAATATAATTTGCCAAAAATTGTTAAAGTTAATTATAGATACTTTAAAGAAGTAGATGTAATTTTTACTGCTTTACCAAACGGACAAAGTCAAATTATTGGGAACAATTTAAATAAAAAAAATATACTAATAGATTTATCTGCCGATTTTAGAATAAAAGACGTAAATATTTACAAAAAATTTTATAAAATTAAACATAAATCTAAAAAGTTATTAATTGATAGCGTGTATGGATTATCTGAATTATACGAACAAGAAATAAAAAATAAAAAAATTATAGCCTGTCCTGGTTGTTATCCGACATCAATAATAACACCTCTATTTCCACTATTTAAAAAAAAATATCTAAAAATTAATAAAGTTATAATTGACTCAAAATCAGGATATTCGGGCGCTGGAAGAACAATTTTAAAAAAAGAAAAAAAAATTAATTTATTTAATTCATTAACTGCCTATGGTATCCCTAATCATCGCCATAATGCTGAAATATATCAAGAACTTTCTTTTATATCAAAAAAAATAAAGTTTAATTTTACTCCTCACATTTTACCTATGTTTAGAGGTATTTTATCTACTATATACGTTGAGAAAAAAAACAATATAAGCACAGAAAAAATTTTGAATTTTTTGAAAAGATTTTATAAAAAAAATAAATTTATTCGAATATGTAAAAAAAATATGCTTATTGGTACTAAAAATGTAATAAATACAAATTATTGTGATATTTCAGTATGTGAAACAAATGATAAAAGTAGATTGGTAATATTGTCAGCTATTGATAATTTGATAAAAGGTGGAGCCGGTCAAGCAATACAAAATTTGAATATTAAATTCGGCTTTAATATTGATGAGGGGTTAAATTAATGCGAGTAATATATCTTATTTTTTTTGTTATTTTGTTATCTTGTAATAAAAATATTAATGAAAAAAAAACATACAAAATTAATATAAATGATAATTTAACATTTAATGAGTTCAAAAAGTTGATAGAAGAAAAAGGATTAAAGAAAGATTATCCTGATATTAATCAATGAAAAATAAAATAAATATTGCTATTGTTGGGTTAGGTCAAATTGGTAATCATCTTTTTAATGAAATTAAAATTAAAAAAAAAGAGATAGAACTACTCACTGGAAAAAAAATTAATATAGCAGCTATTTCAGCAAAAAATAAAAATAAAAAAAGAAAATTTAAAATTAACAAAAAGATTTTCTATAAAAATCCTCTTAAAATTATTAATAAAAATAAAATTGATATTTTATTCGAATGTATAGGTTTATCTGATGGAATTTCAAAAAAAGTTGTGGAAAAAGCTCTAAAAAATTGCATACATGTGATAACCCCGAATAAAGCTTTAATTTCTAAACATGGAGATTATTTAAGTAATATAGCGGAGAGAAAAAAAGTAAATCTTGAATTTGAAGCATCTGTTGGAGGTGGTATTCCTATTTTACGTACAATAAAAGAAGGTTTGTCTACAAATAGAATAACTAAAGTTTATGGAATTCTAAATGGTACATGTAATTATCTTCTATCAGAAATGGACAGAACTAATGATAATTTTAAAAATGTTTTAAAAAAAGCACAAAGGCTAGGTTATGCAGAACCTGGTGACCCAAGGCTAGACATAAACGGATATGACACATTAGCTAAAGTAAGAATTCTATCTTCTTTAGCTTTTAAAAAGAAAATTTCGAAAAACAATCTTTTAATGGAGGGAATTGAAAATATTGAGCCAAAAGATTTTAAAATAGCAAATCAATTAAATCTTAAAATAAAATTATTAGGTATAACCGAGATCATTAATAATAGTTTATTTGAAAGAGTTCACCCATGTCTTGTAAATAAAAAAAGCTATATAGGTAATGTGGATGGTGTTATGAATGCGGTTATATTAGAAGGAAAACCTGTTGGAGAAAGTATTTTACAGGGGGAAGGAGCTGGCCCTGGACCAACATCATCAGCACTAATGTCAGATTTGCTTTCTATTTTAAGAGGTAATATCAAAAATCCGTTAGGAGTTTCTAGTAGTAAAAGAAGTTATATTTCCTCATTTAATGTAAATAATTATGAAAATTCTCTATATTTAAGATTTGAAGTTAAAGATAAACCTGGTGTTTTGTCAGAAATAACAAAAAATTTAGCCAAAAACCGTATTTCGATACAAAGAATGATACAAATACCAAACAATAAACTTAAAACAGCATCTATAGTAATTATTACACACAAAACAAAACAAATTAATTCAAATAATTTTCTAAAATTATTAAAAAAAAACAAAAAAATTCTTAAAAGACCAGTCTTGTTAAGACTTTTTGATTGATGAATATACTATTTTATTGTCCATCAAAATTTAATTTAAAGTCAAAAAATAATAATAGTTTAGGAGGTATAGAAACTTTAAATTTGGAATTATCAAATATTCTTTCATCAAACAAATATAAAATATTTTTATCTACAATTTGTAAAAAAGTTCTTAGAAAAAAAAATTTAATAAATTTACCAATCTCGACTATAAAAAAAAATAATAACTATGACTTCAATTATATAATTAGTTCTAATGATCCAAGTATATTTAATTATTATAAAAATTCTAAAAATATATTATGGATGCATAATACTCTTGCTATCGAAAAAGCTATAAGAAAAAAAAAAATTATTTCAATATTAACAAATAAAATTAACGCTGTTTTTGTAAGTGAATATTTAAAAAATAATACTTCTAAATTATTTAATTTTAAATCAAGAACTGTAATCCCAAATTTTTTGTCCGAAGAATTTGATAAAATCAAATTTAACTATTATAGAAAACCCAATGTTATTTGGTCTGTTAGCAGAAATAGAGGATTAGATGAGTTTGTTAAAATTTGGATTAATGACATATCAAAAAAATATTCTAAAGCAAATCTACATATTTTCGGTATAAAAAAATACAAGCATAAAGATAAATTAAAAAAATATAATATTTTTTTTCACGGGCGAGTTAAAAAGAAAATTCTAAAAAAATATTACGAAAAATCTGTTTGTTCTATTTGTCTTGGATACGACGAAACTTTTTGTTTAAATGCAATTGAGTCCATGTCTTGCGGAACCCCTGTTCTTAGTTTTAAAATGACAGCTTTAAATTTTTTAATCAAAAATGGTAAAAATGGTTATAAAGCAGAAAATTTTAAAGATTTGGCATCAAAAATAAAAAAGATTATTAGTTTAAGATTAGAAAAAAGAAAAAAAATAATTAAAACAACGTTATCATTTTCGAGAAAATACAAAATAAAAAAAATTAAAAAAAAATGGGAAAAAATATTTAATAAATGAAAAAAAAATTAAAACTTTTACAAAGAATTAAAAAAGAAATATTAAAGGGATTATCAAGGATCAAATGGATTATGATATCGAATTATATTTATTATTTTAGAAAAATTTTTCAAAAAAAAAATAAAGTTAAAAATAAGATTGCTATTTTAGTGCCGTCTAAACAGCGTATTATTAGACTACAGCGTTTTATTGATAGCTTAATTAATAATACAAGTGATATTAATAGAATATATATTGAAATATTAATAGATGAAGATGAATTACAAAAAAATGAATATATAAATTATATAAACAATTTAAAAAAAAACTTTAATATTAACTTACATGTCAAAAATGAAAAAACTCACAATTTAAGAAATAATTTTTTGGCAAGTAAGATTAATTGTGATTTATATTTTCCATTAAATGATGATGTAATATTTATATTAAAAAATTGGGACGATTATATAGATGATGTAAATTCTTATATACCTAAAGATAAACCTTTTTCAATTTGGACTAAAGCTAGTACTAAGTATCCTTATTTACATAGTGAATTTCCTATTGTTAACAATAGTTGGTATAAAAAACTAGGTTATATTGGAAATTATCATCTTTTTGGATACATAGACACGTGGATTTGCGAATTAGGCAAAATATCTAAAAAATTTATTATTGCAAAAACAAAATTTATAGAACATCTAAATGTTGAAATAAAAGGATCAAGAGATATAAAAGATAAAACTTATCATGATCTCATGATATCTCAAAAAGATGATCTTGATTTATGGCAAAAAACTAAAAACATTAGATTAGAGGATAGTAAAAAGCTATTATGAAAATAGGATTTGTAGGATTGGGTAAACTTGGATTGCCTGTTGCATTGGCTGTAGAGTCAAAAGGCCACGATGTAGTTGGTTATGATATTTCTCAAAATGTAAAAAATATTATAGAAGCAAAAAAAATTCCATACAAAGAAATTTGGGCTCAAGATTATTTAGATAAAAGTAATATCAAATTTGAACAACTAGATAAAGTTGTAAGTCATTCAGAGATAATATTTGTACCAATACAAACACCTCATGATCCTTTGTACGAAGGAATTACAAGAATACCCGATAAAAGAGTTGATTTCGATTACACATATTTAATTTCTGGTATGAAAAAACTCTCAGCTGAAATTGAAAAACAAGGATCTGATAAGGTAGTGATTATAATTTCTACAGTATTACCTGGAACTATAAGACAACAAATAAAACCGTTTTTAGGTAAGCATACTAAAATTTGTTATAACCCTTTTTTTATAGCGATGGGTACGACCATGAAGGATTTTTTATACCCTGAATTTATTTTATTTGGTGTTGATGATTTAAAGGCCGCGAATAAAGCAGAAAAATTTTATAGAACTATCAATAACGCTACTTTTTTTAAGACAACTATTGAAAATGCAGAATTAATTAAGGTTTCGTATAACACATTTATTTCAACAAAAATTGCATTTATTAATACCATCATGGAAATGTGTCATAAACTTCCAAACACTAATGTTGACGATGTTACTAATGCACTTATGTTAGGTAATAAGAGACTAATAAGTGGTGCTTATTTACGAGGTGGGATGGGAGATGGTGGTGGATGTCATCCTAGAGACAATATTGCTTTGTCGTGGTTAGCTAGAAAATTGAATATAAGCAACGATTTTTTTGATCAAATCATGATGCAAAGAGAAAAGCAAACAGATTGGCTAGTTGAACTTATTATACAAAATCAGATTAAAAATAAAAAAACTTATATTCTTGGAAAATCATTTAAACCTGAGACTAATATAATGACCGGAAGTCCGTCTATATTGCTAGATAATTTATTAAAAGAGAAGGGGATAGAAGCAATAAAATATGACCCGTATGTTGATCAAAATAAGCCTGTATTTGAACAAGGTGTATATTTTATAGGTACTAAACATGAAATATTTGAAAAATTTAAATTTCCACATGGTTCTGTTGTAATTGATCCTTTCAGAATGATAAATCAAGAATTAGAACATGTTAAAGTTATAAGAATTGGAAATAATAATGATATTTAACAATGAATAAATTAAATAAAATATCTAAAAGATATTGGAATAAGCAACCTTGTAATATTAAACATTCTAAAAAAAAATTTTTATCTAAAGAATATTTTAATGAGATATCCAAAAAAAGATATTTTGTAGAATCCCATATTAAAGATTTTGTTCAATTTTCAAAATGGAAAAATAAAAAAGTTCTTGAAATCGGTTTCGGTATTGGGACAGATGCAATTGAGTTTCTAAAAAATGGAGCTTACTATTATGGTATTGAACTGTCTGACAAATCGTTTGATATTACAAAAGCAAGAATTAATTTATTTAATTATAACAATAAATCCAAACTAATAAATGATGAAGCAGAAAATTTAAATAAATATTTTAATTCAAATAGCAATCTAGACTTAATCTATTCTTTTGGTGTTCTTCATCACTCATCAAGTTTAAAGAAATGTTTAAAATCTATACGTAGTATAATGAATAAAAAAACTATATGTAAAATTATGCTATATGCAAAAAATAGCTATAAATATTTCTTAATGAAAGATAATTTAATTCGCTATGAAGCTCAGAAAGGAGTTCCTGTAATAGATTTTTACAACATAGATGATTTAAATCAGTTATTTAAAAAATTCAAAATTCTTGAAATTAAACAAGATTTTATTTTTCCTTATAAAATTAAACCCTATAAGAGAAATAAATATTATAAGATTGATCATTTTAAATATATGAAAAAAGATATATTTAATTCGTTAAAAAAAAATTTAGGAGAGCATCTTTTAATTACTTTAAAAAAATAATTTTTTTTATCACATCTTTATTTTATTTAATGCATTGTTTTTAAAAATATTTGCCTCTTTTATGTATCTTCTAACCATTTGTGTTGTTTTGTGACCAGTCATTGCCATAATACTACGTTCATCAGCACCAGATTCTGCAGCAACAGTTGCAAAACCAGATCTTAAACTATGACCTGCAAAATTTTTATTTTCAATGCCCGCTAGTTTTAAGTATTCTTTTATTAACAAAACTACGGATTGATCTGTTAATCTATTTTCAGTTAAAGTTGATCCTTTAGAAAATCTTCTAAAAATAGGTCCAGATTTTATTTTAGAAATTTGTAACCAATTTTTAAGATTAGCCACTGGACAATAATTTTCATTAGTGAAGTAGGGTAGACCTTTCATCATTCCTTCACCAAATTGATCAGTTTTTGATCTTCTGATGACGATTTTGAGACCCTCAGTTACAAACTCTAAGTCCTCATAGTCAATTGAAATGAGCTCAGTTCGTCTAAAACCACCTCCAAAGCCTATTAGGATTATTGTCTTATCTCTTGACTTCTTAATTTCTTCAATTTTTTGTTCATTTATTACATCAATTATTGATTTTAAATGATTGATTAATAAAGGTTTTTTACCTTTCTGAATACTTCCTTTTACCCTTCTTATTCCCATTAAGTTTTCAACAATGATTGGATGTTTTGTATCTAAATAATGCCCTTTTAGTTTATGAACCATGCTAATTGAAACTAATCTTCTTCTTAAAGTGCTGATTTTTAAATTTTTAGAAAGTTGAGTAAGGTATAAAGAAACAATTTTAGGCTCAGATGGTAAAGAATTTAAACCATGTTTAGCACAAAAAGCTCCAAAGTCTTTAAAGTCTGATTTATATGCTCTTAAAGTGTTATTTGCTTTAGAACTTTTGAGGTTATTTAAAGTTGTCTCATGAAGCGATTTTAGTTCTGTTGTCAGTTCATTCATATAATTACTATTGATAACAATTAATTATCATTAGTAATATATTATTAAAAATACTTTGTCAAGAACTAAAGTTATTAACACAATCCACATGAGACCCATAAATCAATCAAAAAGTGATACATACAACCATTATCATTTGTTAAATTTAATTAATTAAGGGGCAACCCTTAACTGGCCGACTGGGGAAAGGCCGAGAGGACCAAGCCCAGGGGGCAGAAAGTCTTACGGAGTAGCGCTAAAATCGTAGGGCGGAAGGCATGGCGGTAGCGCATACAACGACGTGCCAAAACAACTGTTCTTTGCACCGTAAAAAGTGCAGAGAAACAGGGGTTTTTTCTTAATGAGAGGTACTAAATTTCAAATCAAAGTCTGGAAATATCTTAAAAAGATCCCCAAAGGATCAGTTAAAACATATAAAGATGTTGCAATAGCTATAAATAAGCCAAAAGCAGCGCGGGCTGTAGCAAATGCCTGTGCTAAGAACCCATATGCTCCCAAAATACCCTGTCATAGAGTAATTAGGTCTGATGGAGGTCTTGGTGGCTATTCTGGCAGAGGTGGTGTAAAAAAAAAAGTAAGTTTATTAAGGTCTGAAAAAGTTCAAATTTAACCTTTTTTAGTAGATAAAATGGTTAAAAAAGCTAATAAAATCAACAATTATTGATCAATTTTCTATTATTGAAAGAAATTATTATATTTCACCCTTTAGTTGTACCATATAAAACAATTTGCTTAAATTTGACCCTTCTATGTTCGTTTAAATGGCATATTCAAATACTGCATCCCTCTACTATTTAATAATATCAACACTTTTAGAAAACTGTATTTTATGGTTTGCAAATGATATTTTTGCTTAAAAAGTCATATTTTTAGGTGTTTTTATAATATTAATAAATAACATAATTAATTTATTAGCATAATTACTTAATTAATTGTATATAAATTTATCAAACTATAATAATTAAATAAATTCAATAAAAACAATTATATACATATTAATATTAAAGTAAAACTTTAATAATTAGTAAACTAAATTTACCTATATTTATATCTTCTTAACAATATTCTCTCTTCTAGAAATATATATTCCACTAAAAACTATAATAAACAAGCCTAAAAAAGTCCAACTATCAGGAAAATCACCAAAGAAATAATAAGCAATAATGATATTAGTTACGATCTCAAAATAACTAAATGGGGCTAATTTGGAAGCATCAGCATACTTCAAAGATAAAATAATAAATAGATGGCCTATGCAAGCAAATAAACCAATTGCAGCCATTATAGACCATTGATTAAAAGTTGGAGAAACCCAAACAAAAGGCATGAATGTTGTAGCGATAATGGCCCCTACTACACCTGTTAATAATAAAGTTAATAATGGGTTATCTGAGGTGCTAAGTTTACGAGTAATTATTAGATAAAAACCATACATAATACCAGTTCCCAGTGCTGCTAAACTTGCAAGATTTATTTCTAAAAAACCTGGTCTAATAACGACAAGAGATCCTATGAAACCGATAATAACTGCTGCCCATCTTCTGTAGCCTACTGACTCACCCAAAAAAAAAGGAGAGAAAGCAGTTACAACTAGTGGAGCCACAAATGCAAGTGTCAATGCTTTAGGAAGCGAAATAACTGAAATTGAGTAAAAAAAACTTATGTTTGCAGTTAATAAAATTAAACCTCTGATTAATTGTAATTTTGGTTTATCAGTCCAAACTAAATATTTTTTAAAGAAAAAAAGCATTAAAGGAAAAATAAATACTACAGTGAAAAAATACCTAGCCCAAGTTATTTGAAGTACTGGAAGTTCGACGCTTAAATATTTCGCAAAACCATCCATGATAGGTAACATTACCCAGGCTAATAAGTTAAAAATTATAGCTTTCATTAAGAAAAAAATCTTAATGCTATATAAACTACAATAGGTATTGTTACAAAAGAAATTAAAGTAGAAACAACAATGGTGCTAGCTATACTATCTACTATTTTTTTAGGTGAATATATTGAACCAACTAAATAATTTAAAACCGCACTTGGCATTGAACATTGTATTAAAAGTACCCCAGCAGCAAATCCTTTAAGATTAAAGATAAATATTAGAAAAAAACCAATAGCAGGACCAATTATCATTCTTGTAAAAGATGAGATTAAAGCATTAGTTAAAGAAAATACCTTTAATCGTGTAAGAGCAATACCCAAAGACATAAGTATAAGAAAAATTGTAACGTACATTAACCATTCTGTTGTGTTAACAACAAACACAGGCAACTTTATCCCATAGAAAAGCATAATTGCAGAAAATATGATCGCATAAAATGGAGGATTTTTAAGTATTACATTCAAATTAAATTTTCTGTCAGCCAAAAAAACACCTAGAGTGAAGTGGCATAGTATAATTAAAGAAGTTATAGATGCTGATACACCCAATCCTTTAGAACCATATGCAAACATGCAAATTGGTAATCCCATATTTCCAGTATTAGGGAAAATTAAAGGTGGTAACTCTCTAACAATATCCTTTGTTTTCAATAAATATAAAGTAAAAATTCCTACTAAAGCGAATAAGGCAATTGCTAAAAGATAATACCAAAAATAATCTCGAAATATTTCAAAGTTTATTCCTGTAGAAGTTATTGCATAAATAACCATTGCAGGAGTGCCAATATTTGCAGCAAAACTAGTAATAAAAGTAGTATCTATTTTTGGATTAGTTTTACCCAAATAATATCCAATACCTACTACAAAAAATACAGGAAATAATACTTCAAATAATTTTATATATATTTCCATTGAGCAATATTACAGTTATTCCCAAATCACTTTTTGTTTTAATTTATAATCAAATGACTTGGATAAAATATATTCAGATATTATATCCGAATTAAAATATTTTAAGTATTTCAATTTCCCTCTTTTAGCTATTTGTTTTCCTGACTTTTTATCCTTTTTATATTTATTTAACTTATAGCTAAGGTCATTAATGTTTTTGTAAAATACAATTTCTTTATTACTGAAGAAATCAGTCAGTAAAGTATTTTCATCTATAAATGTTAATAAACCGTTTCCAACTAATTGTACTATTCTATCACTACTATAATACTTAATTGGTTTTCCTCTGCTTAAATTAAGGCCCATGTATGAATTAGCAATTTTTTTTATAAATTGATCTGCCCAAATCGGCTGAACATTATTCATACCATAAACATCAAATCTGATGTCTTTATTTAAATTAATTAGTTTATTAATAAAATTTTCTCTATCATCACCCTTTCCAGACTTTAATTGACCTCTATGAACACCGTGACTCATTGCAAAAAAAACATCATAAGGACAATTCTTGTTAAAATTATTTAATGTTTCAAAAGACTTATCTGCGGGATTAGGCATAAAATATGAGTTGGGAATATTTATAGATAAAGAAGAAGGATCAGTTGTTAAGAAAGTAGTATTTAGAAATTCCTTCTTATCTAAAATTCTTTTTGAATTACTTTTATGATCAGGTCCATATTTGGAAAGAGGATCTAAAAACCATTGTGAAAAAACTGTATCTTTATTTATATCTTTCATTTTTGATAATGTAGAATTTAAAACTCTATCAGCGTGACCTAAAATAACTATATCGGGTTTAAAGTTGTTAAATGCTTCTATTATTTTGTTTTGTAGTGTTTGTTTACCTGAAAAATCTTTAATACTTTTATAATTATGAATAATATCTCTATCGCTTAAAGTTAGTACGTTATGTCCATTTCTAATAAAACCATTATTTAATCTACGACCTGTATTATAATGTAATCTTCCATCGAATCTCTCATTCAAATTGGTAATATGCATGATTTTAAAAGATTTATTTTTTTTGGTATAAAATATTTTTCTAGCTACAAAAGTAGCTCTAATTTCATCAATTAAATTAGAAATATATTTATGATCAAAAATAAAATTTTTATAATTAAGTCTTTGGGACTTTTGTAATAACTTTTTATCTAATATTAGATTTTCTATTGTTTTATAAAGTTCATCCGATGATAAATTTTTTAAAATAATCGCATTATTAGAAGTTTCTGGTAGACCACCTCTGTTACTTATAATTACTGCACAACCCCTACTCGCTGCCTCTAAACTCGTTCTACCAAAAGGCTCTTCCCACCTAGAGCATACAACAGATATACTCACTTTCTTTAACATATTTAATACATTGTGATGTTTCACGTATCCAAGAATTTTTAAATTTTTATGTTCAAAATAAAGTTTTTCTCTTGGCTCATCACCTATTACTACACCCTTCCAATCTTTATATTTGTTTAAAATTTTAATAATTGTTTTGCCAAAAATATCGTAACCTTTTGCACTATTTAATTTACCAATAAAAGAAATTAATTTTTTTTTATTATTAAAATTAACTTTGGTTCTATTTGTAGATTGATAACAGACAGATGTTTTTTGTTTTAATAGTTTTTTATTGTCAATTCCAATAAAAAATCTTTCTTGAGACCATTCACTATTGAATAGTATTTTATCGATTTTATTTAATAGGAATAACCTATCTTCTACAGATTTTGATCCATTCATTGATAATGGATCGTTATGAAAATATAAAATAATTTTTTTATTTTGCAAATTATTTAAAAATTTTATGTAATTAGGTCTGTTATGTATTTCTATAATATCGGAATTTATTATTTTTTCTTTTTCCAAAAATTTTAACACGTAATTTTTTGAATTACTTCTTATCAAGGATCTTTTTAATTCAATGTTTACATAATTATTTAAAAATGGTTTTTTATTAGTCATATTCCCAAAAACAAAAGAGTTTTTTGAAAATTTACTATTTTGAATAGTATCCTTAACGAATAATGAAACAGCACCGGCATTTGCAGGGGAAAAATTTTCTTTATATGGCAGGAGTACAGATATCTTCATCTATCTAAAAAATTTTTTTTGATTTTATTTCTTAATTTATAATTATGTTTAAGCATATATTCTTCTTTTAAAGCAATATTTTTAGATTGGTACCCCTTTGAATATGCTAGTTTCCATAATCTACCTCTTGTGAATTTGGCGCCTTTTGAATTGTTATGTAAAAGTAGTCTTTTTTTTATATTATTTGTATATCCAACGTAAGAAATTCCATTTTTATATTTTGCTTGAGTGCTTACAATTAAATAAACAAAGTACTTCATACTGGCGGTCCCTAGGGGAATCGAACCCCTCTTTCATGGATGAAAACCATGTGTCCTAACCGATAGACGAAGGGACCAAAAAACAGTCTTTTATTGCAAAAAAAAATATTAATCAAGTTTAAAGAATTTATATCAATAGATCTTTTATAATAATTTGATTTTTTTTTTTACCATCCCAAAAATATTGATCAATAGTCCCGATTAAACTAAATTTTTTTTTATAATTAACTAAATAATTACCAATTGATGTATTAACTGCGTCAAATGCGATAGATTGAAATGATCTATTTTCTCTATTTTTCAAAATACAATTTACATGCCGATTGTTAATAATTTTTGTTTTAATAGACTTAAGATTTTCAAATAAAAATAACGGCTGTTGGTTATCGTAACCAAAAGGTTCTAATTTCTTTAAATCATTAAAAATAGAGGAATCATTTTTAGGCAATAATTTTTTAAAATCATAATAAAAAGTGTCTCTTTTTTTCGACTTTCGATACTCTGCATTAATGAATTCTTTTAATTTAATTAAATTTTCTTTTTTTACTACAAAACCAGCAGCCATATTATGACCTCCCCCACTTTCTATTAGTTTAAAATTTAATAATTTGTTTAATAAATTATTTAATTTAAATTGTCCAGTGGATCGAATTGAACCTTTATAGAAATTAAAAGACTCTGTGATTACAAAAGCAGGTCTATTTAATTTGTCTTTTAGTTTACCTGCAATAATACCTAAAATACCTTCATGAAATAATTCATTTTCTTCGAATATGACTTCTCCATTATTCTCATATTTTTTTAAATCTATAAGATTAATACAAAAATTTTCAATTTTTTTTCTCTTAGCATTTAAAATTTGTATTTCTTCTACGATTTTTTTAATTTTATTTAAATTTTTTGAACAAAGTAATTCAACAGAAAGTTTTGCATCTTTTAGTCTACCGGGTGAATTAATCATTGGACCTATAGAATAAGAAATATCTGTATAGCTGACTGATCTCTTTAAAGATAAGAAATTCAATAATTGCTTGATACCTGGATTTTCAATTTTATTAAATTTATTTAAAGCAATCTTTGAAATATGTTTATTTGAATGTCTTAAGGGCATAAGGTCACAAATAGTTCCTAAAAGTGCAAAAAAAAGAAAATCATAAATATTAATTTTTTTTTTTAACTCATTATTTAAAAAATTTATTAAATAGAAAGTTAGTGCGGCAGCACAAATATTCTGTCCCATATAATCTTTGGGATTTTTCATTGGATTTATAATATTTAAGTTTGATGCTAATTTATTAATAATATGATGATGATCTATTATTAATACTTCTATGTTATTTTTCTTTAAAAAATTAATTATTTTTGTAGAATTACTCCCACAATCAACAAAAATTACAATTTTTGTATTTTTTTTTAAGTTTTTTTTTATTAAGTCTAAGTTAGGACCATATCCATCATTGAATCTATTTGGAATTAAATAATAATTTGGATTTTTAATGTAATTTAAAAAATTTACTAAAATTGCGGTAGAACAAACTCCGTCGACATCATAATCGCCATAAACTAAAACTAATTCTTTTTTTTTAATAATCTTTATTAGTAAATTTTTAGCTTTTAAAAAGTCTTTATTGTTAAAAAAGGGATTATTTAATTCAAATTTGTTTTCTAATTCTTTTATTTCATCTAATGAATAATTTCTATCTAAAATAAGTTTTGATAAATCGTATGATAAATTATTATCTACTGATATTTTTTCAATAATCCTATTATTTAATTTTCTCTCAGACCATTTATATCCTGAGACAGATATCATGTAATTTTTTGTACTTTCTCATGTATATTTTTTTTAGTGTTCTTACTTTTGTGAGTAACAAAAGTATCTGTAATAAAATAATCACCAGATGTTTCTATACCTTTGACTATTTCACCATTTGTAATTCCAGTAGCACAGAATATACTGTCACCTCTAACAATATCTTTTAATTCATATTTTTTTTCTAAATCAACGATGCCCATATCTTTTGCTCTTTTAGTTGCAATATCATCATCAAATATAAATCGACCTTGAAAACCACAATTATAAGCATCAAGCGCACATGCAGCTAAAACTCCTTCTGGTCCACCACCTATACCTAAAAAAAGATCTACTTCATATTTTTTGTCTGTTACTAATAGTGCGCCTGAAACATCTCCGTCAGAAATTAATTTAGTTTTTATTTTTAATTTTTTAGCTTCTTCGATAATGTCTTTATGCCTTGATCTGTCCAAAATACATATAGTTATGTCCTCAAGTTTTTTATTTTTAAATTCAGCCAGATTTTTCATATTTTTTGAAAAATTATAGTCTAAATCTATAACACCTTTTTCTATATCAGACCCGTAAGCTATTTTATTCATATAGGTTTCTGGAGCATTTAATAAATTATTTTTGTATGAAACGGCAATAACGGATAAAGCCCCAGGTAAATTATTAGCAGCAAAATTTGTTCCCTCTAGAGGATCAACTGCTATATCAATTTCTGGGCCATCATTATTTCCTAAAATTTCCCCAATATATAACATTGGAGCTTCATCTATTTCTCCCTCTCCTATTACTACTCTTCCCTTCATTTCAATATTGTTTAAAACTTTTCTCATGGCATCTGTTGCAAGTTTGTCCACTTCATTTTTGTTCTTTTTTCCAATTTTAGGAAGTGTTGCTATTGATGCTTGTTGTGTAACTTTAACAAATTCTTTTAGAAATTTTTCGTCAATCTCCATTAAGCTTTTACTTCATCAGGAACGTTATTCAATTTAGTTTCAAATTCTGACAATCTTCTTTGAACAGAAATTAACTCTACTATTATTGGCCAACTTCTTACCAAATATTGCAATGAGTTCTCTACTTTATTAAAAGCTCTTGCAATTTGTTGAACAAATCCCAACGTGATAGCTCCAGTGACTATTGTTGGGGCTAAAGCTACATATGGTACAATTACCATACCTTGCAAATAACTCCATTTAACTGCATTAAAATATAAATAGTGAAAGTACATTTTAAAATGTATTTTACGAACGTTTCCATATAATAAATTTACACTACTTGATCCCGCATTATTTATATTATCTTCTCCTAATACAAGCTCTTTTCTATAAGCAGCCTCTTCTTTTTGAATATCATATTCAATTCCAGGTAATTTAAAACCAACAGCGGCTAGTAATAATGTTCCACCTAAGGCTGATACTATAGCTACCCAAACTAAAGCGTGATTAACTTCGCCAAAAAAAGGTAACATGGTTATTTGTTTGGATAGTCCCCACAATATTGGTAAAAATGCAACAAGTGTCATTAAGCTTCTTAGAAGCTCCACACCCAAACCTTCCATAATCCTCGCAAATTTTAAAGTATCTTCTTGAACTCTCTGTGAAGCTCCTTCTGTTAAACGAGCTTTATACCAATTTTCATGGTAATAATCGGCCATTGCTGTTCTCCATCTAAACGTCCAATGACTAGTAAAATAATCTGTAGCAACAGAAATAACCATCCATACACCAGCAATTTTAGCAAATGTTAATAGATATGAAATAAACTCTTTCTCTGATACTGAGTTAGGGGTTGTTAAGGCCTTTTGTAAAGTATCATAAAATTCACCGAACCATTCATTAATCATTACATCAAGTTGAACTTGGTACCATGTAGAAACTAATATTATTAATGAACCAAATATGCTCCAAGGATACCATCTTCTATTTGTAAAAAATTTAAACATTTATTCTAAAAAATTGTCAGTATACGATTTTTTAACAAAAGATCTTTGATTATTTTCAATTAAAACAAATTCAATTTTATTTTTATTTGCGTATTCTATTGCTTGATCTTTAGTATCAAAAAAAAGTTTTAATTCAGATAGAGTATTTGTTGAGCTTTCCCAACCCATTAAAGGGTTAATAGATATCGAATCGTCAATATATTCAAGTATCCACCTTTTAGTTTTGCCAATACCCGATTGCATTGATGTTTTGGTAGGTTTATATATTTTTGCTTTTTTCTTTGTCATAAATGGTCGGGGCGGTAGGATTTGAACCTACGACCCTCTGGTCCCAAACCAGATGCGCTACCAGGCTGCGCTACGCCCCGAATTTGAATACTATTACAGTAGATAAGCTAATTTTTAAAGTATAAAGAGATCAAAAATAAAAGTATTTTAAATAGAATCTGATATATAGGAAATTATGATTATTGTTTGTCCCTGTGATCAAAAAAGTTTTAATATTGATGATAAATTAATACCCAAAGAAGGTCGCTTGGTAAAATGTGGAGTATGTAATCATACATGGTTTTTTAAACCATCGGAAAATATTGAAATAAAACAAGACTCTGCGACACCGAATACAACAATTAAGGAAGAAGAAAACAGAGAGTTTATACGGGTCAAACAAAATAAAGAATCCATAAAACCAAAAGTAGATAAAACAAAAGAGAATAAAAAATATTTACCAGCAATCAAGAGAGAGAAAAACAAAAATTTTTCTAAGCTATTTTTGGTTTTCTTAATAACGATAATAGCTATTGTTATCTTAATAGACACTTTTAAGGTTCCCTTGGGCTATATAATTCCAAATATCAACTTTTATTTAGACAATTTATATCAAAGTTTGATAGATATAAAATTATTTACAATAAATTTAATTAATTAATAATGTTAAGATACTTATCAAGTCCGTTTAAGTGGTTCTTTAAATTAGAAGCTGCAAGTGGTTTAGTTCTGTTAATAAGTGCAATATTAGCTTTAATTGTAAGTAACTCAGATTTATCCAAAATTTATTTTGAAACCTTGGATAAATATTTATTTATTGGAATAAATAATTTTGGAATAAAATTATCTGTTCTACATTGGATTAATGACGCCTTAATGGCGATATTCTTTTTTTTTGTTACGCTAGAAATTAAAAGAGAATTTATTGAAGGAGAATTGTCAAATTTTAAACAAGCAATGCTTCCAATAATGGGTGCAATTGGAGGCATGGTTGTACCAGCGCTAGTCTATATTTTTATAAATTATGGAGATACGGAAACACTAAGAGGATGGGCAATACCATCAGCTACAGATATTGCTTTTTCTTTAGGAGTTTTGTCATTATTAGGATCAAGAGTTCCAATATCACTAAAAGTTTTTTTAACAGCTTTAGCAATAATTGATGACTTAGGAGCAATCATTATAATTGCTTTTTTCTATACAGGTGATTTAAAAATACATTATTTAGGATTAATCGTTGTAGCTTTCATATTATTATTAATTTTAAATAAATTTAACGTTAAAAACTTTGTACTTTATCTTTTAATCGGTATTGTAATGTGGGATTTTACTCATCAATCAGGTATCCATGCAACAATAGCTGGTGTTTTATTAGCAACAACTATTCCTCATAGAAAAAAACCAAAGGAATTCTCATTATTAATCAAGATTGAACATGCAATAAGTCCCTATGTTGCATTTGGAATAATGCCGTTGTTTGCTTTTGCGAATGCAGGTGTTTCTTTGGAAGGATTGTCTTTATCATCCTTCATGTCAAAAGTTCCATTGGGTATATTATTAGGATTATTTTTAGGAAAACAATTTGGTGTTTTTATTTTTTCATACCTGTCAATTAAATTTAAATTAGCGCAAATGCCATCGAAAGCTAATTGGATTAATTTTTATGGTGTAGGAGTTTTAACTGGTATCGGATTTACTATGAGTTTATTCGTAGGTAATTTAGCATTTATAGATAACATGAGTTATATGGATGGGGTTAAAATTGGAGTTTTAGGTGGGTCATTATTATCAACATTATTTGGATATTTTCTTATATTATTATCTCCAAAGAAATGAAATTTTCAAATTTTACTAAATTATTAGCAATTGTATTTTTAATGATCTCTTTTTTTTCTACAAAAACCTTAGCAAATTATGAAAAGGTTTTTTTTGATTTTTCTGTTGAGCTTGTAAATGGAAAATTAATTGATTTGAAAGAATATAAAAATAAAAAAGCAATATTATTAGTAAACACTGCAAGTTATTGTGGTTTTACAAAACAATATAATGATATGCAAAATATTTGGGAAAAATATCAGAATAAAGGTCTATTAGTTTTAGCTGTACCATCGAATTCATTTAATCAAGAAAAAAAAACAGAAAAAGAGGTAAAAGAATTTTGTGAGGTGAATTTTAACATCACTTTTCCAATTACCTCTATTTATGATGTTAAAGGTGATGGTGCACACGATATATTTAAATGGGCAAAAGAAAATCATGGAAAATCAGCAATCCCTAAGTGGAATTTTCATAAAATTTTAATTAATAATGAAGGAAAAATTGAAGATACATTTTCATCTTTTACAAACCCTACTTCAAATAAAATTATTTCTAAAATAGAAACTTTGCTAAATATTTAGAGTTAAACCATCATAAGCTGGTATAACATTTTTAGGTAACTTTTTTTTAATCTGGTTGTAGTCAATTGAGCTTGCTAAATTTGTTAAAATTGTTTTTTTTGGCTTGATGCTTTTAATTAGTAATAGAATATCTGTTAAACAATAATGTGATGGATGATAATTATATTGAAGACAATCAATTACTAAATATTTTAAATTATTAAGGTATTTTAAATCCTTTCTATGTATTTTACTTACATCACTAGCGTAAGCTAACTTATTGTTAATTACATAACATATACTGTCAATATTTCCATGTTCGACCTTTATAGATTTGAGACTAATAATCTTTCCATTATCTTTATATGAATGTTTTTTTTTTAAAGAATTATTCTGTAATATAGGTGGATATTCTCTATTTTTTTTAAAACAATATCCAAATGAATTGAGTAAATACTTTTTTGTTAAATTATTGGTATATATATCTATCTTTTTTCTATTCTTTATATAAAAAAAACGTAGTTCGTTTATACCATGAGTTTGATCAGCATGATGATGAGTGTAAAAAACTTTATCAATATTATTAATTTTATTCTTGATTAATTGCTGTTTTAAATCAGGCGATGTATCAATCAAAACATTTTTATTTTTTGATTTTATTAATGCACAACATCTGGTTCTATAATTTTTTTTATTTTTTGGATCACAATTACCAAAAAAACCATCAATTCTAGGAACTCCTAATGAACTACCGCACCCCAAAATTATAAATTTTATGGACATTAATTTACTTCAAATAATTTTTTGAAATTTTGTGAAGTTATTAATTCCATTTCTTGTGGAGAAATATTCTTTATTTTTGCCATATGTTCCAAAGTATACTTTAAATAACTAGGTTCATTAGTTTTTCCCCTTTTGGGTACCGGAGCTAGAAACGGGCTATCTGTTTCAATTAATATTTTATCTGAAGGGATAAAATTAAAGGTATTATTTAGATCTGCGCTCTTTTTAAAAGTTATAATACCACTTGCAGAAAAATATGAATTCAAATGAAGCATTTTTTTTGCAAGTTCTAAACTGCCAGTATAACAGTGCATCAAAATTTTTATATTTTGATTTTTATATTTGTTTAATAATGCAAATGTTTCATCTTCTGCATTTCTAGAGTGTATAATAATTGGTTTATTCAATTCAATGGATGCAAGTATATGTTCTTCAAAACTATTGATTTGAGAAACTTTGTCACTATTGTTGTAGTAAAAATCTAAACCTGTTTCCCCTACCCCAATAATTTTATTATTCTTAGAAACATTTTTAATTATTTGGTCCTTACTTATATTATTAGTATTAGCTTCATGGGGGTGTATACCAAATGTACCGTATATTATTTGATCTTTTTTTACCAAATTTTCTACTTCAGAAAAATTTTTGTTAGTTGTACAAATAGTTAAAATTTTTTCTATACCAACATTTTTAGCCCTTTGTATGACTTCTTCAAAATTATTAATCAGTGGTTCACGGTCTAAATGGCAATGTGAGTCAATCATTTATTATCTTTTTAATAAGTATATTAATTTTATTTATTTTCATACCTTGTTTTAAAAACTCATTATTAATCAATGAACTAAAGTTGATATCTTTTTCTTTAATATCAAAAATATTTAAGGCTTTTAAAGAAGTTTCAGGTATTATTGGATACATTAAAATAGAAATTTTTCTAATTAATTCTAAACTAACATAGATAATAGTATTCAATCTACCAAGATCATTTTTTTTATTCCAAGGTTCTTGGTCATTAAAATATTTATTAGCTGCAAACAAAGTCTCCATTAAAAATTTCATATAAAAATTTATATCTTGTTTATTTATCGCATTTTCAATTTTACTATGATTTTCTTTAAATTTATTTAATATATTTAAATCTTCATTGTTAAATTTTATATTTTTTGGGATTTCTAAATTTAAATTTTTTTCGTTAAAAGATATTACTCTCTGACATAAATTACCGTAATTATTAGCAAGATCGCTATTGATACAATTTTCTAATTTTTCTTTAGATATATTGCCATCGTTACCAAAAGAAACTTCTTTTAATAAATAAAATCTTAAAGGATCAAGGCCGTATTTATCAATAATTTCTAAGGGGTCTAATATATTTCCTTTCGATTTAGACATTTTTTCTTCATTCGATAAGATCCAACCGTGACCGTATATAGTTTTAGGTAACGGTAAATTTGCCGCCAATAAAAAAGCTGGCCAGTAAACAGCGTGAAACCTCAATATGTCTTTACCAATTATGTGGACAGATGCAGGCCAGAAATTCTTATATTTATCAGTATCGATGTTAGGATAATCAAGTGCGCTCAAATAATTTGTTAGCGCATCTAACCATACGTAAATAATATGGTCTTTTTGGGAGGGAACATTTATCCCCCAAGTTATAGATTTTCTACTTACAGACAAATCTTTAAGGCCTCCTTTAACAAAACTGATGACTTCATTTCTTCTACTCTCCGGTCTTATAAATTCAGGATTTTTATCATAATATTCTAATAATTTTTTTTCCCATTTAGATAATTTAAAGAAAAAAGACTCTTCTTCGACCCATTCAACTTTTGAACCTGATAATTTGTTTATTTTAACATTATCTTTGTCCTCAATTTCATTTTCAGAATAAAAGGCTTCATCTGATACAGAATACCAGCCTGAATACTTAGATAAATATATCTCATTTTTTTTTTCTAAAATATTCCATAAATTTTCAACTGCCATTTTATGACGTTTTTCAGTTGTTCTAATAAAATCATCATTTGAAAGATTTAAAATAGCAGACAAATCTTTAAAATTTGAGCTTATTTTATTACAAAAATCTAAAGGATCTTTTTTTGCTTCTAATGCTGCCCTTTGGATTTTTTGACCATGCTCATCTGTACCAGTTAAAAAAAAAACATTATGTTCACTAATTCTTTTAAATCTTGCAAAAAAATCAGCGACTATACTTGAGTATGCATGTCCCATGTGAGGTTTTGCAGATGGATAATAAATTGGTGTAGTAATATAATAGTTATTTTTCATTATAAATTAAATTCTTAAATTCTAAAACATACGATTCAAAGTCTAGATTAAATTTAGCAACATCATCAAATCTTTGTGTAAAATACTTCAATAAATAAAAATATTTATTATTATTTTGTTCATTTCTAATTTTTTTATACAGAAATAATTGAACTAATAAAAAAAAATTTTTTAAGACAAATTCATTTTTATTATAATCTTTTTTTTTAAGTATATGGGATAAAAGATTATTTAAATTAATATTGTTTATCTGTAAATTATTTTTATTACAATATTCTAACAAACTTTTAAAAAAAAGAGGGCTAATATATTTATTTTTAAAATCAGAACTTAAATCATTAAATTGATTATTTAGTATTTCATTTATTTTTTTTTCACGATCCTCATTATTCAGGAAAAATTTAAATTGTATACATCTGGATTTAATTGTAGTTAAAAGTTTTTTTTTAATGTCATGAACTAATATAAAAAAAACGTTATTTAAATTTTCCTCTAACGATTTAAGTAAAGAATTTGAGGAAGACAAATTCAAATATTCACTTCCATCTATCAACACAATCTTTGGCTTATTGCTGAATGATGTTATATTTAGAAAATTTTTCATATTTTTGATTTGCTCAATATCAATATTCTTTTTTTTATCTTTTAATGAAATTAGAAATAGACTTGGGTGAATATTTTTTAGTAAAAGATTATAAGTTTTGTTATTAGGATTAATTTTATTAGTAGTTATACAATATTCATTATCCTCATCTTTTGACAGTATGAAATTAATTAAATGATAAGCCACATTTAATTTACCAATACCTTTTTCTCCAGTAAATAATATTGTTTGTGGTAATTTTCTGTTAACATATAAATTAGAAATAAATTTTATTTCTTTTTTAAATGTAGATAGTTCTTTGCTAAAAATTTCTTCACCCATTAATTTTTAATATTTTATTTATTCTATTTTTAATTAATTCTATATTGTATTTCTTATTTTTAGACGAATCTATTAATAACTTATTCTTATTTTTTTTTAAAATATTTAAAAATCCATTTTGTACTTTATTATAAAAATTTTTGCTAAAACTATCATATTTATTTTTTTTTCCTGAAATATTCTTTTTTATTCTTTTAATTGGGACATAATGAAAAAAAGTAAAATTCGGTTTTAGATTACCTAGTATGAAATTGTTTAATTCCTTTATAACTCTTTTATTTATTTTAAAACCATAATGCTGGTACGCTAAGGTTGAGTCTATAAATCTATCAATAAGTATAACTTTTCTATTTAAATATGGTTTAATCAAATTTTCATAATTTTCATTTCTAGCAGCTAAATAAAGTAATAAATCTGTTTTTTTTTTAAAAGTTGATTTTTTATTTAATATAATGCTTCTTATAATTTCTGAATTTTTAGTGCCACCTGGTTCTCTTATTTTTATAAATTTTATTTTTTTTTTAGATAAGTACTTTGCTACTTCATTGAGATGAAATGTTTTTCCAGACCCATCTATACCTTCAAAAACTATTATTTTCTTATACATCACCCCAGATAAGATAATTTATAGATTTTATAATTCTAGAAATAACATTGAGTTTTTTTATATCTTCAAATGCATAAACTTTAAATTCATTGATAATTTCATCCTTATATAAAATTTTTAAAATTCCTAACTCTTGATCCTTTTCTATTGGTGCAAGTATGGGTCCATTGTATTCAATATATGCCTCTAGGTGTTTTTTTCTAGCTTTTGGAATTGTTTTATATATATCATTTTTTACGTAAACTTGAACTTTATCTTTTTTACCTAACCATACATCTAAATTGGAAATTTCTTCATCAGTTTTAGCTATTTGAATTGTATCAAAGTTGGTTAAACCCCATGTTAAAAGTTTTTTTGATTGCCTAGATCTTGAATTTTTAGTTTCAAATCCACTACCTACTGCTATTAATCTTCTCTCTCCTTTTTTAATTGAACTAGCTAATGAATATTTTTCTACAGCAAGGTATCCAGTTTTAATACCATCAGCACCATAATTTTTGTATAATAAAGGATTTCTATTTCCTTGCGTAATTGGATCTCCCCCAGTTCGATCCCATGTAAAAGTTTTTTCTTTAAAATAAGAATAATAAACAGGATAGTTTTTAATTAAATAATTTGACATTAATAGAATATCTTCAACAGTAGAATAATTATCGGGATCATTTATTCCAGAGGAATTTGTAAAATTAGTATTTATCATTCCAATTTCTGCAGCTTTAGAATTCATCATTATCGCAAATTCTTCCTCAGTACCAGCAACACCTTCCGCTAAAGCAACACAGGCATCATTACCAGATGCAATTATTATTCCTTTTAATAAATCTTCTATTGATACTTCATCTCCAACCATAATAAACATCGATGAATATCCTGATTGTGAAAGTCTCCATGCATTTTCTGAAACCATTACTTTGTCATCAAGATTTAGATCCCCACTTTTTAATAAATCAAATACAACTATTGACGTCATTATTTTTGTCATTGACGCAGGATAAATGGATCTTTGAATATCTTTTTCATAAAGAATTTCGCCTGACAAATAATCTTGTAAAATTGCAGTTCTAGCGTTTATATCAAAAGCGGAAAGAGAGGCGGTCGTTAAACAAAAATAAGAAAAAAAACAATAAAATAAAAGTTTTTTAAATTTAACCATTTTTAATAATTTCAATATTTTCAAAGCCTAAGGTTCTTATACTATAAAATGCCTTTTGTAGAGAATTAATATTATTATAAGGACCTAATATAATTCTATGTGTATTCTTGGAGATAGACAAAATATTCACAATTTGTATGTCTGTTTCTGTTATTATTCTTTTTTTTAGATCTTTAGCATTTTCAAAAAAGTAAAATTCGGCTACTTTAATTACATATGAAAACTTGCTAACTTTTGTATCTTTTACTTTTTCTTTTTTAGATGAGTTTAAATCATTAATACTTATTGTGTCGACTGGGGCTTTATTGGCTACATTTTTTTCTTCTTCAAAAGTTTTGGATTTCTTTGCTAAAAAAATTGAATTGTTTTTAATTTCTTTTATCTCAATATAAGGTTGGTCATAATTTATGTTTAACTCATCTGAAATACGTTTAGACACAATTGAATTATAAAAGTCCAAATTTTTTATTTTTCTTGAAACATTTCCAACTAGAGATTTATTATTTATGAGATTAGTAATTTTAACTTTTGTACCTTTAGATAAATAGCTATGATGAATATCTAAACTTCTTACATCAATTTTTTTTTTTGTTATTTTATCTTTTATGAGTTCATCTGAGTAGATTAGTGTAAATCCTTTGTTAACATAAATATTATTGTCATAATTAACTTTTTTATTAACAGTTTCTAATTTACATCCTGAAAATATAATAAATATTAAAATTATTAAAATCTTATAGTTCATCTTCAAATTTATTTTTTAGTGTGCAAACAGCAATTGCAAATCTTAGTGATCTATTCCATTTCAAAACTCTATCATAATTTGGAAATATCAAATAAGCAGGTTTTAACTTATTATTATCTTTAACAATATCACTATCAGGTGTTATTACAGCTACTTTTACGTTGTCACCTATGTTCAAATTTTCAAATTCTCTAATATATTTTTTATAAAATTTGAATTTTCTTTTATGTTTTATTTTTTTTGCTGACGTATTTAATAATTTTCTAGGGATATTTTCATTTAACTCAATATTAAAAAAACATGGCTCATTTTTTCTCCAACCAATTTTATTTAAATAATTTGCAGCAGAGGCAAAAGAATCTTCGGCTTCTTTTAATTCAATAATAGAATTATTATTATAGTCTATGGCATAATTAGAGATTGTAGTTGGCATAAACTGAAAATTACCAAAGGCACCAGCCCATGAGCCGAATAAAATGTCTTTATCAACTTTGTTTTGGTCAATCAACTTCAATATTGTAATTAATTCATTTGAAAAAAATTCACTTCTCCGTTTGTCGTAACTTAAAGTTGCTAATGATGAAATTATATCCATTTTACCTAAATACGTACCATAGTTTGTCTCAATACCCATTAAGGCTAGTAAAAGTTCTTTTTCAACTTTGAATTCTTTGTCAACTATATTAATTAAATTTTTATTTTTTTTATAAATTCTTTTACCTTTTTTGACTTTATCTTTAGAGGTTCTTTTTGAAACATAGGTTTTTGTATCTTCATAAAATTCTGGTTGATATCTATCATACTCAATTACTTTAGGGAGAAAAATTGCATTATTCATGACTGCATCAACGGTTTTTTTTGAAATACCTTCGTTAATAGCTTTTTTTTTAAATTCTATAATCCAAGAGCTAAATTTTTCATCAGAATTAACCTTGGTAAAAGTTATCAATATTAAAAGTAATGACGAGATTATAATACTAATTTTTCTCATATAAATTATTTAAATAAATCAATACGGCAATCCATATTATTATAAAACTAATAAACTTTTCAAAAGAAAATATCTCTCCATAATAAAAGTATCCTAACAAAAATTGAAAGGTTGGTGTTATATAAAATATCATACCTGTGGGTCCAAGACCAGATAACTCAACACCTTTAACATATAAAAATAGTGGTATAACAGTTATAGGTCCAGCTAAAACTAATAAAAACATCATTGAAATATTATTTGTAGAAAAATAATTAACCTCAATATTAAATAAATAAATTAGGGCTATAAGTGCAAAAGGGAATATAAAAAAACTTTCTACCAATAAACCAATATCAGTATCAACTTTAATTAATTTTCTGCAAACATTATATAGTGACCAAGATATAGCAACTGTTAAACCTATCCAAGGTATAGTCTTAAATTCATGTAGCATATAAAATATTGAGCATAAAACTAATATGATTGATAAGATTATTTTAAAATTTAGTTTTTCCTTAAAAAATAAGTAACCAAAAAAAACACTCATAATAGGCATTATGAAATAGCCAAAACTAGCATTTATAATTTGATTAGTTGAAACTGCATATATCCAAACGGACCAATTTGTAAGAATTAAAATTGAAGATAAAAATAATATAAATATTTTTTTAGATGATTTTAAAATAATAAGAAACTTTTGCCATTTAAATAAAAAAAAAGTTGTAATTAATAAAAATATTGTTGTCCATAAACATCTATGTATGACTAATTCGAGCGGACCTACAAAAGATAAAGATCTAAAATAAATTACTCCAATTACACCCCACCAAAAAGATCCTAAACTACTGAGAATGATACCTTGATTAAATTTTTTCATATAATTATGACTTATTAGGGACAATTACACTTAAAATATCTTAAGATATAGTAAAAAACTTATTATGTTGTAGAAATATTTTTTTTAAATATAAATGTCTGGAGTGGAGAGATGGCTGAGCGGTTGAAAGCACCGGTCTTGAAAACCGGCAAAGGGGCAACTCTTTCCTGGGTTCGAATCCCAGTCTCTCCGCCACTAAAATTTTTTAAACCTATCAATTATATCTAGCAAATTTTTGTCTTTGATATTATCTAATGATTCTTTTTTTTTAAAAGAAATTAATGTTTCATCATCCATATTAACAAACGCGTCTAATATTTTTAATGTATCTTCATTCAACTCGTCTATAAAAGATTTAACAAAAGCGGTCATTAATATGTCCATTTCTTTTGTGCCTCTATAAGAAGCTCTATAAATAATTTTATTTTTAAGATCTTCTTTATTTTGTGACATGGATATATAAGTAATTATGTCTAATTATGAATACTTGTTATCAGATATCAATAAAATTAATGGTATTGGTACCAAAACAGCCAAATTATTTAGAAAAAAAAATATTAATACAATTTTTGACTTATTATGGAATTTGCCAAGAGATATAATAGATAGAAGTGATTTAAGAAAAATAAATCAACTTCAAATTGGTAAAATACAAACTATATCAGTAAATGTAAGGAAATATAATTTTCCCAGAGTTAGGAATTTACCTAACAGGGTATTATGTGAAGATGAAACAGGAAAATTAGATTGTATTTTTTTTAATAGTTACGAAGGATACATCAGGAAAATACTACCTTTAAACTCAAGGGTAATTATAAGTGGTAAAATTAATTTTTATAAAAACAGATATCAAATTACAAATCCAACATACTTAGGTAATAACATAAATAGTATCAAGAAGGTTGATACAAAATATAGCTTAACAGAAGGATTAAATGAAAAAAAATATAACAAAATTATTAGTGAAGTTTTGAATAAAATTCCAGATTTAAATGAATGGTTAGATATAAATATTATTAATAAATTTGAAAATATAAAATGGAAAGATGCAATTATTCAACTACATGATCCAAAAAACTTGAATAAGAAGGGTTCTTTTTACAAAAGATTAGTTTTTGATGAAATTTTATCAAGTTTTTTAATTAATTCTAAAATAAGAAAATCTGTAAAGAAACTGAAGAAAATTAAAAAAAAATTTAGTTCAAATAACATTGAACATATAACAAACAAAATAGATTTTGAACTAACAAAGGATCAGTTAAAAGCAATAAATGAAATTAACGATGATTTGAGATCTGAGCAAAAAATGTTCAGACTTTTACAAGGTGATGTAGGTAGTGGAAAAACAATAGTCGCTTTAACGTCAATTTTAAATGTTATAAAAAGCAAATTTCAGGTTGCTTTTATGGCTCCAACCGAAATATTGGCGCAACAACATTATAACTTAGCTAAAAGCTTACTGCCTGATAATGTAAAAATTGATATATTAACAAGTAAAACTGATAATAAAATTCGAAAAAAAATTATTAATAATCTTGAAAATCATCAAATTGATTTATTAATAGGAACACATTCTTTATTCCAAAATAAAATTAATTACAAAAAATTAGGATTAATTATTATTGATGAACAGCACAAATTTGGGGTAAAACAAAGAAAGAAGCTATCTGACAAAGGTGGTAAAAATTGTGATATACTAGTTATGTCAGCAACGCCAATTCCAAGAACTATGATTATGACTATTTTTGGTGATATGGATGTTTCAATTATAAAAAGCAAACCTAAAAATCGTAAAGAAATAACTACATTAAGTAAATTAGATAAAAAAATTGAAGAAATATTAGCATTTTTAAAAAAACAAGTAAAAAATGGAAATCAAATTTTTTGGGTGTGTCCATTGATCGAAGAGTCAAAAAAAGTAGATCATCAATCATCTGTTAGTAGATACGAATATTTAAAAAAAAACTTTTCAAATAAAGTTGGTATACTTCATGGAAATTTAGATAAAGATAGAAAAGAAAAAATTTTAAATGATTTTTTAAATAAAAAAATCGATATTTTAGTTTCTACAACTGTTATTGAAGTTGGCATAGATTTTCCAAACGCTAATGTAATAGTAATAGAAAATGCAAACAAATTTGGGTTATCGCAATTACATCAATTAAGAGGTAGAGTTGGTCGTGGTGATAAAGAAGCCTATTGTATATTAATGTTTAAATCTAACTTGAGCGAGAATGCAAAAAAAAGAATTAAAATATTAAAAAGCAGTAATGATGGTTTCAAGATATCGGAAGAAGATATGAAGCTAAGAGGCTATGGAGATTTGTTAGGGTTCAAACAAAGTGGAATACAAAGTTTTAGAATTGCTGATCCAATACTAAATGAAGATCTTTTTTTTCTGGCTGAGCAAGAAGTTAAAAGAATTGAAGTTACAAATGAAAATATTGATAACTATATGCCCTTATTAAAAATGTATGATAGGGCTGATATTTTAAACGACTTAGTTTAATTTGATGGGTCTGATGTTCCTGCAGAAACTATAAATTTTGAAGCTTCTTCGAATGACATATCCAAATAGATCACTTCATCTTTAGGATACATTAGTAAAAATCCACTTGTAGGATTAGGAGTGGTTGGTACAAATACATTGATCATTTGCTTGTTGACTTTTTTGCTAATTTCACCATCATTTTCTTTTGTTGCAAACCCAACTGCCCAAGAGCCTTTTTTTGGGTATTCAACTAAAACTACGCTTTTTTTATCTTTACCTGTTGAAGTAAAACTTTGTGTCATTTGACCTATTGCAGAATATATGGTTCTCAGAATAGGTATCTTTTTAAATATATCGTTAATTAAAGAAACTATTCTTTTTCCAAAAAAAGATAAAGAAATTCCACCAACAATAATTATTATAATAACGGATAATAAAATTTCTAAGCCTGGTATCGAAAAAGGTAAATAATTATTTGGATTTATTTCATTTGGAAGAAGTTTGGATGAGATTTTAATTAAAAAAATTGTTAAATATAAAGTAAATCCAATTGGTACAAGAACCACAATGCCAGCTAAAAAATAATTTCTTAATCTAGCCAAAATAGAGATTTTTTTTTTATCAGACATATTAGTTGTAAGATGAATAAATAACGAAAATTAATGCGATAATAAACAAAAATAACAATATTTTATTGTTTAAATTCATATATATTTTATAAATTATCATTAATACAAGAAAATAATTATTATGGATAGAAGAAAATTTCTAAATTTAGTTGGTTGTGGATGCTGTGGTTATTTTCTTACATCATGTGGAACAGTACCAATAACAGATAGAAAACAATTAAAGCTAATACCAGAAGCAAAACTAAATGCACAGGCTGCTCAATTATATGAGAAAGTTAAAGAAAAGGAGAAATTAAGTGATGATATAAAATCACTAAATCTTATTAAGGAAATTGGTAAAAAAATGGAAGACTCAATTAGCCAGTATTTTGAGAGTAAAGATATTCCAGACCCAACATCTAATTTTCAATGGGAATATATATTAATAGATAATAAAAAAATGAAAAATGCTTGGTGTATGCCAGGAGGAAAAATAGCTGTTTATACAGGTATGCTAGAAATTACAAAAAATGAAGATGGGCTAGCTGCTGTGATGGGTCATGAAGTTGCCCATGCAGTAGCTAAACATTCTGTTGAGAGAGCAAGCAGAAGTGTTGTTTTACAAACAGGTACCCAATTATTAGACATTTTTTCTGGTGGAAAGCTCTCACAAGTAAATAGAACAACAGGTATGGATACTGTTGGACTATTATCTAAAATTGGAATTATGAACCCTTTTACTCGTAAACAAGAGTCTGAAGCAGATTACCTGGGTTTAATTTTTTCATCACTTTCGGGATATGATATTAGAGAAACTATAAAAATCTGGGAAAGAATGAAAGAAGCGAACAAAGGTAAGGAGCCGCCTGTTTTTATGAATACACATCCATCATCTAAACAAAGAATTGAAAATATTAATGGGTGGATTGATAAAATCAGATATGAGTATCCACCAATTTAGTTATTTACTAAAATGGTGAGCCGTGTTGGACTCGAACCAACGACCCATTCCTTAAAAGGGAATTGCTCTACCAACTGAGCTAACGGCCCATAAAGAATTGACTTTTATAGTGATTATTTTTTAATTATCAATGCGAAATTTTATAACTTATTAGCATATTTCCTATAAAACTTGGTAAAAGTGCCTCTTTTAATATTCTTTCTAATTTCACTCATTAATTCTTGATAAAAATTAATATTATTTAATGTCAGAATCATAGAGCCCAACATTTCATTAGTGTTGAATAAGTGATTAATATAATTTTTAGAGTATTTATTTAAATCAAATATTTTTACTGATTCATCGAGTGGTTTGTTGTCTTTTTTGTATTTTGCGTTTCTAATATTCACTCTTCCATTCCAAGTAAACGCTAGGCCTGTTCTTCCAGCCCTAGTTGGTAATACACAATCAAACATATCAACGCCGCGCATTACAGATCCAAGTATATCTGAAGGTGTTCCAACACCCATTAAATATCTAGGTTTATTGATAGGCATGTAGTTCTTAAGATAATCTAAAACCTTAAACATCTCTTTTTGAGAGTCTCCTACGGCCAATCCACCTATAGCATATCCATCAAACCCGATTTTTGTTAGTTCTTTTAATGACTTTAATCTAAGATCATTAAATAAACCTCCTTGAACAATACCAAAGAGGGCTTTGTGTTTATTTCTTCCAAATTCTTTTTTTGATCGTTTCGCCCATTCTGTTGATAGATTTACAGCATTCAAAATCGTGTCATAGCTTAATGTTTTCCTTGGGCATTCATCTAGCACCATAACAATATCTGAGTTTAGCTTTTTTTGTATTTTAATACTTTGTTCTGGGCTTAATATGAATTTTTTTCCATCAATATGGGAATTAAATATTGCACCTTTAGATCTATCAATTTTGTTTAACTTAGATAATGACATAATTTGATAGCCGCCAGAATCAGTTAAGATTGGTACTTTGCAGTTCATAAAATTATGTAGACCACCAGCTTTTTTAACTCTATCTGCACCGGGTCTAATCATTAAATGATAGGTATTAGATAAAACAATTTGACTTCCAGCTTTAATAACATCTTTAATAAATGTACCTTTAACAGTTGCCTGGGTTCCAACTGGCATAAATACTGGAGTGTCTATTGTACCACGGCTAGTAATTATTTTTCCAAGTCTTGCAAATTTTTCTTTTTTAAGAACATTAAAATTAAATTTTTTTAATGTCATTAATTAAAATTATTCTGATTTAAAAGATATTATCTTATCTGGATCAGTCACAGCTCCGTTATTATTCGAGTCGCCTCTTTTAATTTTATCAACAAATTCCATTCCACTAATTACTTTACCGAATACAGTATATTGTCTGTCTAAAAATGGAGCTGGTTGAAAACAAATAAAAAATTGACTATTAGCGCTATCTGGGTTTTGAGATCTGGCCATAGACAATGTTCCTCTTTCATGTGGTAAATTATTAAATTCGGCTTTTAAATCTGGTAAATCAGAACCGCCCATACCTGCTCTACTCAAATTAAATTCTTTACTGTCCGAATTACCAAATTGTACATCACCTGTTTGAGCCATAAATCCATCTATTACTCTATGAAATACAACACCGTCATATTTTCCAGAATTTGCTAATTCTTTTATTCTCTTAACATGACCTGGAGCTACATCTGGAAATAATTCAATTTTCACCTCACCGTCTTTTAATTTTAAAATCATAGTATTTTCCTCCGCTGATAAATTAGAACTAATAAATAAAAATATTAAGATTAATACTCTAATCATTTAATTTTTGTTTTAAATGTTTTAATACACTTTTTGTAGTAAATTTTTTCACATTTCCTTTTAAATCGGCAATCTCTTTTACTAATTTAGATGAAATAATTTGATTCTGAGGGTCAGACATTAAAAATACAGTTTCAATTTTATCATTTAATTTTTTATTCATTCCAGAAAGTTGAAACTCGTATTCAAAATCTGAAGTTGCTCTAAGTCCCCTAAGGATCACGTTGGATTTCATTTTTTTACAAAAATCAGTCGTTAAAGTATTAAATGTTACTACTTTTATTTGCTTCTTTTTAAATTTAAGATCACTAAAAAGAGATTTTTTTACTAAATATTCTCTCTCTTCAGCTGAAAATAAATATTCCTTATTATTACCATCTGAAATTGCAATTATAAGATTATCAAAAATATTTAATGCTTTTTTAATTAAATCTATATGTCCAAAGGTAATTGGGTCAAATGTTCCTGGATAAATAACTTTTTTCATTATATTAAGTTATCATCAATTTTTATTGCTGAAACAACTTTTTCATCTCCCGATAATCTGATTATTCTAACTCCTTGTGTATTACGTCCAGCAATTCTTATTTCTTTAACCGCAACTCTAATCACTCTTCCCTTGTTTGTAGATATCAAAATTTCATCACCCTCAAAAACTGGGAACGAAGAAGACACATTTCCATTTCTAGAGGAATTGACTATACCTATTATTCCTTTTCCTCCTCTATTTGTTACTCTAAAGTCATTTGAAGCTGTTCTTTTTCCAAAGCCGTTTTCAGTGATTGATAAAATAAATTTATCACCTTTTTTTCCATTTTTTGTATCTTTATCAATAGTAGACAACGATACGATCATATCTTTTTCTTTTAGGTTTATACCTCTTATTCCCTTAGAAGATCTGCCTTTAAATAATCTAATCTTTTCAACATTAAATCTTATAGATTTACCGTTTAGTGAACTAAGTATAATATCTTGATCCTCTCTACATATTTTTACGCCGATAATTTTGTCGTCAGGATCAAGTTTCATCGCAATTTTTCCAGATGCGTTTATATTAATAAAATCTTCAAGAGAGTTTTTTCTTATTTTGCCTTTTGAGGTTGCAAACACTATATTAAGATTTTTCCACTCTGATTTTTCTTCAGGCAAAGGCATTATAGAGCTTATAGATTGATGGTTTTTTAAAGGTAAAATGTTATACAAAGACTTGCCTCTTGAAATAGAAGTGCCCTCAGGTATTTTCCACGCTTTTAATTTATATACTAGTCCTTCTGTTGAAAAAAAGAGAACTGATGTATGTGTGTTTACGGATAAAGTTTGCACAACAGAGTCTTGTTCTCTTGTTTTAATTCCAGCCTTTCCCTTACCACCTCTTTTCTGTGCTTTTACACTGCTTAAAGCACCTCGTTTAATGTAACCTTGTAGAGTTACAGTTATAATCACAGATTCTTTTTGAATAGTTTCCTCAATATCGTAATTTAATATAGCATCAATTATTTTTGTTCTCCTTGGATTAGAGTATTTTTCTTTTATTAAATTCAAATCGTTATTGATTACTTTTAATAATTCTTTTCTAGAAGTTAGAATCTTTTTATATTGGATAATTAAGTCAGACAATTTTTTAATCTCAGTTTCTATTTCATTGATACCTAGTGCTGTAAGCTTTTGCAATCTTAATTCTAAAATAGAATTTACCTGATCTAATGAAAAAGAATATGCTGTGATAGTATTTTTTTTCTCTATAAGTTTTATAAATTTTTGAGTTGATTTAATTTTCCATTTTGTTTTAATTAATGTTTCTTTTGCGATTTCAGGATTTTTTGAATTTCTAATTATCTTAATAATCTTATCAATATTTTCAACAGCTACAGAAAGACCGATTAAAATGTGAGCTCTGTCTTCTGCTTTTTTTAAATCAAATTTTGTTTTTTTTGTTACTACGTCTTCTCTAAATTTTAGAAAAGACTCTAAAAAGTCTTTTAAATTACAATTCTTTGGTTTCTTGTCTACGATTGCTAAAGTATTAAAACTAAATGAAGACTCTAAAGATGTGTATTTATAAAGTTGTCTTTTAACAGTTTCTGGTTCAGTGTTTCTTTTTAAATCTATTGCAACTCTAATCCCTTCCCTATTCGACTCATCTCTAATATCGCTTATACCTTCAATTTTTTTATCTCTTATTAATTCTACAATCTTTTCATTTAATACAGATTTGTTTATTTGATAGGGAATATTTGTAATTACTAATCTTTCTTTGCCATTTTTTAACTGCTCTATATTGATATCGCCTCTAATTTTAAAAGAACCTCTGCCTGTTTTATAACCTGTTTTGATTATATCTTTACCAATGATTGTTCCACCAGTTGGAAAATCTGGGCCAGGTATATGTTTCATTAATTCATTAATTTTAATATCTTTATTATTAATTAAAGCTTGTGTGGCATTTATTACCTCACCAAGATTATGTGGTGGTATACTAGTCGCCATTCCCACTGCTATTCCTCCAGCACCATTAACTAATAAATTTGGATATTGAGCTGGTAAGACAACTGGTTCTTTTTCTGTTTCATCGTAATTGCTTTTAAAATCTACAGTATTTTTTTCTATATCCTCAATTAAATACTCAGCTATTTTGGAAAGTCTGGTTTCTGTATATCTCATTGCAGCAGGCGGATCACCATCGACAGAACCAAAGTTTCCTTGTCCATCAATCAGTGGAACACTCATTGAAAAATCTTGTACCATTCTGACTAAAGCATCATAAACAGCTTGATCCCCATGAGGATGATATTTACCAATAACATCACCAACAATTCTGGCAGATTTTCTAAATTGTTTTGACCAATCAAAACCTCCTTTGTACATGGCATAAATTATTCTTCTGTGTACTGGTTTTAATCCATCTCTAATATCAGGTAATGCTCTGCTAACAATAACGCTCATCGCGTATGATAAGTATGACGAGCTCATCTCGTCGTACATAGCAATAGGTTTTATTTTAGATTTTTGATCTATTTCACTTTTGTCCATAAAAGTTAAAAAGGTATATCATCGTCAAGATTACTATCTGTTATTTGCGATACTTCTTGATTGTTATTTGATGAAGTTAAATTAGAAGCGCCACCGCCACCCCCTAACATTGTCAGTGATGAGTTGTAACCTTGTATAACAATTTCAGTAGAATATTTATCTTGGCCAGATTGTTCATCTTTCCATTTTCTAGTTGTCAATTGACCTTCAACATAAATTTGAGCACCTTTTTTCAGATATTGTTGTACCACGTTTACTAAGCCCTCATTAAATACAACCACACGGTGCCATTCAGTTTTTTCTTTTTTTTCTCCAGTGTTTTTATCTTTCCAGCTTTGGCTAGTAGCTAAACTAAGTCTAGCAACACTTTTACCGTTAACCATTTGTTTAATTTCAGGATCTGCGCCTAATCGTCCAATTAATAGTACTTTATTTAAACTTCCAGCCATAATATTTTAATGATTTTATTATATCATAGAAAAGGTTTGATTATTAATAATATTGAAGTAAAGCAACAAAAAAGATGATTAAAAAGATAGTTATTAAAGGGGCAAAAGAACATAATTTGAGGAATATTTCTTTGGATATTCCAAAAGATAAATTTGTAGTAATAACTGGTCTGTCAGGATCAGGAAAATCATCTCTAGCTTTTGATACTATCTATGCCGAAGGTCAAAGAAGATATGTTGAAAGTTTATCAGCTTATGCAAGACAATTTTTAGATAAAATGAAAAAGCCTAAAGTTGATTTAATCGAAGGTCTAAGTCCTGCAATATCTATTGAACAAAAAAATACATCAAAAAATCCCAGATCAACAGTAGCGACTGTTACTGAAATATATGATTATATGAGAGTATTATTTGCAAGAGTTGGTATCCCCTACTCACCATTTACTGGTAAAGAAATAAAATCACAAACAGTAACTCAAATTGTTGATAAGATTAAAACTTTGCCGAAAAAAAGCACTATTTATCTTTTTTCACCGATTGTGAGAGGTCGAAAGGGAGAATATAAAAAAGAAATTTTATCTTATAAAAAAAGAGGTTTTCGAAAAATTAAGATTGATGGGAAAATTTATGAGATAGATAATATTCCAGAATTAAATAAAAAAATAAAGCATGAAATAGAAATATTAGTTGATAGAATTATACTAAATTCTGATTTAGGTAATCGTTTAGCCGAAAGTATAGAAACCTCACTTAATTTGTCTAATGGATTATTATATGTAGAATACGAAAATGAAACATTGCCAGCTAAATTTAGAAAAAAAGAAAAAATAATATTTTCGTCTAAATTTGCATGTCCTGAAAGTGGTTTTACTATAGAAGAAATTGAGCCAAGATTATTTTCATTTAATAGTCCATATGGAGCATGTGTTGAATGTGATGGTATTGGTATAAAATTAAATGTGGATCCTAATCTTGTTGTTCCAAATGAAAAAAAGACAATTGCTGAAGGTGCAATTGAACCATGGTCTAAATCAAGCTCACTATATTATGCTCAAACATTATCGTCGTTAGCAAAACACTATAATTTTTCTTTAGATGAAAAATGGTCAAAATTACCAAAAAAAATAAAGGATATAATTTTATATGGTTCAGATGAAGAGGAAATTAAATTTTCTTACGATGATGGATATGAAAAATATTCACATAAAAAAACTTTTGAAGGTGTAGTAAATAATCTTGAAAGAAGATATTTAGAGACTGATAGTGATTGGAAAAGAGAGGAAATATCACAATATCAATCAGATACTAAATGTGAGGCTTGTAACGGGTATAGATTAAAAGAAGAGGCATTATGTGTAAAAATAGACAATCAACACATAAGTGAAATATCTGAAAAATCTATTATAGATGCTGAAAAATGGTTTAAATCTTTAAATGAAAAATTAGATGCAAGACAAATAAAAATTGCAGAACACATTCTAAAAGAAATAAATGAAAGACTAAATTTTTTATTAAATGTTGGATTAGATTATTTAACTTTATCAAGAGAGTCAGGAACTTTATCTGGTGGAGAATCTCAAAGAATTAGGTTAGCTTCCCAAATTGGTTCTGGTCTAACCGGTGTTCTTTATGTGCTGGATGAACCATCTATTGGTCTTCATCAGAAAGACAATGTAAAATTAATTAATGCTTTAAAAAGATTAAGAGATTTAGGTAACACTGTAATTGTAGTAGAGCATGACACTGAGACAATTGAAAATTCAGATTACATCATTGATTTAGGCCCAGAGGCTGGAAGTAAAGGTGGAGAAGTTATAGCTCATGGTGGATTAGATGAGATAAAGAAAAATGAAAAAAGTATAACTGGTAAATACTTATGTAATAAATTTTATATACCAATACCAAAAAAGAGAAGATTGAGTAAGAATGGAAGATTTTTACAGATTCTTGGTGCCTCAGGTAATAATCTAAAAAACGTTGATCTAAAAATTCCTTTTGGGACTTTTACTTGTATCACTGGAGTATCGGGTAGTGGTAAATCTACTTTAATTTTACAAACGTTATTTAATGCTTTGAATATGAGTTTGAATAATAACAAATCTAGAAAAATTCCTATGCCATTTAAGGGATTTAAAGGAATTGAACTGATAGATAAAGTAATTGATATTGACCAATCACCAATAGGTAGAACTCCAAGATCTAACCCTGCTACTTACACAGCTGCTTTTGGACCGATAAGAGATTGGTTTACTAATTTACCAGAGTCTAAAAGTAGAGGATATAAACCAGGTAGATTTTCATTTAACGTTAAAGGTGGTCGATGTGAAGCTTGTGAAGGAGATGGTGTTATAACTTATGAAATGCATTTCCTTCCTGACGTATATGTAACATGTGATGAATGTAAAGGAAGTAGATACAATAGAGAAACTTTAGAAATTAAATTTAAAAATAAAAGTATAGCAGATGTATTAAACATGACCGTTGACGAAGGTTGTGATTTTTTTGAAAATATATCAAATATTAGATCAAAATTACTGACACTTAAAAAAGTAGGACTTGGTTATATAAAAATCGGACAACAGGCAACCACATTATCTGGCGGTGAAGCACAAAGAATTAAGCTTGCTAAAGAATTATCTAAAAGATCAACAGGTAGAACAATATATATTCTTGATGAACCTACTACAGGATTACATCAACATGACATTAAAAAACTTTTAGAAATTTTGCATACCTTTGTTGCAACGGGCAATACTGTAATAGTTATAGAGCATAATTTGGATGTGATAAAAACAGCAGATCATATTATAGATATGGGCCCCGATGGTGGTGTAAAAGGTGGAGAAATTATCGCAGAGGGAAATCCAGAGAGTATTTGCAATGTTTCTAAAAGCTATACAGGTAAATTTTTAAAAAATTTACTAAACGGTAAATTTAAAAAAATTGCATAAATAATTAAATTTTGTTATAATTAAATATGGGAAATATCTTAAGTTCATTATCAAGAACTGTACATCTATCACTTGCTTTATCTATTGTATTATTTCTAATTTTATTTTTTCAAAATGGTGGTTTTGACTTTGATACATTGTTCTGGAGTTGGTTATTCAGATACATCCATGTTTTAGTTGGAATAATGTGGATAGGATTATTGTGGTATTTTAACTTTGTTCAAATACCAAACATGTCTAAAATTCCAGATGAGCATAAACCTGCGATAAGTAAGGTAATTGCTCCAGCTGCACTATTTTGGTTTAGATGGGCAGCTCTTGCAACAATCATTTCAGGTTTAATATTAGGTTATATAAACGGTTATATTCATGATGCTATGACATTAGGTATTATGTCAGGAGGTGGAAAAAGTACTGCGATAGGTATTGGAATGTGGCTGGGTATAATAATGGCATTCAATGTTTGGTTTGTTATCTGGCCAAATCAAAAAAAAGCATTAGGAATTGTTGAGGTAGATGCGGACACTAAAGCTAAATCAGCTAGGGTTGCAATGTTATTCTCTAGAACAAATACTTTGCTTTCATTACCAATGCTTTTAAGCATGGTTGTAGCGCAAAACCTTTACTAATCTTCCTCTTTAATTAAAGTTTTTTGAGATACCTTAAAGTAAACAAGCACTGGATTTGCAATAAATATAGATGAATAAGTTCCAAGTATAACGCCAAGTATCATCGCAAAAGAAAAACCTTTAAGGATTTCTCCTCCAAAAAAGAAAATAGATAAGAGTGCTAAAAGTGTAGTGACTGATGTTATTAAGGTTCTAGATAATGTTTCGTTAATAGATAAATTCGTTAAATCAAAAATTTTTATATCTGCATATTTTTTTAAGTTTTCTCTTACTCTATCAAAAATTACAACAGTGTCGTTCATTGAATAACCAACAATTGTTAATACAGCAGCCACAATTGATAAATTTATCTCTAAACTCAAAAGAGAAAATATACCAAGTGTTATTATAACATCATGGAATATAGCTACTATTGCACCAATACTGAATTGCCACTCAAATCTAAACCAAATATAAATTAACATAGCAGCCAATGCTATTGCTATCGCCGTCACACCATCTTGCAATAGTTCTGCACTTACTTTTGGTCCGACATTTTCAACACGTCTAAAACTGTAATCCTCAAGGTAATTATCTAAATCATTTTTTAAATTTTTGATAAAGTCAGGTTCATTAAGGTCTGACCTTTTAAATTTAATTACATAATCACCTTCAGCACCAAATTTTTTCACAGAAAGATCATCTAAATTAAGTTTATTAAACGCTCCTCTAATATCTTCAGTTTTATAATTAGTATTATCAGATCTTAATTCAATTAAAGTTCCGCCTTTAAAATCTACACCATAATTTAAACCTTTAAATGTTAGAAAGAAAATAGATGTTATGAATAATATTAATGAAATTATATTTGATAGATTATAGTATTTGTTAAACAAGTATTTTCCGGTCATTTGATAGTCACCTCATTATTTTTATTTTTAATCACATAAAGAGATGTAAGTAATCGCGCAATGTAATAAACGGAGAATAATGTTGTTAAAATTCCAATTGATAGTGTTACTGAAAAGCCCTTTACAGGACCAGAACCAAAAACAAATAGAATTAATGCTGCAATTATTGTTGTTATATTTGCATCTAGGATGGCGGTTCTTGATAAGGTGTATCCATTATCAAATGCAATAACTTTATTTTTTTCTTTTTTTAATTCTTCCTTAATTCTTTCAAAAATCAAAACGTTAGCATCAACAGCCATACCAACTGTAAGAATAATACCAGCTATGCCAGGTAATGTTAATGTAGCTTCAAATATGGTTAAGAAACCAAGTAACATGAATAAATTTATTATTAGAGCGAAATTTGAAATTAAGCCAAATAACCTATACTTATAAATCATATATAAAATCACTAAAATAAATCCAATTATTAGAGATAAAACTCCAGCTTTAATAGAGTCCTCTCCTAAATCTGGTCCAACAGTACGCTCTTCAATTATATCTAAAGGCGCTGGCAAAGCACCTGACCTAAGTAATAATGCAAGGTCAGTTGCTGACTGGAATGTAAATCCGCCTGAAATTTGACCTGATCCGCTTGCAATTACATCTCTAATTACAGGTGCACTAATAATCTGATTATCTAATACTATTGCTAATTGTTTACCAATTCCGTTTTTTGTAGCTCTTCCAAATTTTCTTGCACCTAACCTATCTAAAGTAAAACTTACAACCGTTTCATTATTAATATTGTCCATCTGAGGTTTAGCATCTATTAAATTGTCACCGCTTATAATAATTCTTTTACTAACGTTAAGTTCTTCACCTGTATCAAGATCTTTTAATTTTTCAGAACCAAATGAGGCATCAGTATTTTGAGTTACAAATCTAAATGTTAAATTTGCAGTTCTTCCTAATAATGATTTTATTCTATCAGGATTATCTAAACCGGGTAACTCTACAGCAATTCTATTTGAACCACTTTTTGTAATACTAGGTTCGTTAGTTCCAACCTCGTCCACTCTTTTTCTAACAATCTCTATTGCTTGATCTAACAAAGATTGCTCAATTTCAATAATACCGTATTTTGTAAGATTTAATTCAAATATATTATCAATTAATTCAACATTGTATTGATAAGACTTATAAACATCAAAATAGGGATTTAATTCATTATCATTTTTAAATAATTCTAATATTTTTTCTTGATCATTTGTATCTGACTTAAATAAAACTTTTTGTTTTCCTAATTTGTAATCAAAAGTTTTAATTTCTTTTTTTTTGAAATAATTACGTACTTGTGTAAGTTTTGATTGAAGAGTTTGATTAATTACTGGGTTTTTATCTACTTCCAAAAGTAAATATGATCCACCTTGTAAATCAAGACCCAGGTTTACTTTTTTTTTCAAAAAGAAATCTTCGTTATTAATAAAGTTAGAAATACTAAAAAATATTAAAGAAAGACAAAAAACTATTATTGAAATTATTTTTAATCTCGAAAAATATAACACTTAAATTGACTATTTTTTTGGTTCTGTTCCACTAATCAAGGCTTGTACGCCTGTAGATTTGATCACTTCAACTTTTACATTGTCTGCTATAAGTATTTCTGCTCTATCGTTTTCTATAATTCTTTCTACTGTACCAACTATACCACCTGAAGTAATTACTTTGTCACCACGTTTTAAACCTTCGACCATGACTTTATGTTCTTTTACTTTTTTTTGCTGTGGCCTAATTAAAAAGAAATAAAAAATAATAAAAATTAGTATTAAAGGTATTAGTTGTGCTATTCCAGACTCTGACATAAATTAAATTTTGTTAAAGTACCTATTATACCATTAATATTATTTTAACAACTCTAAATCTTAGAAATAACTTCCAAATTGTTCATATATGGTCTTAGAATATCAGGAATTAGAATAGACCCATCCTCTTGCTGATAGTTTTCTAATATTGCAATCAAAGTTCTCCCTACTGCAAGACCGCTACCATTTAGAGTGCCTAAGAATTCTTTTTCATTATTAGATTTTTTAAATCTAGCTTTCATTCTTCTAGCCTGAAAAGTTCCACATGTAGAGCAGCTAGAAATTTCTCTATAAATATTTTCTGATGGTAGCCATACTTCTATATCATAAGTTTTTTGGGCGCTAAAACCCATATCTCCTGTGCAAAGTGTTATTACTCTGTAAGGTAATTTAAGTTTATCTAATATTTTACAAGCTGAACTAGTCATCCTTTCAAGTTCATCTTTACAATTAACTGGGTCAACAATGCTAACTAACTCAACTTTATAAAATTGATGCTGCCTTATCATGCCTTTGGTGTCTTTTCCGTAACTCCCAGCTTCTTTTCTAAAACATGGTGTTGACGCAACAAATCTTAAAGGTAAATCAGAATGATTTAGTATAGTATCATTAACCATATTAGTTAATATTACTTCAGCAGTTGGTATAAGAAATTTTCTTCCAGATTTATTATCAAGTTTTATTTCAAACTGATCATCCTCAAATTTTGGCATTTGTCCTGTACCAAACATACTATTTTCACTTGCAAATAATGGCGGGGAAATTTCTTTATAACCATTTTCATTTGTATGTGTATCAATCATAAAATTTGATATTGCTCTTTCCAATTGAGCTAATTTATCTTTAACAAATACAAATCTTGATCCAGTTGTCTTGGTTGCTAGTTCAAAATCAAGCATATTCAAATTTTCACCTAATTCGTAATGTGATTTAGGTTTAAATTTAAAATTAGGAATGTTGCCACTTTTCTTTATTTCTTTATTAGATTTTTCATCTTTGCCAACAGGTACATCTTCAAGAGCTATATTGGGAATTTGAGATAAAATTTGATTTAGCTTTTTACTTTCATTTAATTGATCTTCACTAATTTTATCTATTTTTTTAGATAAATCTTTCGATTTTGCAAATAAACTTTTGTCATTTTTTTTTGAGAGGGTTTTTTTTTCTGATTCAAGTTTTTCTTTTTCTTGTATCAAAGATCTGTTTTTGGTGTCTAATTCTAAAATTTTATCAAGATTAACTTCTGTATTCCTATTATTTACTTGTTTTTTAAATTCAGAAAAATTATTTCTAATATATTTAATATCATGCATCTTTTTTTTCTGCCTTTTTTTCTATAACTTTTACAGATATTATTGATAATTCATACAATAATAACAATGGAACCGCTAATCCAATTTGAGTGACAGGATCTGGCGGAGTCAGTACAGCTGCAACGGCAAAAATAATAATCACAACATATTTACGTCTCTCTCTTAAAAAAATCGAATCAATAAATCCAATTCTTGCTAATAAAGATAGAATAACTGGAAGCTGAAAGCTTATACCAAAAGCAAATATTAACTTCATAACTAATGATAAGTATTCATTAACTTTAGCTTCAAGCTGTATAGGTAGGACTGTTGTTAAACCAGTGCTTTCAAAAGAAAGAAAAAATTTAATAGCAAGAGGCATTATTAAATAATAAACAAGCATTCCACCTAATAAAAAAAGAATTGGTGTAAGAACCAGATAAGGCATTAAAGCAGATTTTTCATGCTCATACAGACCCGGTGCAATGAATTTCCATATTTGAATTAAAATATATGGACAAGTTAAAAAGAATGCTGCGAAAAAAGCAACCTTGATATAAGTTAAAAAAGTTTCTTGTAACGCAGTAAATATTAATCTTCTTTCTATTTGACTATCTTTAACAGCTTCTGCATAAGGCGAAACTAGAAAACCATAAATCTCTTCAGAAAAAATGTAACATACAACAAATAAAATAGTTAAAAATATAAAGGAGTGAATTAATCTTTTTCTTAATTCAGTTAAATGACTTATGAATCCCTCTTCTTTATTTTCCTTCATTTTTATCTACTTTTTTTTCTTCATTTTCACTTGGATTATTTATGTCAAAGGTTTGATTATTAATCTCAATACTGTTTTCCTCCAAACTTGTCATTTCGTTTTGCAAGTTACTTACGTATCTTTTTACAGAACCAAACCAAGATCCAATTTTTTTCAACACGACAGGAAAATCTTTAGGCCCAATTATTACAATTGAAAGACCGATTATTATAATAAGTTCTAGCCAGCCAATTTGTGGCATTTTTATTCTTTATTTGGAGAGTCTTGATTGTTGTTGTCTTCAGTATTTTCTGAAATATTTTTTGGTTTTTCATCACCAGGATCAGTAGCCATCCCTTTTTTAAAACTCTTAATGCCTTTTGCAACATCTCCCATTAAGCTTGAAATTTTTCCTCTTCCAAAAAGAAGAACTACTAAGATAACTACGATTGCAATTTGCCAAAAACCTATACTCATAAAATATATATAACCTCTTTGTAGCTGATTTTAAAGTAGAATTTTACTCTTTAGCGTCATCATTTAAGGTGCTATTGAGCATTTCATCAATATTAGAATAAATATTTTCTTTTTTCTCATCTTGTTTTTCTTTATAAAATTTTCCAGTTCCAAATATAGATGAGTCAATAGTTGAGCTGTCAATCAATCCTGCTGATCCTAGTTCATCAACGGTTGGTAAATCAGACAATTTTTGCAAATTAAAATGGCTCAAAAAATCCTCTGTAGTTCCATACTGTATTGGTTTGCCAGGAATTTCTTTTCTGCCCATTGGTTTTACCCAATTAAGTTCCATTAGAATGTCAAGAGTATTTGTACCAAAAGCAACGCCTCTAATTTCTTCTATTTCAGCTCTAGTTACAGGCTGGTGATATACAATAATTGATAGTGTTTCAATGGCAGCCTTTGAAAGTTTTTTCTCAACTGTTTTTTGTTTGGACATTAAAGACGACAAATTTGATGCTGTTCTAAATGACCATTTATTTGAAATGCAAACTAAATTAATTCCCCTATTTTTATAAACATCTTCTAATTTTTTTAAAATTTTCTTAACATCAATTTTTTTTGAAATTCTATCTTCTATGGTTTCTATTTCTAAAGGTTCTGCTGCAGCAAATAAAATAGCTTCAACTTCCCTCTCTCCAGTAGATAATTGGCCTGGAAATGAAATTACGTTATTTTTTTTCTTTTCGTTCTTCATTTTTGTTTAATATAAATCTCATCAAATAATTTGTCTTGTTTTAAAATAACAGTCCCCTCTTTTACTAATTCTAATGATCCAGCAAAAATACTAGCACGTCCAGTTTTTTTTAAATTTGATTTTTTAAAGGCTTTCGGAATAATGTCCTCAAGGTTTTTCCAATCTTCTAGTTTTTTTATAATGCTTTTAATTAATTTTATACCTTCTTCTATTGTGCAAACTGGTAATTTGGGAATATTCATTCTTTGAAAATCCTTTTGCATGACAATTGCAGAATAAGTTTTTAGAAGTTCGTATAAAGATAATTTATATGTAGAACTATAAATAGAACGAATTCTACCTTTAATACCTCTTACAAAGATATCTTTTCCAAGTCTTTTTCTCTTAAGCATTTGATCAGACAGTAATCTTATTAATTCTAATTTTTTTAATTGTAATTTTAATCTTTCAGCAACTTCATGAACTTTAAACTCTTCTTCATCAGTTATTGGAAGAAGTAATTTTGATTTTAAATACGCAAGCCAAGTTGCCATAACTAAATATTCTGATGCGATATCTAAATTAATATCTTTAACCTTATTAATATATTCTAAAAATTGATCAGCCAATAAGGTAATTGATATATTTTCTAAATTAACTTTTTGAGATTTTGCTAAATCTAAAAGTAAATCTAAAGGACCATTAAATTGATCTAAATTTACCTGAAAACTATTAGTTGAATCTTGATTCTCCATTGGACACTAGCTTATAATATTTATTTGTAATTTTTATTATAAATTTACTCAATTTTGGTGAATTTTCTGCAACTATATGCATTTCTTTTAAATTAGCATTACAATGTAAAACTAAATCACAACCTGCGGTAAATGCTTTAATAACATTATTTTTAATACCATATGGTAGAGCTTTCATTGATATATCATCTGACATTATTAAATTTTTGAATTTTATTTTATTTCTTATTAATTTAATTATTTTTTTTGAATGAGTTACAGTATTTAGATTATCAATTTTTTTAAAAAGTAAATGACCAGTCATAGCAAAAAGAGAGTTTTTATTTTTAAACGTCAAAAAATCATTCCTTAGTAAATATTGATTACTATTGTTTACAATTGGTAGTTTATAGTGTGAGTCAACTTTACCTAGACCGTGACCTGGTATATGTTTAATTACAGTTGCTATATTATTCTTATGAAATTGATTGATCGTAAAATTACCAAAAATATTAACTATTTTTTTATTTTTCGAAAATGATCTGTCACCTATTACTTTAGAGGTTTTTTCTCGAGCTATATCCAGAACAGGCACAGTATTAATATTTATACCTAAGTTGTTTAATAAATAGCTTATTTGATCAATATAAATTTTATAATAAAGAAGCGATTTTTTTTTATTTTTTTTATACATATCACCAAAAAATTTAGGAGAATGTAATTTGGTGTCTATTATTTTTTTTAGTCTATTAACTCTTCCACCTTCTTCATCAATAAGAATGGGATAGTTTTGATCTTTAAATATCTTTTTAATTGATTGGACCAGTTTTTTGGTCTGATCTAAACTTTTAATATTTCTCTCAAATAATATTATTCCCCATGGTTTATATTTTTTAAGAAATAAAATTTCTTTATTTGACAAATTTGTAGATTTCAAACCAGATATAAATGCCCTTTTTCGACTAATCTTCATTTTTGATCAGGTCCCAAAATGATAACTTTTTTTCCTTATTTTCTTTTTCGTCAATATATTCAATAATATTATCGGTATCACTATCTAACTTTATTAAACTATTTTTTTTTAAATTTAATTTAGAGTCTAGATTATTAATTGATTTATAATACTTTTTTTCAAACTCGTCAGATACGTAGTATTTAACAGTAAAAAAAATAAATAAAGAAATTATAAATACGAAAAAAATATATTTAATTTCTTTAATCATTACATGGTTTCCGGCGTCTCTACATCTAATATTTTCATTCCAGTGCCAATAGTTTTCAAAACACTATTTAATAGAACCGCTTTGTTTTTATTAAGTTTTTTACTCTTATCTAGAAACCTCATAGTCTCATTTTCTTTTCCCATATTCCAATATGAATGAAATAAAGCTGACAGTTGATATAAATAGATAGGTATTCTGTGTGGCTCTAGTTTTTGTGAGGATACCTCTACACATTTAGGCCATTCAGAAATTTTATTTATTATTTTTATTTCTTCATCATTAAATTCATAATCTTTTTCTACTTCAGTTAGGTTATTTTCTATTTTTTCATCAGCATTTTTAAAAACAGAACAGATCCTTGCATAACAATATTGAACATAATACAGGGGATTGTCTTTTGATTTCTCTTTAACTTTTTCAAAATCAAACTCTAATTGGACATCATTACTTCTGCTCAACATTATAAAACGAGTCGCATCCTTACCTACCTCATTAACTAAATCATCAACAATTATATAATCACCTTTTCTTTTTGACATTTTGAAGGGTTTGCCGTCTTTAATTAATTTTACAAGCTGAGTAACTTTACAAATTAGATTTTTCTTTTTATTAGAGAGTGCATCTACAACAGAGTTAATTCTTTTAATATAACCGGCATGGTCTGCACCAAGAATATTTATGTATTCATCAAAATTTCTTTTTAATTTGTCGTTGTGATAAGCGATGTCGCCAGCAAAATATGTCCAAGAATTATCACTTTTTGTTAAAGCTCTATCTTTATCGTCACCATAATTTGTAGATTTAAATAGTAGCTGCTCCCTTTCAACCCATTTAGACTTATCTTCTCCTTCGGGCGCCTCGATCTTGCCTTTAAATACTAAATTGTTCTTTTTTAAATTATCTATAGCTTCATCAACTTCTTTTGAATTAATAATATTATTTTCACTTACAAAATTATCGTGAACAACACCTAAAGAATTTAAATTTTTTTTTATTATTTCTAAAGAGGCAACAACACTCAATTTAGAGAGTTCATCTGAAATTTTTTCATAATTTTCATAATTCTTAATAGAATTTTTACTAATAATTTGTTCTGCTATTTCAATTATGTAGTCTCCCGGATATAAATTTTCATCCTTAGGGTATTCTTCATTATATAATTTTTCTTTAATTCTAAAGTATACAGATAAAGAAAAGTTTTTGATCTGATTACCGTGATCGTTTACATAATATTCTTTGGTAACTTTATGATCGCAAAATTTTAAAAGATTGCACAAAGCATCTCCATATATAGCACCACGACAATGACCCACATGTAATGGGCCCGTTGGATTAGCAGAAACAAATTCTAGTAAATAATTTTTTTTATCATTTTTAAGACTTGCTCCATATTTTTGATCATTGAGCATTTTTGTTAAAAAAGTATTCCAAAATTTCTTAACAAATTTTATATTAACAAAACCTGGTTTAACAAACTCAATATTTTCAATATCTTTATCATTTTTTAAATCATCTAAATTAAGTTGTTTGTAAATCTCAGTTGGTGGCAATTTATTTAATGAGGAAAGAACCATACAGACATTTGTTGATAGATCAGCTTTAAATTTTGCAGGAGCTGTATCTACATTTATACCTGATAAATTTTGAGGAATTTTTAAATTGGCAGAATTATTAGTAACTATATTTTTAATTTTGTTAAGATAAATGTCGAAAATGTTCATTTTAAATTATTGTAAAGGTTTATAGCATATCTGTCTGTCATTCCTGAAATAAAATCAGAAACAGATCTAAACTTATCCTTATTTATTTTTTGTTTTTTAATAAACTTTTTTGGATTTTTGCAGATATAAGCAAATAAATATTTTATAATTTTTTGGCCTTTAGTATTTTTAGATAATACTTTTTTATTATTATACATTTTAACTCTTAAAAATTTTTTAATTTCACTATCGATTTGTTGAAAATTTTCAGAAAAATTTATTATTTTAGAATTATTTTTTTTGATATCTCTTAAATTTTTAATTTTATGTTTCTTAAGATTTTTTTTACTGTTAGAAATAATATCTTTTACCATTAAATCTATTGAATCTCTTATTATTTGATAAATCAAAATTTTATTTTTTTTAACATTTTTATATCTTTTAAAAATTTCTTTAAAAAAATCGATTTCTAAAATTTCCTCAAGTTTAAATAGATTTGCGTTTAATCCATCTTGGATATCATGATTATTATAAGCTATATCATCAGAGATATTTGAAATTTGTGACTCTAAAGAGGAATATTGATTAAAATTAAATTTATTTTTTAAATTTTTAATACCTATTATATTATTTACTCTACTGACATTTAATATAGGTCCATTATGTTTTAATAAGCCATCTAAAGTTTCAAATGTTAAATTAAGACCTTTAAATTTTAAATATTTATTCTCAAGAAACATTACAATTCTTAAAGTTTGTAAGTTATGATCAAAACCTCCGTGATTAATCATGCATTCTTTTAGGCTATTTTCTCCAGCATGACCAAATGGTGTATGACCAAGATCATGAGCAAGACTTAGTGTTTCGGCAAGATCATCATTTAATTTCAAATACTTTGCAATTGATCTTGCTATCTGTGAAACCTCAATTGAATGAGTTATTCTGGTTCTAAAGTGATCACCTTCTGTATTAACAAAAACCTGTGTCTTATGCTTAAGTCTTCGAAAGGAGGCAGAGTGAATTATTCTATCTCTGTCTCTTTGAAATGGCGTTCTGTATGAGCTGTTTTTTTCATTAAAAAATCTTCCAGATGACTTAAATTGTCCGAGTTTTTTGAAATTATTCATACTTTAAAAAAGGTAAATTATAATTATATTACTATTAACAGCCTTACGAGATGATTAAAGAAATTAAATTTACTGATAATGCGATAAAACAAATAAACCATTTGTTATCAAAAAAGGAAAAAGGATCTTTTTTTAGAATCGCTATCAAGGGTGGTGGGTGTTCTGGTTTTCAATACAATTTTTCTGTTGATACTGAAAAAGAGGATGATGATATTCAATATAACAATATTCTAATTGATAAAACTTCAGCTGATTTATTAAAAGGATCTGAGGTTGACTTTGTTAAAGAATTAATTGGTGAACAATTTAAAATTAGCAATCCACAAAGTAAATCATCTTGTGGTTGTGGTGTCTCTTTTTCTCTATAATGATAATAAGCTCGTGGAATGTTAATTCTGTAAGAGCTAGAATAAATAACATTAAAGAATATCTTAAAAAATCTTCTCCTGACATTGTAATGATGCAAGAAATAAAAACTGAAGAAAAAAATTATCCTTTTGATGAATTTAAAAGCCTTAAATATGAAAGTTATGTTTTTGGACAAAAAAGTTACAATGGTGTTGCCTTTATATCAAAGGGTAAATTAAACAATATAAAACAAAATATCTTTAAAGATAAAATGAAACAATCGAGAATAATTTCAGGCGAATTAAGTCATAAAAAGAAAAAAATTAATTTAATAAATATTTATACTCCAAATGGAAATCCAGTAGATACAGAAAAGTATGATTATAAATTATATTGGTTAGATAGTTTTATAAAAACAATAAAAAAAAATTTAAAAGAAAATAGTAATATTATTATAGGTGGAGATTTTAATATTATTCCTGCTGCTGAGGACGTTCATAATCCAAAATCATATGAAAATGATGCTCTGTTTAGATTAGAAATAAGGAAAAGATTTAGAGAAATTATTAATTTAGGTTTCTTTGATACTTATAGGTACATTTATCCTGACAAAGAAGGTTATACCTTTTGGGATTATATGAGTGGAGCATGGCAGAAAAATAACGGTATGAGAATTGATCATTTTTTAGTCTCAAGTTCTTTAATAGATAGTATTAAAGATGTTAAGATAAATAAATATCCAAGAGGTAGAGAAAAACCCTCAGACCATACACCTATAGAAATAATAATTGATTAAATTTAATTAAGAACAATCCTTTAATGCGTTGGACATATCCTCAATTAAATTAAAATACATATTTTTACTTTTATTTATAGTTGCGCCTAACGGATCAAGAACACCAGTTTTAACACCTGTGTCACTTGCAATAGATTTAATTATTGCAGGATTAAATTGAGGTTCTGAAAATATACATTTTACTTTTTTTTCTCCAATGACTTCTCTTATTTCAGATAATTGTTCAGCACCTGGCATTACATCTGGATTAACAGTTAAAGCACCTACTACACTTAAACCAAATCTTTTTTCAAAATATTGATAAGCATCGTGAAAAACTACAAAACTTGCATTTTTATTTAAGTCTTTTTTTATTGTTTTTGTTAAAGCATCTAAATCTTTTAATAAATTTTTTGAATTTGATTTATAAGTTGAACTATTGGCGCTATCAATTTTTACCAATTGATTAGTAATTTTTTTTACTATTACTTTTGCATTTAAAGGGTCCAACCAAATATGTGGGTCGTATTCACCATGAGCATGACCATGTTCGTCATGTCCATGGTCATCATGACCTTCTTCTTTTTTTGCGTGTTCTTCATCTCCATGATCATCATGATCGTCTTCTTTTTTACCATGTTCATCATGTCCGTGATCATCGTGGCCCTCAAAGATATTCTTTTCTCTAAATTTCAATTTCTTCAATCCACTTTGATCTAAAAGTTCAAGAACTACTGAATTTTTAGGAATTGATTTAAGCGCTGTTGGTAAAAAACTTTCAAGGTCCTCACCTACCCATATAACTAAGTCAGCTTTTTGTAACATTTTAGCATGTGAAGGTTTAATTTGGAAATTATGGGGAGAAGCAACGCCATCAATAATTAAACCAGGCTCTCCAACGCCGTCCATAATATAACTAGTTAATGAATGGAGAGGTTTAATTGAAGTTACGACATTAACTTCTGCTTTTAGTGGGGTAAAAATTAAAAAAAAGCTTATGATTGGTGCAAATAATTTATTTCTGATAATATTTTTCATGTTTGAATACCTTTATAATTAATTGTTATAATATAACTTTGTAATAATATAACGTAAGAAAAACAAGAGATATTTTATTAAATGACGCAACAAAATCAGACACTGGTAAAATTAGAAAATGCTGGAGTACTAGTTAATGAAAAATGGCTGGTTAGAGGCGTTTCTCTAGAAATCAAAAAAGGAAAGATAATAACTTTAATAGGTCCAAATGGTTCGGGGAAATCAACTACAGCAAAAATCACTTTAGGATTGTATAAAAATATAGAAGGCAGGGTCGAAAAATTCACTAACAAAATAGCCTATGTGCCTCAAAAAATTAATATTGATTGGACTTTGCCTATAAGAGTTAATGATTTTATGAATTTAACAAGTAACTTAAAAAAAGAAGAAATAGAAACTGCTTTAGAAACTACGGGGACGCCACATTTAAAAAATAAAGATTTAAAAAGTTTATCTGGAGGAGAATTTCAAAGGGTTCTTATGGCTAGGGCAATAGCAAAAAAACCGGAGCTTTTAGTGTTAGATGAGCCTGTTCAAGGTGTTGATTTCAATGGTGAGATAGCTTTATACGAGCTGATAAAAAAAATATCAGATACATTAAATTGTGGAATATTACTAATTTCTCATAATCTACATGTAGTTATGTCTAAAACCGATCATGTTGTATGTTTGAATGGACATGTTTGCTGCTCTGGTACACCGATAGATGTTGCTAACAATGAAAAATATCAGGAGTTATTTGGTAAAGATATTTCTAAAATATTATCTGTCTACGAACATTCACATGATCATATTCACAAAATTGACGGAACAATAGAAAAAAAAGAAAACTAATGTTAGACGATTTTTTTGTAAGGGCTTTGTTAGTTGGCATTGGAATGGCTTTAGTTACAGGGCCTCTTGGATGTTTTGTAGTTTGGAGAAGATTATCATTTTTTGGAGATACATTAGCTCATTCAGCATTGTTAGGAGTAACTTTATCTTATACGACTGAAATTAATATGGCTCTTTCTGTTTTTGTTATTTCATCTATTGTTGCTTTAATATTACTAAAGTTACAAAAAAAAACAAATTTACCTGCAGATGCTTTACTTGGTCTGTTGGCTCATTCATCATTAGCAATAGGATTAGTGGTTATTGGTCTTTTAGCTACCATCAGATTTGATCTAATGGGGCTTTTATTTGGGGATATACTTGCTGTTAATGTTAATGATATAGCTGTTGTTTGGATAGGTGGTGCCATAATTTTAATGGTATTAAAAATAATATGGAAACCTTTGTTTGCATCAACTGTAAATTATGAATTAGCTGAAGCAGAGGGAATGAAACCTGAAAAATATAATGCAATCTTTACAATACTGTTAGCGGCAATAATTGCGATATCCATTAAGATGGTAGGTTTATTATTAATTACCGGAATGCTCATTATACCAGCAGCGATGGCAAGAAATTTATCGGATAATCCAAATCAAATGGTAATATTTTCAATTATTGGTGGTTTGTTATCAGTTTTTATAGGATTATTTGCATCATTGGAGATAAATACTCCATCGGGTCCATCGATAATAACCACAGGTTTAATATTGTTTATATTATCATTAACTAAAATAAAAAAAAAATCACAATTGAATAACTAAATATAAATTGATAAAAAAGAATATGGCGCAAAAACAACAAAATTTATCAAAAAATCAAAAAATAGTTTTAGATATTATTGAAAAATCTGTTCAACCTATGAAAGCATATTCAATATTGTTTAATGTTCAAAAAAAAGGTTTAAAAGCACCTCCTCAGGTTTATAGAGCATTAGATAAATTGGTAGAAATAGGAAAAATCCATAAAATTGAAAGTAGAAATGCATTTATTGCCTGTAGAAATTCGGCTTGTACAATTGCAAATGCTACAGCATTTTCTATTTGTGAGTCATGCGAAGATGTAAAAGAAATTAGTAGCTCAAAGTTATCTAAATACCTATCAAATTTTCAAGATAAAGAGGGTATGAAATACAACAAATACAATCTTGAGTTTTTTGGTATTTGTAAAAAGTGTAAATAATCCTTTATTTTAATAAATTCTTAACATAACTGAAATAATAATAATGAAAGGAAATTTTATGTTTATAAAAAAATACCTAAAATGGATTAGTACGTTTTTAGTTTTAGTAGGAATACTGCTAACAAATTTAAATATATATCCATTAAATATATATTTTCATGGTTTGGGAGTTGTTGGATGGACTATAGCTGGATTTATAAGTAAGGATAAGGCAATTTTAACTAACTTTGGACTGCAAATACCGCTATTCGTAATTGGTATTTATAAAGTTATTTTTTAAATGAAGAATATATTGTTCGTATGCACAGGTAATTCTGCAAGAAGTATTATTGCTGAAAGTATTATAAATAATGAGTATGACGATTTGTATAAAGGTTTTAGTGCTGGGAGTAATCCAACAGGAAAAATTAACGAAGATGTGAAGAATTATTTATTATCAAAACATTATGATCTTTCAAATTATAAATCTAAAAATTTTAATGAATTTATAAATAGTCAATTTAAAATGGATTACGTAATTACAGTTTGTAATAATGCCAACAACGAAGTCTGCCCTATTTGGCCAAATAAAGATAAGATAATTCATTGGGATATAGAGGATCCTGTTAAAATACTTAATGAAACAAATGACTTAAATAAAAAAGATGAAATAATAGAAAAAGTTTACAATAATATTCATAAAAGAATAAAGGAACTTATAAATGAAAAATAAAAATCGTTATTTTCTTGCTGAACTGTTAGGCAGTTGTTTTTTAGTAATGATTATTGTTGGCTCAGGTTTAATGGCTGAAAACTTAACTAATGACGTTGCTGTGATGTTAATAGCGAATACTATAGCAACAGGTGCAGGTTTATTTGTGCTTATTACAGTATTTGCTGATGTATCAGGAGCTCATTTTAATCCATTTGTAAGTATAGCTATGACAATAACAGGTAAATTAAAAAAGAAACTGTTACCCTACTATATCATTGCTCAATTGATTGGTTGCTTGATTGGTGTTGGTTTAGCTAATTTCTTTTTTGAAAATGAAATTTATGAATTATCTACTAAGTCAAGAGATGGAATTTATATTTTAACCTCGGAGACAATAGCTACATTAGGACTTATAGTGATAATTTTTGGTTCAATGAGTTCAGGTAAAATTGCTGTTGCTGCTAGTGTTGGTCTTTATATTACCGCCGGTTATTGGTTTACTTCTTCAACTTCCTTTGCAAATCCAGCTGTTGCAATTGCTAGAACATTTACAGAGTCTTTTACAGGTATTAGTTATCTAAACACTCCTTATTATATCTTGGCTGAACTTTTAGGAATGTTAATTGCTGTATTTATTGTTAAAAAGTTATTTTTAGAGAAAAATTGAAAGACATAAAGCTTACCAATCAAATAAGTTTAATTAACAAAAAATTTAAGAAAAAAGAATTTTATCATTATTTTAAAACTTCTAATCTTTCATTAGTAATAGCAAAGATAAAAAACAAATATATATTAGTTTCTCAAAAAAGAGTTCCGATTAATAAAATTAATTATGAGTTTCCTTCCGGTATAGTAGAAAAAAATGAAACAACCCTGCGATCAGCTCAAAAAGAATTAACAGAAGAAACAGGATACAAATCAAGATCAAAATTGATTAAAATGATAACATTTTATACTGAGCCTGGACGATTAACTACTAAAATTACTGGTTATTATACAAAAAACTTGATTAAAATTTCAAAGCCAGAAAAAGGTATTAAAGTTCATCTGTTAAGTCAAAACGATATATTTAAATTAATATTAAAACAAAAGTTTAATAATAGTTCTCATATAGCCATGTTTTTATATTTAATCAGAAATCATAAAAATTTTTAAACTTAAAGTTGTATTAAAATAACTTTTAGATCTATGAATTTTATGGTTAAATAATTTAAATTAAATTTTTGGGGGGTGTAATGAAAAAAAAATTGAAAAAAAGAGAAAAGAAAAGACTGAAGATTTTAAAAACAATAGATGGACTGAAAAATAAAATAACTGCTAAAGAAAAAAAACTATCTAATATTAATGTTAAAATTGCTGATTTAGAAAAAAAGGTTGCAGAAAAAAAAGCAAGAAAAATGGCAAAAAAACAAGCTAGTGAAAGCACTGCATCTTTAAACAATTAACAACTTGTATGGGGTCTTTCTTCCCCATCGACAAAGACAAGGAAGAAAGAAGGAAGTTAACAAAATTAAATCTTTAGAGGAAGAATAAATATAAATTAAAGAATAATTTTGTAGATAAACTTTAAGATATTTTTGTTACAAAAATATTTACCTATTATTACAATTTGATTAATATCAATTCATTTTGAATTATTTGAATAAATAACTCTTGGTTCTAAAAATAATTCTCTAGCAAGAGCCTTAAATCTTTTTGTTACCTGTTTGGAAATAATTTCTTGATGTTGAGATGGAATTTTTAGAAAAATTGAATTACCTCTTTTATACAATTTAAATTCCTCAAGAAAAATTGTTGATATAGATGTTAAAGATTGTGAGAATCTCAAAGCAGCACCAACTTGTTTACTTGAAAATATTTCGTTATTATTTAAAAAAGTAAGATATTCAAATTTTGGATTGTATTTAATACTACAGTATCTCCAATAACAAGAGAGAGCTAGTTGTATCCTTTCTTTATGTGTAAGTCTTAGCAAAGGCGTATTAAGGGTTTCTTGAAACACTAGTTCTGCTTTTTGAAAAGCACCAAGACCCCAATCCATATGACTTAAAACACAAGCTAGATATAATAATTTTTTGTTATAGTGCTCATTACCATCAAATACAGGTAGTATAAATTTAAAATATTTTTGGTAGGTAGATCCTAAATCCCCCCTTTTTGATGCAATATATTCAATTGATTTATTAAATATTTCTGTCTCTTTTGTATTTTTTAAATGATCAATTGATAAAGAACCTTCCCTCAAACCACTTATTGAACATAATATTTTTTTTGGATTTGTTATAGTCATTATCTCATTTAAAATAATAGAACTATACGGTAAATATTGTGTTCTAGATTTTGAAATATATTCCACAGTTTTAAGTTTTGATTTGTTAAAGTTTGAAATTTTTTCAACAAATTTTGTCAATATAGATCTATTTACAGAATATTGATGAATAATATGAACAGGATGGTTATTTTGGAAAAGATGTAGTTTAAATAAAGATCTCCATGTTCCTCCCACTAGATATAAATTATTAAATTTTTTTTTAGATAACCATTTTTCCTCTCTTAATAATTTCTTTACATACTTAGGTAAATTTCTTTTTTTAACAATTGGATTATTTATTAATCTAAGAACACCAATTGGCAAAGAAGTTTTGTTCGTAACAACATTATTTTCAACTCTAGCTAATTCTAAACTTCCACCACCAAGATCTGCTACTAATCCATCAACATTATCAAAACCAATTTTTACACCTTCTGCAGAACAATTTGCTTCTTCTTCACCACTCAGAATATTAATTTTTGTTTTAAAAAGAGTTTCTACTTCGCTGATAAATTGTTTTGCATCTGTAGCCTCTCGCAAAACAGCAGTCGCAATTATTTTCAAATTTGTAATTTTTGATACATTCAAAATTTCTGAAAATCTTTTTAAAACTTTTAATGCATATTCTGATCCAGATTTATGAAGCTTTCTTGATTTGTCTAAATTTTTTCCAAGTTCACATACTGCTTTTTCATTAAATGACGGGACCCTTGTTGAGCTAAAATCATCATAAATCAACATTCTTATAGAATTTGAACCAATATCAATAATGGCTAATTTTAAATATTTTGAAGCAGATTGTTGTTTTGTATTAATTACTTCCACTTTTAATTAGTTTTAGATGCAATTTTTTAGGTTGCATAGTTAGTTTAGCTTTACCTCTTCCAGATAAGCTCGGATTATTCATAAAATATTCATGAGCTGAAAAGGAATCGTATTTACTATATTTAATTTTTTTATAATTACCATCAGCTTTAAGTTCCCAACTCTGATTAGTATCAAGATAATTTGCTAACATTATTTGATCTAAAATCTGTTCATGAACAGTTTCATTTTCAATTGGAACTAGAAGTTCTACTCTTCTATTTAAATTTCTCGGCATTAAATCAGCTGAAGAAATATATACTTTTGCATTTCTATTAGGCATTTTTTTTGTACCGTTACTAAAACAATAAATTCTAGAATGCTCTAAAAATCTTCCTATTATACTTTTTACAACTATGTTTTCAGATCTATCTTTAACTCCTGGTCTTAAACAACAAACACCCCTTACAAATAAATGAATTTTTACACCAGCATTCGAAGCTTCATAAAATTTATCAATAATTTCTGGATCTACTAATGAATTCATTTTTGCCCAAATAGCTGCAAATTTACCATTTTTAGAATTCTTAATTTCAGCATCAATATTTTCATTTAAGGTTTGCCTCATATTTATTGGCGAAATAGAAATTTTATTTAAATTTTTTGGTTTTGCGTATCCTGTTACATAATTGAAAAACTTTTCAACATCTGATGCCATTTTCTTATCACAACTAAATAAAGATAGATCAGTATAAATTTTAGCATTTACAGGATGATAATTACCAGTTCCTAAATGAAAATAAGTTTGTATTTTTCCTTGTTCTCTTCTTAAAACTAATGATGATTTTGCATGAGTTTTATATTTAGCAAAACCATAAACAATTTGAACACCTACTTTTTCTAAACTTCTTGATAGTTGAATATTAGCCTCCTCATCAAATCTAGCTTTAATTTCAATTAAAGCGGTAACTGTTTTTCCGTTTTCTGCTGCTGTTATTAAAGCTTTAACAATAGGTGAGTCTAGAGTTGTTCTATATAAAGTTTGTTTAATAGCTATAACTTTTTTATCATTTGCTGCTTGGTTTAAAAATTCAATTACAGCATCAAATGTTTCAAAAGGGTGATGCACAACTAAATCTTTCTTTTTGATAGTTTCAAAAAAATTATCATTATATTCTTTTAATCTTTCAACTTCTCTAGGTATAAAATGTTTGAATCTTAATTTTGGATTTTTTACTTTACATATTTGATCTATATCTTGAATTCCAACAAGGCCAGCTACATTATAAATATAGTCAGGATTTATATCTAATTTATTTGTAATAAATCTTATCAATTCATTATCACTATTTTCAAGGACCTCTAAACGAACAATATCACCCGTTCTACGTCTTTTTAAAGCCAATTCAAAAGATCTAACTAAATCTTCTGCTTCCTCTTGAATCTCTACATCGCTATCTCTTATTACTCTAAAAATCATTTTCTTTTCTAAATCATGATCTGGAAAAATTTCATTAGCAAAAAAACTTATTACGTCATCTAAAATAACAAACTTCTTATGATTTTTGGAAGACTCTATTTCAATAAATCTAGATAATGCTTTTGGTATTACAATTATCGAGTTTAAAATCCTCTTTCTATTTTTCTTCCTTAGCTTCATTACAAGTGCTCTTCCCTGGTTGATTATAAACGGAAATGGGTGGGCAGGATCAATAGCTGATGGTGTTAATAAAGGATAAATCTCTTCTATAAATATTTCTAGAAGTTTTTTTTTATCCTTAGTATTTAAATTAACTGGTTTTACTAAACTGATATTATTTTTTTTTAATTCCATAATCAGTTGAATAAAAATTTTATTCTGTTTTTTTAATAGATTCTTAGTTTCAAGAACTACTTCATCCATTTGTTCATCAGGTGTCAAGCCATCAGAACTTAATGAGTCAACTTCTTGTTTTATTTGACTATATAGACCAGCTACACGAACCATAAAAAATTCATCAAGATTAGAACCCGCAATTGATAAAAATTTTACCCTTTCATATAAGGGATTTTCAATATTTTGTGATTCAAAAAGTACTCTATCGTTAAATTTTAACCACGAAAGTTCTCTATTGATATATTTATTCTTAAGTTCTTCTTTTTGTTGTTTTTTTAAAGCAGTCATGTATTTAGAATTTATGTTTGAATTATACGTCATGAGACACGCAAAATCCAGTTGGGAAGATTTGTATATTAATGATTTTGAGAGACCGCTGAATAAAAGAGGTAAAAAAAGTGCAAAAAAAATTTGTGAATTTTTTGTTAAAAGAAAATACAGATTTGAATTTGCTTTGATATCATCAGCTAAAAGAACCCGAAGTACTTTTGAAATTTTGTCAAAAGGAATTCCTGAGCCAAAAACAACAGAATATTCAAAGAGTTTATACTTAGCAGATGAATTTACAATTATAAATAAAATTAAAAAAATATCGAGTAACTACAAATCAATTTTATTAATAAATCATGAACCCACAGTTAAAAATTTAGTAAGGTATCTAACCAAAAATCATGAAACCAATAATTTCAAATTAATGAATTATAAATTTCCTACAGCGGCATTCGCTAAAATTAAGTTTGATATTAAAGGTTGGGACGAAATAGAAAAAAAAGGAATGTTAAAAAAATTTATAAGACCCAAAGATCTTCAAGACTCTAAAGAATAACCTGCAGATCTAACCGTTCTAATTAAAGGTTTTACGTTTTCAATATTTATAGCTTGTCTTAATCTTCTAATATGGACATCTACTGTTCTAGACTCAACGTATATATTCTCTCCCCATACATTGTTTAAAAGCTGTTCTCGTGAATAAACTCTTTTAGGATTTTTGATAAAAAAATCTAAAAGTTTAAATTCAGTTGGGCCTAAAGTAATTTCTTTATCTTTTCTATAAACTCTTTTTGTAATCCGGTCTATTTTTAAATCAGTAAATTCTACAATATCTGATGATGATTGAGGTTTAGATCTTCTCAATAAAGATTTAATTCGAGCATTCAATTCTTTTTGACTAAAAGGTTTAGTCACATAATCATCTGCACCAGTATCAAATGCTTTTAATTTGTCCTCTTCCTCCCCTTTTGCAGTTAACATAATGATAGGAATATCATTAAACTTATTATTTTTTTTTAAATTTTTACAAATTTCAACACCAGATAATTCAGGTAACATCCAATCCATTAATATTAAATCTGGGTGTTTTAATTTTATTTGTTTAAGAGCATCTTCTCCATTTTCTGAATGACTAACTTTATAACCTTCTTTTTCAAGATTATACTTTAACAAACTAACAATTGATGCTTCATCTTCAGCTATAAAAACATGAGCTGACATAAATCATTTTTCTCCAGTTACAATTGGCTCTGTGCCCTTAGGTCTTTCACCTTCTAAATATTCACCTTTAACTAAATAATAAATTTGTTCTGCAACATTTGTAGTATGATCACCAATACGCTCAACGTTTTTGGTCACAAACAACAAGTGAGTTCCATCCTCTAAATTTTTTTCATCTTCTTTAAGATATTTTATAACTTCTTGCATACAAAGATTTGTTAGATCATCTATTTGCTCGTCACTTTCCCAAACATTTACTGCCATTGACGCAGATCTTTCTAGATAAGCATCTAATGTTGATTTTAATTGTTTTTGAACACTAGTAGATACTCTATTTAATGCATCTACCAAATTCTTTGGAAGATTTTCATTAAGCAAAAGTGTTCTCTTGGATATATTTTTTGCTAAATCACCTATTCTCTCTAAATCCGAAGACATTTTCAGAGCCGTTACAGTCTCTCTTAAATCAATTGCCATAGGTTGTCTCAATGCAATTAAATTTACAACTTGCTGTTCAACTAAAGTCTCAAATTTATCTATTTTTTCATCGTCTTGAATTACAGTTTCTGCAATATCGCTATTTCTTGTTGTAATGGCTTGAATAGCTTTACCTAAAGCATCCTCACACGCACTTCCCATTTTAATTATATTCGCATTAAGATTTTTGAGTTCTTCTTCGTAAGATTTAACTGTATGTGGCGCTTCACCCATTATCCAAACCTCCCGGTTATATAATCCTGTGTTTTTGTGTTATCAGGATTCTTAAATATCTTATCAGTTGATCCATGTTCAATCAAATGTCCTAGGTGAAAAAAACCTGTATTTTGAGAGACACGTGCAGCTTGAGCCATAGAATGAGTTACAATTATTATTGTATGCTCCTTTTTTAACTCATCAATCAATTCTTCAATTTGTGCTGTTGCTATTGGATCTAATGCTGAACAAGGCTCATCCATTAATATAACTTCTGGTCTTACGGAAATTGCTCTAGCAATACAAAGTCTTTGTTGTTGTCCTCCAGATAAACCAGTTCCAGGTTCATGTAACCTATCTTTTACCTCTTCCCATAGTGCAGCCTTTTTTAAGCTAGTTTCAACAATTTCATCCATTTCTTGCTTTGATTGAGCCATACCGTGAATTGTTGGGCCGTATGATATATTTTCATATACAGTTTTTGGGAAAGGATTAGGTTTTTGAAAAACCATACCAATTTTTTCTCTAAGTCTTACTACATCGCAACTTTTATCATTTATATTAAAGTCATTAATTAAAATTTCTCCTTTAACACTACAGATATCAATTACATCATTCATTCTATTAAGACATCTAAGAAAAGTTGATTTACCACAACCAGATGGACCAATTAATGCAGTTACTTGGTTTTCTTCAATATCTAAACCTATATTATAGAGGGCCTGTTTTTTTCCATAAAAAACATCTACATTTTTTGCTTTAATCTTTATCATTTTAACTCCATTTTTTTTCAAACTTATGTCTAATTATTTGGGCAAATAAATTCATTATTATTAAAAAACCAAGTAAAACCATTATACATGCCGAGACTTTTTCAACAAATCCTCTCTCAGCACTTTCAGCCCAAATATAGATTTGAACTGGTAAACTTGCTGCAGGATCCATTGGTGACCCAGGTATCGTGTTAACAAAAGCAACCATTCCAATTAAAATTAGGGGTGCAGTTTCTCCTAAAGCTTGAGCTAAACCAATTATTGTACCTGATAAAGTCCCAGGCATTGAAAGAGGAACGGTATGATGCATTGTGGTTTGCATTCGACTTGCGCCCATAGCAAGTGCTGCCTCTCTTATACTTGGAGGAACCGCTTTTAAAGATGCCCTCGCAGCTATAATTATTGTTGGTAAAGTCATCAATGATAAAGTGATACCTCCAACTAAAGGGGTAGACCTAGGAAGGTGAAATATAGCCAATAAAACACCTAATCCGAGTAACCCAAAGACAATAGATGGTACTGCAGCCAAGTTATTTATATTTACTTCAATAAAATCAGTAAATCTATTTTTAGGTGCAAACTCTTCAAGATAAATTGCTGCAAGCACCGCCACAGGAAAAGCTATCATTAAGCATACAAGTATAGAAAAAATTGAGCCCATAAATGAACTAGCTATACCAGCAAGTTCTGGTTCTCTAGAGTCAGCATATGTAAAAAAACTGATATTAAATTTACTTTCAACTTTGCCTTTTGCAACAAGTTGATCGAAAATTTTTAATTGATAATCGCTTACCCTTCTTTGATCTTCCGGTAAATCTCTTGGATAATTTCCTTTAAAGACTTGATCTAAATCATCTGAAGCGGTTAGATAAACTTCTTTTGTTTTTCCTATTAAACCAGGGTTATTTAGAAGTTCATTTTTAATTTCTTTTTCAAAAAAATAAGACACCATTCTCTTCAATTCATTTTCTTGATCTTCATTGGCATTTGGATCTAGGTCAGCCATTGATTTTAATGCTATATCGTAATAATCAGCATCCTGTAAATCCTCATTAGAAGGATTTTGTTCTAACATCATTAATTCAGCATCAAAAGTTACTGGAACAATGAGCCACGTTTTTTGAAAAGCAGAATAGCCAGTTGAAAAAATTTTAAAAATAAAGATTGTTAAAAATAAAAGTGCCATAAAAATTGCACTCAGACCGTATAAGCGAAATCTCTGTTCAGCTTTGTATCTTTTATTTAATAATTGTTCTTTACTTTTATTCATATTTCTCTCTATATTTTTTAACTACTCTTAAGGCCACGATATTTAAACAAAGCGTTACTAGAAATAATGACATACCTAAAGCAAAAGCGGCTTGCGTTTTTGGGTCGCCAAAAGCTTGGTCTCCAATTAAAATTACCACAATTTGCGCTGTAATTGTTGAAGTAGATTCTAATGGATTTAAAGTTAAGTTAGCAGCTAAACCCGAGGCCATAACAACTATCATTGTTTCTCCAATAGCTCTTGAAACGCCAAGTAAAATAGATCCAACTATCCCGGGCAAAGCTGCGGGAAAAATAACTCTCTTAATTGTTTCTGATTTAGTCGCTCCCATAGCGTAACTTCCATCTCTTAAACTTTGAGGCACACTTGTAATTACATCGTCACTTAAACTTGAAATAAATGGTATGATCATAATACCCATTACCCCTCCTGCTGCTAAAGCACTTTCAGCTGAAACTTCAAGACCCATTGAGGTTCCTAATTCTTTCAAAAATGGTCCAACTGTTAGGGCAGCAAAAAAACCATAAACAACTGTTGGTATACCAGCTAAAATTTCAATTAAAGGTTTTGCATATTGTCTAACTTTGCTAGATGCATATTCAGCTAAATAAATTCCACTCATTAATCCAATTGGGATAGCAACGCACATAGCAATAAATGCAATAAAAAAAGTACCTGCAAAAATAGGGACCGCTCCAAAAGTATCTGAATACATTGATGGATCTAAAGCCTCAGAAGAATCTCTTACAAAAGCTTTTGCTGGATACCAATGAGTTCCAAAGACAAAATCAAATAATGGAATTACTTTAAAAAAATCTATAGTTTGAAATATAAGTGAGAAAACTATTCCAACAGTAGTTAATATTGCAGCTAAAGAGGCTGTAAATAAAACTGCATTCAAAAATTTTTCAACTGGTTCTCTTGTTCTAGAATTAGATGAAATTCTTTTATACGCATAAGCAACTGAAGCAATGATTATAGATAATACTATAACAGCTTTTGAACTTTGAGCTATTGATCGAAGACTTAAATATTTTTCTGCTGAAGCCTCAATAAAAGGTGTAATTTCTCCGGTAAATTGTCCTCGCGACAATGATTTTGTTTTTTCGTATATTAAATTTAATTCATCATCAAGATAACCTTGATTTGAATAATCGCTTAAGACTAATAACTTTACAATTGTAGGCTCAAAAATTGCCCATAAAGAAAAAATTATAAAGGCTGGTATTGCGCACCAAATTGCAAGATAATAACCATAAAATTGTGGTAATGCAGTTAATCTTTTATTTGAAGATTGAATTGTATATGCTTTTTTGCGTCCAAAATAATAGCTTGTGAAACCTAGAAGAACAATAAATGTAAACAATATTAAGTTCAAAAGAATCTCCTTTATTGGGACTTTACTATTATTTGAAAAAAAAGGGGTCTAAAAAGACCCCTTTTTTAATCATTTGTTAACTGAGAAACAATTAATTACCCATAGCAACTAGCTTCGTAGCATTAGTTCTAGTTGTTTTATACAACTTAGAGTCTAATGGCACCAAACCAATGTCTGCTAGATAACCACCTTTTCCTATAGCTTTCTTAGTTGTGAATTCTTTCACAAACTCATGTAAGCCTGGAATTACACCAACGTGAGCTTTTTTCACGTAAAAGAATAAAGGTCTGGCAACAGCATAACTGTAGTCTTGAATAGACTTCAATGATGGTTGTCCACCATCAATACTTGCTGCTTGTAATTTATCTTTTGCAGCTAGGAAATAACTGAAGCCAAAGAAACCAAACATTTCTTTATCTTGAGTTAACTTTTGGATGATTAAACTATCGTTTTCTCCAACTTCAATAGCAGCACCATCTTCTCTGTAAAGTTTTTGAGGTTTTTTGTATTTTTTATTTCCAGCTTCAAAACCTGCTTTATAAAGAGCTTTAGCTTCTTTAGTCATACCTTTTTTCATCACTAAAGAATTCCAAGCATCTCTAGTTCCTGATGTTCCTGGTGGGATCATCACTGAAATTTTTTGTTTTGGTAAGCTAGGGTCAATTTGATCCCAAGTTTTATAAATATTTGGAACTAATTTACCATCAACAACTGTATGAGCGGCTAGCGCTAAGTATAATTGTTCTTTTGTAAAGTTTACTGGTTTTGCATCTTTACTGTAAGCTAATGTAATACCGTCGTTTCCAATTACGATTTCAACGATATCATTAACACCATTTTTCTTACATAGTGCTTTTTCTTTATCTTTCATAGCTCTTGATGCATTTGTAATATCTGGATGTTGTTCACCTACACCAGCGCAAAATAGTTTAGCTCCACCACCAGTACCAGTAGACTCAATAACAGGAGTTTTAAATCCTGAACCACCAAATCTTTCAGCAACAACAGTCGCATAAGGGAATACCGTAGAAGAACCAACTATCTTAATTTGATCTCTTGCTTGAGCAACAGTTGCTATTGATAAAGCTACCAATGAAGCAATTATTATAGTTAGTTTTTTCATTATCTTTAATCCTTTCATTATTTATTAATTAAAAGATGACAGACTCGTATAAATTTATTGAATCTTTAATATTACAGAATTGTTACACTTTTGTTAAAAATGTAACTTTATAGTTGAAACTTAAGAAAACTTTTAGTTGTATTTTTTTGATATAATTATCTTTTCAACATCAGTTTCTAGGCCTCCACTACATGACACGGGGTTTACCTTTTCACTAAGAGCTAGTTCATTGCTTGGACGTAAAGTTACTTCAAGTTTTACCAAGTTTACTAATTCTTCTCTAATATCTTCATCATATCTCCAGCTAGGCCATGAACTTGGTGTTGAAAATATAGAGGTTAAATAACTTGTAGCCATAGTATATCTGTAATTACTCAAGTTTTCATTCCTTAATAAAAAATCTCTTACAGAACTAAAAATATTTCTACATCTAAAAGAATCCGAAAAGTAATTTTCCTCCTTAAGATTTTTACTCATAGGAACAGAAACAATTAAATCAATTGAGTTTTTAGAATATGAGGTAACTACGTCAGTATAAAATTCAGATTCAGCAATCTCTAAATGATCTTTTATAGAAGGATATGAAGTTTTTAAATCTGCTTCTAGTCTAAAAATCCCAATATCAAAAACTGTAAGTTGCTGATTTCTTAATAATGTTGTTATATCTTTGGAAAAAACACTTGTTGTTAAAGAGCTTAACAAAAAAGCAAAAATTAAAATATTTTTAAGTATTCTAATCATGCTTAAAAATAATAAAAAGACTAACATTAATCAAGTAAAGAAATGTTATAAGAACGTTCTAAAATTATTATAAAACAATACTTTTTAAATCTAAGTTTTTGTTGGTAAATAAATTTGAACTTCAGTTCCTTTATTTTCCTCACTTAGAATCTCATAATGTCCACGATGTTGAGTAACAATATGTTTAACAATAGCTAATCCTAAACCAGTTCCACCAACCCTATTACTTTGTTCAAGATCTACCCTAAAAAATCTTTCTGTAATTCTAGAAATATATCTTTGAGGAATACCAACACCTTCATCTTTAATACTGATCATAAAATTTTTTTCTAACAATTTACCAACACTAATTTTGCTTGATATAAAAATAGACTTGTTTTCATTTGAATACTTAATTGCATTATCTAAAAGATTAGAAAAAACAGTTTGTAATTTTTTTTCATCTCCAATAACAATCGTTGGATTAGCGAGAGATAAATTAATATTTAATTTCTTTCTTTTTAAAATAATCTCAAAATTACTGATGATTGTTTTGAAAAGATCATTTATATCTACTAAAGAGTTTGGCCTTATGTGTTCTTCTAATTCAATTCTTGTGAGTATTAAAAGATCATTAATTAAATTTTCCATTCTATTTGATTGATCAGTCATTATTTTCATAAATTTTTTTTTAGCCTTTTCATCATCAGACGCTGGGCCCTCAATTGTTTCTAATGATCCTTTGATTGCCATTAAAGGTGTTCTTAATTCATGGCTTACATTAGCGACAAAATCAGTTTTAAATTTTTGTGCTTTTGTAATTTCAGTAAAATCTTTTAAAAATAACACAACAGAATCTGGTTCAGTAAATAAATGAGTTGGACCAGGAATAATATAAATTTTATAAAATTGATATGACGGGAGGTCTATTTCAATGTCAATATTTTTTGTTTTATTTTCAACAATAGCTTTTTCAATATTTTCTATTAATTCTGGTTTTCGAATTACAGAGGATATGTTTTTATCAATTAAATTACTTCCAAATCTTTTTAATGCACTTGGATTAGCATATTTAATTATATTAAATTTATTTAATGCGAAAAACTGATCTTCAAGCTCGTCTATAATTACTCTTTTTGTTTTTTCCTCTCTTTTATTAACTATTATGGCAGTATTTATTGGTTTGTTTTTTTTTTGATTAAGTAAATATAGGAGATAAATTATAACAATTACAAGTAGGATGACTAAATATTCCATAAATTAGATAGTTTAATTTTGCAATATTACACTTTTTAATGCAAACAAATTAAGAAAAATTAACTAATGGTTAGGTGAAATATTGTTAAAAAATATTTTTGCTGTTTCTTCCCAAGTGAATTTTTTTGCAAATTCAAGACAATCGTTTCTATCAACTTTTAAAGCTTTTTGGGCTGAAACTTTAAGATTATTGTCTAAACAATTTATTTTGGATCCTTCAAATATATCTTTAGGACCTGGAACAGGATACGCTGCAACAGGTGTTCCACAATTTAAAGCCTCGGTAACCACAATTCCAAATGTATCTGTTTTACTAGGGAATACAAAAACATCGGAGGATGCAAAATGTGATGCTAATTCACCGTTGGTTTTTTCTCCTAAAAAAATATCTTTAGGGAATTCTTTTTTTAATTTTTTTAAATCAGGTCCTTTTCCTATTATTATTTTTGTACCTTCTAAATCACATTCTAAAAAAGCTCTTATATTTTTCTCAACTGCAACTCTTCCAACATAAATCCAAATTGGTCTTTTGTGGGGTAAATCAATTTTTTTAGGGTTCTTAAATGCTCCGTGATTTCCACCTCTGGTCCAAGTAATCATTTTATTATCATCTATACCTATATTAATTAATTCTCTTCTCATAGACTCTGTTGTTACTAAAATTCTCTCAGCCTTATTATGAAAATTTGCTAAAAATTTTTCAGCCCATTTTGCAGGTATAATTGGAAAATATAATTTAAGATATTTATCAAACCTTGTATGAAAACTTGTAGTAAACTTTAGATTATTCTTTAAACAATATCTTCTTGCCATAGTTCCTATAGGACCTTCAGTAGCGATATGAATTGCATCAGGTTTTATTTTTTTTATCAAACTACCAACTCTTGGCCAAACATTAATAGATAATCTAATTTCATTATATTTGGGCATCGGAAAAGTTAAAAATAAGTCTGGAGTTATATATTCTACTAAATGACCCTGTTTTTTTAAAACTTGCCCTGTTTCATGAAGAGTTCTTACTACACCATTAACTTGAGGGAAATATGCATCTGTCGCAATTAAGATTTTCATTTTTTAAGATGCTTTTTTAAGATTTTTTGTTTTTAAAGTTTGTGAAATTTCCTCATTATTGAAATATTTATCTCTTATTTTATCCCAATAAATAATTTCGAATTTTCCATTGTAATTTTCTACTAATGCGGTGCATGACTCAACCCAATCACCACAATTAAGATAATTTATTCCATTGAACTCTTGATCTTCCGCATGATGAATATGACCACAAATTATTCCATCATATTTTTTGTTTTTTGCATAATCTGAAAGTGTTTTTTCATATTCGCCAATATATTTTACTGCATTTTTAACTTTATATTTTAAGAATTTAGCAAGTGACCAGTAATCTTTGCCTCTTAATTTTCTAAAGAAATTTATAACCACATTAATTCTTAGTAATAAATTATAAGCAACAGATCCAATTTTAGATAACCATTTAGCGTGTTTCATTACCCCGTCCCACGCATCACCATGTACAATTAAATATTTTTTTCCTAAATTAGTTTCGTGAACAATTCTATTTAACATGTGTATGTCGCCAAAATTCATAGGAATAAATTTTCTAAATAATTCATCATGATTGCCTACTATGTAGAAAACTTTAGTACCATGTCTTGCTTTTCTTAATATTTTTTGAATTACGTCATTATGTTCTTGAGGCCAATAAAAATTTTTTTGCATCGCCCAAACATCAACAATATCTCCAACAAGATAAAGATTTTCTGATCTAGAGTTTTTAAAAAATTCTAAAATCTTACTTGCCTGACACCCCTTTGTTCCAAGATGTAAATCTGAAATAAATATACTTCTATACTTTAATAAAGGTGATTTATTTGTCATATAAACTTGTTTTATTTTTTGATTCGCTTATAAGTAGAAACATAACTACCTTGTACATAATAATGTTACAGAATTATTAAATTATGAAATTTTGTTTGATATATAATAAAAAATCTGCCGGTGGAAGAAAGACTAATTTTATTAAAAAGATTCTTTATGAAATTCGAAAACAATACAAGGTTGATTTTTTTGAGACAAAAAGTGAGAACCAAGCATCAGAAATAATAAAAAATATCCCAAAAAATCAATATAACAGATTATTATTAGCTGGTGGAGATGGGTCAGTTTCATTTGCTATTAACGAACTTATAAAAAATAATTTTAATTTTAATAAGGATTTTGCAATTGGATATATTCCAGCAGGAACAGCTAATATTCTACAAGCTGAATTGGGTATGTCTAAAAACATTAAACAAATTGCAAAAACATTAACCTCAAATAATTTTAATAAATCTAATTTAATGAAAATAAATGAAAAACATTTTGTTTTGATGGCAGGATTAGGATGGGATGCTCAAATAGTTCAATCAATTAATTCCTCGATTAAAAAAATAATGGGAAAATTAATATTTGGTATCAAAGGTTTACAAAAATTTTTATTTATGAAGAATAATAAAATCAAGATATTTATCGATAATGAAACTATTTATGCAGATTGGGTTCTATGTACAAATAGCAAATATTATGCAGGTCATCATTCAATAGCAAAAACAAATATCTTTGATGATAAAGTTGTTACATACATCTTTGAAAACTTAAATCGATTAAAATTATTATATTACATATATTTAGTAGCTATTTATGGTAATTTAGAAAAATCAAAATCAGTGATTACAAAATATGATGATAATATTAAATTTGAAGGTGTGAATAGTAAAATACCAGTGCAAATTGATGGTGACAATTTTGGTAATTTCAAAGAAGTTTTAATTTCAAAATCAGAAAAAAAAATAAATATATTAAAGTCTGCTTAATACTATTTTACCCTACCATATACATCCTGATATCTAACAATATCTGTTTCTTTAAGGATTGAGCCTATTTGTGCTTCTACAATTTTAACCGGTTTTTTAAATGGATTTTCAATTCTGTGAATAGCTCCTAATGGAATATAAATAGTTTCACCAGGTTTCTTTAAGAATTTACTTTTATTTAGAGTAATTCTTGGAATTCCATGAGTAACTACCCAATGTTCTGATCTATGGAAATGTTTTTGAAGGCTTAAAATGCCTTTAGGTTTAACAAATAATTCTTTAATTAAAAATTCTTTGCCTTTAAATAAGTTTGTATAGCTGCCCCATGGTCTATGAAATACGTTTTTCTTTTTAAAATATCTATTTTTAATTTTTCCATACATTTTGCAGATTTCTTTCCAGCTCCCTAGATCCGACCATGGAATATCAAGCTTGATCGCATTGATATTTTTAGTTTTCTCAAGTATTGCGTAATCAAACGATTTTGCTGTAGCTTTAGAAAATGATTGTTTATTTAAATAATACACATTGCTTTTATATTTAGCTTTTATTACAGCTTTTTTACAGTTTCGAAAAATATTAGGCTGATATTTCTTAAAATTATTAATAATTGAGTCTTTTCTCAAAAAAAACATCCCAGAGTTCCAGTATCCTTTTTGTCTAATTACTTGTTTTGCTCTCGATGTTTTAGGTTTTTCAATAAATTTGGTGACCTTATCAATATTCTTTTTTTTCTTAGTAATGAAATATCCATACTCACTAGATGGACTTGTTGGCTTTATGCCAAATATAAATATATTTTTTTCATCTAAATTTGACTTATTTTTATTAATAGCTGTAATTAATTTGTTAGGCTTTTCAATTAAATGATCTGCAGTAAAATACATTAATGGCTGATTATACGGTACATCTTTAATTAATGCTGATGCTAAAATTGCTGGAGCAGTATTTTTTTTTGCTGGTTCTAAAATAATTTTATATTTTGTAATTCTGCTTTTCTTTAAAGCTTTTTTTACATCCTTAATATACTTTGAATTAGTACTTATAATTGGGTAATCAAAAACTTTACTTTTAACTCTTTCAAAAGTTTTATTAATTAAAGTCCAGCCACCAAAATCTATAAATTGTTTTGCTTGATGATTAGATTTTTTGGGCCAAAGTCTTGTACCTGCCCCACCGCATAAAATAACCGGTCTAATTTTCATTAAATATCAGCGTATACTTTAACCTCGTTTTTACCACCAGGATGTGTTGGTGCTCCTAAATATGCTGGTCCAACTGTTTGTGCATACTTCCAAAGAGTTCCATTACCAAAGTTAATCTTTTTAGGTCTCCATTTTTTACGTCTTTTTTGCAATTCTTTTTTGGACAATCTAACATTGATAGTTCCTTTTTTAGCATCAATGTCTATTACGTCTCCGTTTCTAAGTAATGCAATTGGTCCTCCAACAGATGCTTCCGGACCAACGTGACCAATACAAAAACCTCTTGTTGCACCTGAAAATCTACCATCAGTAATAAGTGCTACCTTCTCTCCTTTTCCTTGACCGTAAATTGCACCAGTTGTCTGTAACATTTCTCTCATACCAGGACCACCTTTTGGACCTTCGTATCTAATAATAATTATGTCTCCATCTTTATATTTTTTATTCTTAACAGCTTTATAAGCAGACTCTTCTGTATCAAAACATCTTGCTGTTCCTGTAAATTGTAATTTTTTTAATCCTGCAACTTTTACAATTGCTCCTTCTGGTGCAAGATTTCCTTTTAAACCTACAACACCACCATCATTTGAAAGTGGATTGTTATATTTTCTCATAACTTTTTGTTTTGGATTAAATTTGATATTTTTAAGATTTTGTCTCATAGTTTTTCCAGTTACTGTCATACAATCTCCATGGATATATCCACCATCTAACAAAGTTCTTAATAACATTGGTACACCACCTGCTAGCCACATATCTTTTGCAACATATCTTCCACCTGGTTTTAGATCAGCAAGATAAGGTGTTCTTTTAAAAATTTTAGCAACATCCATTAAATCAAATTTAATTCCTATTTCATTTGCTATTGCTGGTAAATGTAATGCAGCATTAGTTGATCCTCCAGTTGCTGCAACAATTGTTGCTGCATTTTCTAATGCTTTTCTTGTAACAATATCTCTTGGTCTAATATTTTTTGCTAATAAATTCATTACAGCTTTTCCACTTTGTAATGCAAATTTATCTCTTTGTTCGTAGGGTGCTGGGGTTCCAGCTGAATAAGGTAATGCTAATCCCATTGCTTCTGAGACACATGCCATAGTGTTTGCTGTAAATTGACCTCCACAAGCACCTGCACTTGGACAAGCTTTTAATTCTAATTTTCTTAAAGCATGTGCATTCATTTGTCCTGAAGAATATTTTCCTACACCTTCAAAAACATCTACCACAGTTACATCTTTACCGTTAAATCTTCCAGGAAGTATGGAGCCTCCATAAATAAATACACTTGGCACATTTAATCTAACCATTGCCATCATCAAACCAGGTAAAGATTTATCACAACCTGCAACACCTACTAAAGCATCATAACAATGACCTCGTACAGTGAGCTCAGTTGAGTCCGCAATTACATCTCTTGAAACTAATGAAGATTTCATTCCCTCATGTCCCATTGCAATACCATCAGTAACTGTGATTGTGCAAAATTCTCTTGGTGTTCCTCCCGATGATTTAACACCTTTTTTAACTGATTGAGCTTGTCTCATTAAAGCAATGTTACAAGGTGCAGCTTCATTCCATGTTGAAACTACTCCTACAAAAGGTTTTGCAACATCTTTTTCTGTCAGTTTCATAGCATAATAAAAAGATCTTTGAGGGGCCTTATCTGGTCCTAGCGAAGTATGTCTACTTGGTAGTTTTTTCTTATTAAATTTCATTACAAACCTTTAACTGTGATTGATATTTTATCAATATTTTTCTGTAATTCATTATAGTTATTTTTCTCTTGATCAACAATATTTTTTGGTGCCCTATCGACAAAACTTTTATTTGATAATCTTTTAGAAATTACATCTAATTCTGCCTCGTATTTGCTCTGTCTTTTAAGTAAATTCTCTTTAATTAATGACAGATCAACCGACTGATCAAAATAAATTTTAAATATATCACCTGCAATAACAAGATTTGCAGATGGTTTGTTTTTTTCACTATCAAAGAAGTTATTAATTCTACCTAATCTTTTTAGTACAATTTCGTTTTTAATAATAAAATCCTGATCTTTTTTTGGTAAATTAGCTAATGACATATCAACAAAAGAGCCAGGACTTACATTTAGTTCATTTTTAAAAGATCTTAGTTGGCTTATAAGATCAATTATTTTTTGTACTTCTTTTATATTTTTGTCACTTTTTATTTTATTTAAACTCCAATTTGTGTGCATTAAATAACTACTATTCAATTTATCGAGTTTATTCTTTAGCCAAAGTTCCTCTGTTATAAACGGGATAAATGGGTGTAATAAAACTAAGATTTCTTTGAAAACGTACGAAGTTGTTAATTTTACCTCATTAATAGATTTTTTGTCTTTAGAATTTAAAATGGTTTTTGAAAGCTCTAAATACCAATCACAATAAGAATGCCAAACAAACTGATAGATATTTCTAGCAGCTTCATCAAATCTGTATTCTTTAATGTTTTTTTCTATTTCCTTTGTTGTTTGATTTAACTCTGAAATTATCCATTTATTTATATTTAGTTTAATTTTTGGTGATTTTTTTGACTTTTTAAAATCACATTTATTCATAGATAAAAAGTTATTTGCATTCCATAGCTTATTCAAAAAATTTCTATAGCCTTTTACTCTATCCTCAGAAAGTTTCACATCGCGTCCGGGTGAAGCCATTGATAATAAAGTAAATCTTAATGCATCAGCGCTATACTTTTCTATTAACACTAAGGGATCAATAACATTTCCTTTAGATTTTGACATTTTTTGACCCTTCTCGTCTCTTACTAAAGCATGAACATAAATATCTTTAAAAGGTTCTTTATTTAAAAATTCCATTCCAAACATCATCATTCTTGCAACCCAAAAGAAGATAATATCAAAGCCTGTAACTAATACGGATGTTGGATAAAACTTTTTTAAATATTCATTTTTTTTTGGCCATCCCAAAGTTGCAAATGCCCATAAACCTGATGAGAACCATGTATCTAATACATCTTCATCTCTAACTAATTCAACATCTTTTTTATATTTTTTCTTAGCAAGTTTTTTCGCTTCGTTTAAATTATTTGCAACAAATATCTTTTTATCTGGACCATACCAAGCAGGTATTTGATGGCCCCACCATAACTGTCTTGAGATACACCAAGGCTCTATATTGTTCATCCATTGAAAATATGTTTTAGACCAATTTTTCGGAAAGAAACTTGTTTTTTTATTCTTAACTATTGTCTTTGCTTTTACAGATAACTTCTTTGCATCTGCAAACCATTGCTCAGTTAGATAAGGTTCGATAATAGAATTTGATCTATCACCATATGGAACTTTATTTTTTATTTTTTCCTCTTTAATTAATTTGTCACCTAATTCATTAAGTATTTTTTTTCGAGCCTCAAATCTATCCAATCCAATATACTCAATTGGTGCATTATTATTAATTTTACCATCTTCAGTGAAAATATTTATAATTTCTAATTTATTTCTTTTACCAACATCATAGTCATTAAAGTCGTGTGCAGGTGTAATTTTAACAGCTCCAGAACCTTGCTCTGGATCTGCATAATCATCAGCTATTATTTTAATTTTTCTGTTAGTGATTGGTAAAATTACATTTTTTCCAATTAAATTTTGATATCTGTCATCTTTAGGATTTACAGCTACCGCTGTATCTCCGAGCATGGTTTCTGGCCTAGTTGTCGCAATTGTTATAAAATTTGACGAATTTTCTATTTGGTAATTTATGTAATATAGCTTTGAATTGACCTCTCTTTGATCAACCTCTAAATCCGATATAGCTGTTTTTAGAACCGTATCCCAATTTACTAATTTTTTTGACTTATAAATTAATCCTTTGTTGTACAAATCTATGAAAACTTTGATTACAGATGAGGATAAATTTTTATCCATAGTAAATGCATTCCTTGACCAATCACAAGAGCATCCAAGTTTTTTAAGTTGATTAATAATTATTCCACCGTATTCATTTTTCCACTCCCAAACTTTTTTTACAAATTTTTCCCTTCCGATGGATTTTTTATTAATATTTTGGCTTTCTAACTTTTTCTCTACTAAGGCCTGAGTTGCAATACCCGCATGGTCAGTTCCAGGTTGCCATAAGGTCTCGTAATTATTCATTCTATGATATCTAATTAATAAATCTTGGATCGTGTTGTTTAAAGCATGCCCCATATGTAAGCTTCCAGTTACATTGGGTGGCGGTATTACAATTGAATATTTTTTCTTATTTTTTTTTGGTTTAAAAAGTTGTTTTTTTTCCCAATAGGAATAAATCTTATTTTCTACCTTTGTATGTATATATTTTTCTGAACTCATTAGTGATTTATAGTTTATAATTCAATAAACACATTAAACAACAATCAAAATTAGATTGAATTTGATAGAATATTTCATATATAAACATCAAATAGATTGTTTTGTTAATCATTTTAACGGTAACGTGGCGGAATGGTTACGCAGAGGATTGCAAATCCTTGTATCCCGGTTCGATTCCGGGCGTTACCTCCAAAAAAAAGAGTTGTTTTAACCTCAAAAAAAAGTAAATTTTGATTTTTACATTCCTCGGTAGCTCAGTTGGTAGAGCAGTTGACTGTTAATCAATTGGTCGCAGGTTCGAGTCCTGCCCGAGGAGCCAGACTATCCAATCTTAGCTACTTTGTTGACTACAGTATCCAAACTTTTAGTAAATTTAATCTTTTGATCACTAGAAAGTTCTGAATATACTTTTAATAAAAAGTTATAATTTATACTTAAATGACCTTCTTTAATTTTTTCAGCATTTATTAAGTATTCTGAAAAATCTTCAAAAAAATAACTTATTGGAACTTTTAAATAGTTAGAAAGTTGTAACAATCTCATTGAACTAACACCATTTGTTCCTTTTTCGTATTTTTGAATTTGTTGAAATGTAACGTTGATTGCTTTAGCTACTTTGGTTTGAGTTAAACCTAATGCTAAGCGTCTTAACTTAAGCTTGCTACCTAAGTGTTTATTAAAATTATCTTCCATTAAGACCCCTCGTAAAAAGGATAATTGAACTCTATCCTGAGGGTTTATGCAAGCACAAAAAAAATTATTTTTTGGTGAATTATGGGGCTTGACAATCTGAAAAATCTAAAAAATTGCTGTGAAAAATAAGCTATATTTGGTAGTTAAAATTATAAAATTTGACTTAAAAATAGCTTTGTACGATCACTTTTTGGATTTGCAAAAAATTCTTTGGTTGTATTTTTTTCAACAATCATACCTTCATCCATAAAAATTACTTCATCTGCTACTTCTTTAGCAAATCCCATTTCATGTGTAACTACAATCATTGTCATTCCACCTTTTGCTAGGTTTACCATTGCATCTAAAACCTCTTTAATCATCTCCGGATCTAATGCAGAAGTAGGTTCATCAAATAACATTATTTTTGGCTCCATACATAATGCTCTTGCAATAGCAGATCTTTGTTGTTGACCACCAGATAATTGTCCAGGAAATTTATAAGCCTGATCAGCTATTTGAACTTGCTCTAATTGTTTTAAAGCTAACTCTTCTGCCTTCTTTTTTGGCATTTTTTTTACCCATATAGGTGCTAATGTGCAGTTATCTAATATTGATAAATGTGGAAATAAGTTAAATTGTTGAAAAACCATTCCAACCTCAGCTCTAATTTCCTCAATATTCTTTGTATTTTCATTTAATTCATTACCATCAACAATTATTGTACCTTCTTGATGTTCCTCAAGTCTATTTATACATCTTATTAAGGTAGATTTTCCTGATCCTGATGGACCACACACTACAATTTTTTGTTTTGGTTTAACGTCTAAATTAATATTTTTTAAAACTTGAAAATCACCAAACCACTTATTTACATCATTTATTTTAATTATTGGTTCAGACATTTATCTCTCAGTTTTATATTTTTGTTCGAGATTATAACTATATTTACTCATTGCATAGCAAATTATCCAAAAAATTATGGCTGCAAAAATATAGCCTTCCATTGCAAATCCAAGCCATTTAGGATTAGTTTTTGCAAGAGCAAGCATTCCCGCAATTTCGGCTAAGCCAACGACAAAAATTAATGGTGTATCTTTAACTAAAGCTAAAAATGTATTTGCTATACCCGGTATCACTAATTTTAAAGCCTGAGGAAGAATAACAAAAATATGCATTTTCCAATAACCCATACCCAATGATTTTGCTGCATCGTATTGGCCTCTTGGTAATGCTTGTAGTCCGCCTCTTATAACCTCCGCACAATAAGCCGCTTCAAATAAAGTAATTGCAATAATTACTCTTACAAGTTTATCCATAAAAAAGTCTTCAGGTAAAAACATAGGAAACATCACTGAAGACATAAATAATACTGTTATTAAAGGAACACCTCTCCAAAATTCGATATAACAAATAGAAACATATTTAACTGCTGGTAAGTTTGATCTTCTTCCTAAAGCAAGGATCATGCCCAGCGGAAAACAGAAGATTAAACAAAAAAATGAGACAATGAAAGTCAACGATAATCCTCCCCAAGCACCTGTCTCAACCCAGACTAAACCAAAAGCACCGCCAGAAATTAAATAGTAAATTATTAAAAAAGCGATTATTGGATAAATCACAACATAATAAAGTGCTAAATATTTTTTTAAATTTTCTTTAAAGAAGTAACCAACAAAGCCTAAAGCAATAACTAAAATAAATGCTGAATTTATCCTCCAATGAAGCTCATTTGGATACATTCCATACATAAATCTTTTAAACCATACTTTAATGTAAGTCCAACAAGCGCCAGTTCCAGTACAAGCTGCTTTCGTATCACCAGAAATATTTGCATCAAGTACCATCCAACTTAATGCAGGAGGAATTGCTTTTAGGATGGTAAAAATGATTAATAATGTTAGTAAAGCATTAAAATTAGATGGGTTTATATGTTTATTAATGTTATCTACTAATTTAATACCACTATATTCCATTCTTATAAATGAAAGACCTATAAATCCAATAATTAATGGAAAAAATAAATTTAAATTTCCTGGTAAAAAAGAAGTAATATTTAAATCGAAAAAAGAATAAACAAAAACATCAAATATAGCTAATGAAAGTAAAAATGAGCCTATATAAATATTTGTTATAGGGTTGCTGGTTTTAATCTTTGATAAACTTATGTTCATTTTATTTTTCTTTAATTTCTATTCTTTTGTTGTACCAGTTCATCAAAGCAGCAATTGACAAACTTATTGTTAAATAAGTTAACATTGTAATTCCTACAATCTCTATAGCTTTTCCAGTTTGCATTAATGCTGTACCTGCAAAAACTAATACTAAATCAGGATACGCAATAGCAGCTGCTAATGATGAGTTTTTTGTTAAATTTAAATATTGATTAGTAGTTGGTGGTATTATTATTCTTAGTGCTTGAGGCATGATTACTAATTTTAAAATTTGATTTGGGTTTAATCCTACTGATGCAGCGGCCTCTTTTTGTCCTTTACTTATGCCTTGAATTCCTGCTCTTACACATTCAGCAACAAATGTTGATGTATATAAAGACAAGGCAACTACTAATGCAATTAATTCAGGTGGTAATGCAATACCGCCTTCAAATATAAAAGATGTTTGAGCTAATTGTTTTAAAACAGGTAACTCGAAATCAAGTTTAACACCTCCTATTAAAAATGATAGCAAAGGCAAAATAATCAATAATCCAATTGAAATATAGAAAACAGGTAATTGTTTACCTTCTCTTTCTTGAAGTTTTCTCGCATAAATTCTTATAAAAATTATTGAAACTATTGCAGCTATCAAACATGATAAAAATACGTTTAAATTTTCCCATATCATTGATGGTATGTAATAACCTTTTATTGTCATATAGGTTACGCCAAACCATGGCTCTGCAGTTTCTGGTAAAGGTAGTGCTCTTAAAGCAGCATAATACCAAAAGAATATTTGTAATAATAATGGTATGTTTCTAAAAAACTCTACGTACCAAGCAGCAGAATTTCTTATAAGAAAATTTTGAGATAGCCTTGCAACACCAATTATAACACCTAAAATTGTACAAAATATTATTCCTAAAAAAGATACTAAAAGTGTGTTTAATAAAGCTACTACATAAGCCCATGCATAAGAGTCTTGACCATCATAGTCGAGCAATGTGAATTGCATATCAAACGATGCTTCTTGTTTTAGAAAGCCAAAACCAAAATCTATACCCCTGTTATCCATGTTGACTTGAGCATTAATAGTAAAGAAACCAAATATTAGGATTACAAAAAGAATCGTTAAAATTTGCGGAATGAGTTTTTTAATTTTGTTGTTCATTAACTCTATATATAAAAAAAGGGCTAGAAAAATCTAGCCCTTTTTGAAGATTTTAAAAGAAATTATCTTGCTGGTGGAACGTATAAAATTCCGCCTTTTGTCCAAAGTTGATTTGGACCTCTGTCTGGTAAAATACCAGTATCAGCTATATTTCTTTTATAACTTTCACCGTAGTTACCAACTTGCTTGATAATTCTTAGGTTCCACTCGTTATCTAAACCGAATGCTGCACCCATTTCACCTTCAGCTCCAACTAATCTTTTGATTGCTGGGTTATCTGAAGTTTTCATAGAGTCAGCGTTTGCAGAAGTAATTCCATACTCCTCAGCTTCGATCATAGTATTCAAAGACCATCTTACAATGTCTTCCCATACAGCATCACCTTGTCTTACAACTGGTCCTAAAGGCTCTTTAGAAATAGTTTCTGGTAACACAATGTGCTCATTTGGGTTTTTCATTTTAGTTCTTTGAGCTGCTAAACCTGATTTGTCAGTTGTGTAAGTATCACATCTTCCAGCATCATATGCAGCAACAACTTCATCAGCCTTTTCAAAAGCTACTGGCTCATATTTAATTCCTTTTGAATTAAAGAAATCTCTCATATTTAGCTCAGTTGTTGTACCAATGTTAGTACAAGCTGAAATACCATCTTTAAATTGGCTTGTTGAAGTTATTCCAGAGCTTTTTCTGACCATGAAACCTTGACCATCATAGAAGTTTACTCCTACGAAAGTAAGTCCGATGTCAGCATCTCTAGATAGTGTCCAAGTAGTGTTTCTTGATAAAATATCAATTTCACCTGATGTTAAAGCTGTAAATCTTTCTTTAGCACTTAGTGGAGTGAATTTTACTTTATTCGCATCACCAAGAACTGCAGCAGCAACAGCTCTGCAAACATCAACGTCTATTCCAGTCCAATTTCCAGATGCATCTGCATTTGAAAAACCTGGTAGACCTTGTGAAACACCACATCTAACAAAACCCTTTTTTTGAGTGTTTTTTAGAGTTTTTGACTTTTTAGCCATTGCCTCTGTTGTAAAAGCAAACACAACAGCGATCATTGCTACTAAAGAAGTCAATTGTTTTAAGTGTTTAAACATATATTTCCTCTTACGTTGTTTATTTGTTAACAAATAATTCAAAATAAATTTTTGAATTAACTAAGTTAATCATTTAAATAAAATTTGATCAACGTAAATCAAATAACTTTCATGATCAAAATGTCACTAATTATTAATCAAAAATTAGTCAAAACAACCTAAGGTAGAAATTGGCGCGCCCTGAAGGATTCGAACCTCCGACCCACGGTTTAGAAAACCGTTGCTCTATCCAGCTGAGCTAAGGGCGCAATAGAATAAGTATTTATAATACTTAATTAAGTTTTAAAAAAGAACTTTTTACAAATTATTAATATAGATATTAGTTCAACTCTACCGATTATCATAAAAAACATTAATGATAGTTTTGAAAATAATGATAAATCGTAAAAAGTAAAATTATTAATACCTGAGGTGAATGAGTTAACTGTATTCATTAAAGTTAATATTGATAGTCTAAATGCATCTTCACTATTAATACCAGAGATAGTCAACATTAAAGACAATATCGATAATGATAAAATAAAAATTATGACTGACACAAAATATTTATAAAAATCATCATTTGAGAAACTTAAGTTAAAAAAGGATAACCTATTTGTGAATAAACTTTTAGGTTTTGAGTGAGAAACTAGTTCATTAATTGAAAATTTAAATAATAAAAGTAATTTAAAAAATCTTATACCTGAGCTTGTTGAAAAGAAAGAACCCCCTATAATTATTAGGATTAGAAAAATAAAAGACAAATCTTTAGGAACATTAAGAGAAAAACCAATATTTGAAATAGAGCTACAAATAGCAAGTAAAATTGATGAGAAATTATCATCAATATTTAAAAAAAGGAAAAAGAAACTTACTAAGAAGATTAAATACAAACCTAAATATAAGTCTTCTAAAAAAAAATTAATATTTCTTCTATGAAAAAAAACTAAATTATAAGTAAAAAAAAGACTAAAAAAAGATACTAACATCATCACGGATAATACAATTTCTTTAAATTTAGTATTAATAATTATATCTAAATTATTTACAGGTAAAAAACCCCCCGATGAAATTAGAGTTAATGATAAATTAAATGAGTTAAAAGCCCTTAAATCAGATAAATATAAAACTATAAAAATCGTGATTGTTAATATTAAATAAACAATACTAATTTTAAAACATTGCTTAATAGTTTCGTTAGAGTTAAAATTTATGAAATTTGTTAATGATTTTTTTAAGTTTTTATCAAAAATATCAATTAAAAGTATTATCGATATCAAAAAATATAACCCCCCTAACCATTGTGTAGAGGATCTCCATAATAGTAAACTTTCATCTAAATGTTTAAGATTATTAAATATTGTAAATCCTGTTGATGTAAAACCAGATATGGCTTCAAAATACGAGTCTACAAAACTAATTTTATTAATAATGAGATAATATGGTATTGAAAGCAATATTGGCAATATAAAATAACCTAATACAACAGTTAATATTTTTTGGTATATTGATATTTTTTTTATATTTTTTTTATTAAAAAAAGCAACTGAACCTAATAATAATGAAACTATAAAGGTAAAAATAAAGTTATCAATATTAAGATATAATTTAAAATAATAACAATATAAAATATTCAAAAAAGACAATACAGAAATAAATAAAGAAAATATACCTAAGTATAAATGAGTAAAATTAATCATTTATATTGAGCTTATTTGAAAAAGTCTTTCTACTAAAGGAAGTTGATCTCGCTTAGCTAGAAAAACTACTATATCTTTTTTTTCAAAAATAAATTTTGATGTTGGAATTATAACATCATCTTTTCTTAAAATAGCCCCTATTCTTATATCATCAGGTAGATTTGAATTTTTTAACTCTTTGTTTATCAGCTCTGAAGAATCAATTATTTCTGCCTCTATTACCTCAAATTCACCATTTAAAATTGTATATGCTGTTTCAATTGTTCCTTTATGGACATGTTTTAAAATACTGGAAACTGTATTCATTCTAGGATCAATTAAATCGTCTATCTTTAAAGAATTTTGTAAAAGTGAATAATTTGGTTTATTTATCAAAGCCATTGTTCTTTTATCTTTTGAGAATTTTTCAACAAGAACACTTACCATCAAATTATCTTCATCATCATTAGTTAATGCTAGCACAGTTTCGGCATCCTCTATATTTGCTTCTTTCAAAACGTCTTCATCAAGACCATTTCCATTTATTACAAGTGAGTTATTGAGGTTATTAGCTATATGCTCAGCTCTTTCTTTATTTTTTTCTACTATTTTAATTCTAACAGCATCCATTGAATTTTCTAAATTTTTTGCAAGATTAAATCCAATATTACCTCCACCAATAATAAGGAACTTGTTTGATATTTTTTCATCATGACCAAAAGCATCTAAAGTTAATTGCATTTGAGAAGAATTAATTATCACGTATGCCTTATCTAGTTTTTTCATGACATCCTTTTTTTTTAGAAATATGAATTTTTCATTTCTAATTACACCAAGTATATTTGCTTCAAGTTTAGAAAATTTTTTAGTTATGTCCTCTAATTTAATATCTATAAGAGGGCAATTATCATCGACATCTATTTCAAGTAATCTTATTTTATTATCTGCAAAAGTAACATTATCAAGTGCTCCTGGAGCTTCTAATTTTCTTTGAATAGATTTAGCAATCTCAACCTCGGGTGATATTATTACATCGATTGGTAGATTGTCTATGCTATAAACTTTAGAAAATTTTGTATCTAAATATTCTTGAGATCTAATTCTTGCAATCTTTTTTGAAATTTTAAACACAGAAAATGCAATCTGGCAAATCAACATATTAATTTCATCACTTCTAGTAACTGCTATAATCATGTCAGCCTCCTCAGCATTTGCTTTCTCAAGAACGGTTGGAAAAGTTGCCTTTCCGACTATAGATTTTACATCTAAGTCCTCGTTTATTTTTTGGATATCCTCACTAGACTGATCTATTACAGTTATCGAATGATCTTGCTCAGAGAGAAGTTTAGCTATTGTATAGCCAACTCTACCAGCTCCACAAATTATAATATTCATTAATTTAAATCCTTCACACCAAGATCTTTTAACTTTCTATGTAAAGCAGAACGCTCCATTCCCACAAATTTAGCTGTTTTTGATACATTACCTCCAAATTTTTTAAGTTGAGTAGTTAAATAATCTTTTTCAAAATTTTCTCTCGCTTCTTTAAGAGGTACAGAAAAATTACTTTCACTATAAACTTCGTCTTCCTCCTGCTTAATTGACTCCTTTATTATTGCAGATATTTTATCATTATTATTATTTGCTAAAATAGCAACACGCTCAATTAAATTTCTTAATTCCCTAACATTTCCTGGCCAAGTGTGATTAATAAGATATGAATTATCTCCTCTAATATTCAATTTTTTTAAGTTATACGAACTGGATATTTTATTTGAAAAATAATCTACTAATAAAGGAATATCCTCCACTCTTTTAGATAAAGGTTCAATTATTATTTGAAATACATTTAGTCTATAGAATAAATCTTCATGAAAATTTCCAAGTTTTATTTCGTTAATTATATTTTTACTTGATGTGCAAATTATTCGCACGTCAACTTTTACATCATGGTTACCATTTATTCTTTTAAATTTTTGATCAGTCAAAACTCTAAGAATTTTCGACTGAGTTTCTAATGGAATTTCAGAAATTTCATCAATTAATAACGTTCCACCAGTTGCTTTTTCTAATGAACCATAAGAAATTGATCCATTGTTTTTTTCTTCACCAAATAATTCGGACTCGTATTTTTTTACATCAAGTAACGCGCCATTTAAGATTACAAAAGGATATTTATTTCTCTTAGATAATTTATGAATTTTTCTTGCTACTAATTCCTTTCCTGATCCCGTTGGACCAAGGATAAAGACTCTACTATCTGAGTTTGATAACTTTTCAATTTGTTCCTTTATTTTTAAAATATTCGAACTATTTCCGATTAATTCAAATGAATGAAATAACTTTGTTTCAAGCTCTTTATTCTGATTTTTTAAGTTAAAGTTTTCTACTGCTCTGTTAACAAAATTCATTAGTCTGTCCTGATCAAATGGTTTTTCTATAAATTCAAAAGCACCGTTCTTTAAAGATTTAATAGCCATTTCAATATTAGCGTGTCCAGAAATTATAATTACGGGAATATCTTTATTTTTTTTTTTAATATGAGAAAGTAGTTCGATTCCATCATTATCACCCTTATCAAGCTTTACATCAATTATTGCTACATCTGGTAGTTTTTTATCTATTTCTTTAAGAGCTTGATTGTAATTTGCTGCAACTCTAGTTTTATATCCGGTCTCATTTATTAAATCTCTGATAATATTTCTAATATCAGGATTGTCATCAATAATTAATATTTCAGCTGACATTTATTTTTGGAAAAGTTATTTTAATTTTTGCACCCTTTTTATAATCTAAAAATTCAATAGTACCATTATGATCATTTATTATTTTAACTACTATTGATAAGCCTAAACCACTACCATTTTTTTTTGTGGTAAAATATGGCTTAGATATTTCAGATAAATTTGTAGTATTAAAACCAGTACCATTATCAATAATTAGAATTTCTATATAATCATTAATTTGATAAATTTCTATAATGATTTTTTTAATAAATTCATTGTTTTTTTGATATTTTTCGTTCAGACTTTCTATAGAATTCTTAATTAAATTAATAAAAACTCTACTGATTTGCTCGCTATCTGCCTTGATTAAAATACTATCATCACATTTAAAGTCTATAACAATAGTATCATCATTTACTTTCATAAGTTTTAAGCAATCATTCACGATTTTTTTTAAATTAATTTTTTTAAAAATTGGTTTGGGCATTCTTGCAAAATCCGAAAATTCATTTACTAATTTTTCAATTAATTTTACTTGTTTATTAATAGTCTTAACTTTTTCATTAAAAGATATTTTGTTATTTTCATCTAATAGATCTGTATATTTGTTCTTTAAACTATCTATTATTAATTGAATTGGTGTTAAGGGATTCTTTATTTCATGTGCAATTTTTCTTGCAACATTTTCCCATGCATCATGTCTTTCATTAGCCAATAACTTATTTTGCTGAGTTTTTAGTCTATCAATCATTAAATTAAAATTTTTATTTAACTTTTCTAATTCTTTATCAGTTTTGATCTCAGGAACTTTTGAATTTAAATTACCTTTACCAATATTGTTTGATGCAGAAATAAGATTATTAATTGATACAAAAAATCTTGATGAGAAACGTATTGCTATTGAAATAGATAAAAATAATAACAGTGTAACAACGATCATATAAATTATTGCAAATGAAATTTTAATTCCTGTTCTTTTTTCCTGGACAGTGTAATAGAAACTAATAGCATCTTTTGACTCAGTAAGATATTTTGATATTTTTGGATCTAAAAATTTTACAACATAAACGAATGTATTATTGTAATTTGTCAATCTCATTAGTGCTGCGGAAGTATTTTCATAAGCATTAAGTATTTTTAGAGGTCGATCATCATTCTGAACCATTTTAAGAGCTTCTTTAGATGGAGGTTGATATAAATTATTTTTTGTAAAGTTTGATAAAATTAATTTTCCTTCGCTATCAACTAGAAATATCCCATCTACATCTCTAACGATTTTTTGTGTATTCAAAAAACTTGCAAATTGCTTTTTATTGTTTTGGAAAATTTTAATATTTTTATTTAGATCAAAAGCTACTAGTACTATATCTGACTCAATTTTATTTCTTACGTCAATAACATAATTTTGAGCAATTCTATAAGAATTGTCTACAGCTGTGGTAATTTTTTTGTCAAAATATTTTTCTACCGCAAAAGAAAATAGGAAAAGAGAGAAAGCTGATATAAGTATTGAAGGTATAAGGGTAAATAATGAAAAAAATGCAATATACTTTCTGTTAGCTCTAGACCCTTCAACAACTATTTCACTTTTTATTGAATTTTTAACTTCTAAGAAAATAAATAGAAAAAATATTATTAATAAAAAAATATTTGATAATAAAAGATATTGTAAATTTTGGTCATTAAGTTTGATGAAACTTTTATCTAAAAAAGTTAAAAAAGTTACAAATCCTAACAATAATGTGATAAAAAAAATTATAACTATAAATAGGTTTTTTTTAATGAAATTTAGCATTATGTTTAAAATTAAAAATTCATAAAATTAAATGAACAACTGTTTTATAATATTAGCTGCTGGAAAAAGTAATAGATTTAAATCTAAAACTCCAAAACCATTTGTTCAATATAATGGTGATATACTAATTAAACATTCTATAAATAAGGCAATTTTATCAAAAAAATTCTCAAAAATAGTAGTTGCTGTTAATAAAAATCACAAAAAATACCTTAAAACTCTTAAACTAAAACAAGTGCTATTTGTTAATGGCGGTAAATCTAGAGCTGATTCTGCAAAAAATTGTTTAGATTATCTAAAAAAATATAAACCAAAAAATATATTTATCCATGATGCAGCAAGGCCGAATTTTTCATTAAATTTGATAAATAAATTATTAAAAGCCTTAAAATTTAATGATGGTGCAATTCCTGTCGTTCATAGTATTGACACTCCAAAAATAAAAAATAATAAAAAGATACATAACCTAGACAGAAAAAAAATTTTTTTTTCTCAAACACCCCAGGCATTTAAATACAAAGTTCTTATGGAATTACAAAATAAAGTTAGCAAAGATACTACAGATGATTCAAGTCTTTTAATCAACGCAAATAAAAAAATTAAGTTAATTAAAGGAGAAGAAAAAAATTATAAAATAACTACTTTAAAGGACATAGTAGAAAACAAAGTATTTTACGGGATTGGTTTTGATGTGCACAGATTAGTTCCCGGAAGAAAAATGTATCTTGGTGGAATTAAAATTAAATCAAAATTAGGTACATTAGGTCACTCAGATGGCGATCCTATTCTTCATGCTATAACAGATGCAATTCTAGGTGCATGTAGAATGGGAGATATTGGTGAAAAATTCTCAGATAAAAGTAAAAAATATAAAAATATAAGATCAACCATATTGTTAAACAAAGTCATAAAAGACATTAAGTCGAAAAATTTTGATATAAACAATATTGATATAAATGTTATTACTGAAACACCTAAATTAAAAAAACTTAAAAAAAAAATAATTTTATCAATTTCGAAATTATGTAGGATTAATAGAAATAAGATAAATTTAAAAGGAAAAACTGCTGAAAAACTTGGTGTTATAGGTAAAGAAAAAGCCATTGCCTGCGAAGTAATCGCATCAATAAAAAAAAATTATGAATAAAAAAATCGGTAAATTAATTTTGACTATGTTTAATGTTGGTAAGTTAGGAAAGTTTCCAGGAACCATTGCCTCAGCTATTACTTCATTTCTTTATATATTTCTTTTTTATTTAAATGTTCACTATTTAACTTTATTTTTAATTTTTTTACTTCTTTTGTTAGTATCTATTTATCTTATAAATCTTTTAAAGGACGAATTTGAAGAAGTAGACTCAAAAGAAATTGTAATTGACGAATACTTGGGCCAATCTATACCAATATTATTTTTTTATTTAATTTTATTTGAAGCATCAGTATCAATAAATTTTTTTATGATAATAGTATTAATTTCATTCATTGGTTTTAGGTTTTTTGATATACTAAAACCCTATCCTATAAATTATATAGACAATAATTTTAAAAATGGTTTTGGTGTTGTTTTTGATGATATTGTAGCAGGAATTTTTACGACAATTGTATTGTATATTTTTATTATTATTTATGACAAATTCTAAAAAATTAGTAAATTTATTAAAAAAAAAAAAATTAAAAATTAGTTTTGCTGAGTCTTGTACGGGTGGTTTGATGTCAAGTATTATTACATCTTACAGTGGTTCATCAAATATTTTCAATTTAGGTCTTGTTACATATTCAAATCAAGCTAAACAAAAAATACTTAAAGTCCCAAATAAAGTTATCAAAAGATATGGAGCGGTTAGTGTTCAATGTTGTTTATCTATGGTTAATAATTTAAGTAAGATAAGTAAGAGTCATATAAATATTTCCATTACAGGAATTGCGGGGCCAAAAGGTGGTACTAGAGAAAAGCCTGTCGGTCTGGTATTTATAGGAATAAAATTTAAGAAGAAAATATTCGTAAATAAGTACTTATTTAAGAACAAATCAAGGAAAAATTTTCAAAAAATTACAGCAAATACAGTTATAAAAACAATTTTATCTATTGTGAAATAATTCTTCTGCTCTTTTTTGAAAAGCATCAGCTATTTTATCTAAGCCATACTTAAAAGATTTTGCCATTAAAATGTTGAGGAATTTATTTTTTAATTCAAAATCAACATCAAATGAAACTTCGGTTAATTTACCTGTCTTTTTAAACTGCCATTTATTATCAAGATATTTTAGAGGACCATCTATATTTTTAACAAGTATAATATCATCTTTTTTAATATACTTTACATCACTTTTATAAGTATCCTTAAATGGTCCTTTGCCAATTGTTAAGTCTGCTATAATTAATTGATTATCATTATCTAAATTTTTTTCATAAATTTTTGCATTTAAACAATAAGGGATAAATTTTGGATAATCTTCAATATTTAAGACAAGATTAATTAAATCTTCTTTTGAACAATTAATGATTCTCTTTACTGATGCTTTTGGCATTAATTAGTTTTCTATTTTTCTTTAAAAGAGCAAAATCTTCATCAGCATGATATGAAGATCTGGTTAGTGGTGATGATGAAACTAATAAAAATCCTTTGGCTTTGGCAATGGTCTCCAAATCTTTAAATTCAATTGGATCATAATATCGTTGCAAAGGAAAATGCTTTACTGATGGTTGTAAGTATTGACCAACAGTTAAAAAATCAACTTTTGCAGATCTCAAGTCATCCATGACTTGAATAATTTCGTCTTTAGTTTCACCCATACCAACCATAATTCCAGATTTTGTAAATATATTTTCATCAACAGTTTTTGCATTTTTAAGCAATTCAAGTGATGCAAAATATCTGGAGCCAGGTCTAACTTTTAAATATAAACTTGGGACAGTTTCGATATTATGGTTAAACACATCTGGTTTTGCATCTAAAACTTTTTTATAAGCGTCACCTTTTCTAAGAAAATCAGGAGTTAAGACTTCAATAGTTGTATTAGGATTTTCTTTTCTTGTCTCTATAATGGTTTCATAAAAATGATTTGATCCTCCATCATCTAAGTCATCTCTATCAACTGAAGTTATAACAACATGTCTCAAATTAAGTTTTTTAACAGCTAAAGATATTTTTTTTGGTTCCAAAGGATCTAGTTTATTCGGCCTACCTGTTTTTACATCACAAAATGCACAAGCTCTTGTACAAGTATCCCCCATAATCATAAATGTTGCGTGTCTTTTGCTCCAGCATTCAGTAATATTTGGGCAATTGGCTTCTTGGCAGACTGTGACAAGGTTATTTTGATTTACAACGCTTTTTGTTAAAAAAAATTCTCGACTATTGCTAAGTTTAGATCTAATCCATTCAGGTTTTTTTTTAATTGGATTAATAGGGTTTTTTTGTTTTTCAGGATGTCTAAATTTACTCATTTTTAATTATATAAACTGTTTCACCTCTTTTACCTAATAAAAATTTGTCACGTAACAAAATCTCAATATAATCAATATCTAAGTTATCACTTAAGAGGATATTTGATTTTTCTAACTCTTCAATTTCTTGCTTAATTAATTTTTCTTCATTTTTAAGTTTAGTTAAATAATGTCTTTTCTCAAAATATGAAAATAAACCTCTATTTCCACCAAGAAGATTTAAAATAAAGTATAAAATTAATAAAATAGGAATAATAAATAGAAGTTTGTCTTTAATCTTTTTTATCATTTTAATCTCACCATATTATTTTTACTAGTTATCTCTTGTTCTATTCTTAACAATTGATTGTATTTTGCAACTCTTTCTGATCTGCATAAAGAGCCCGTTTTTATTTGTGACGAATTTGTTCCTACTGCTAAATCAGATATAAATGTGTCTTCAGAATCACCTGATCTATGAGAAATAATTGTTTGGTATCCAATTTTTTGTGCAAATTTAATTACTTCTAGTGTTTCTGTTACAGTGCCTATTTGATTAAGTTTTATTAAAATTGAATTAGAAGATTGACTTATAAAACCTTTTTTTAATCTTTGTAAGTTTGTAACATACAGATCGTCACCAACAATCTGAATACCTTTTTCTCTTTTTGTTAATTCAGACCATGCTTTCCAATCATTTTCAGCAAAAGGATCCTCAATTGATTTTATTTTAAATTTCCTAATGATTTTCACATAGCCTTCTATAGATTTTCTTACAGAGGTATATTTATTTGAGTGTATTGAATAATTACCATTTTTATATAGTTCATTAGCAGCAACGTCTAAACATATTGAAACATCCTTTCCATTCACATAACCTGAATTTTTAATTGACTTTATTATTAAATTTAAAGCGTCTTCATTTTTATTAATCATTGGCGCAAATCCGCCTTCGTCACCAACTGCTGTGGAAAAATTTTTATCTTTAATCAATTTTTTGAGATTTTGAATTACTAAAAAACAAATATTCATTGCCTCTGAAAAAGTTTTAGCTTTGTCTGGTCTGATCATAAACTCTTGAATTCTAAGACCATTATTAGCATGAGCGCCACCATTAATTATATTCATTAGCGGAAATGGAAGTTTAAAATTTTTTTTTATAAAAAAATTTTTATATAAGGGAATATTTTTGATTTTTGCTGATAATTTTTTAACAGCCATAGATACTGAAAGTATGGAATTTGCACCCAGTTTGGTTTTTTGTTTTGTACCATCTAATCTAATCAAAATAGTGTCTATCAATTCTTGATTATGAACATTTTTATTCAAAATTTTTTTTGAGATTATTTTATTAACAAAATAAACAGCTTTAAAAACACTTTTTCCTAAATATTTTTTATTATTTTTGTCCCTTTTTTCATATGCTTCGTAAGTTCCAGTTGATGCACCAGATGGGCATATTGCTTTGGAGGAAATATTTCTACAAAAAACTTCAGTCTCAATTGTTGGAAAACCACGGCTATCGAAAACTTGTCTTGCTACAACTTTCGTGATTTTAGCCATAATTTATTTTTTAATTTTTTATTAGTTTATCTATTTGAACTAATTTATCTAATAAAGTATCTAACTCATTTAGAGGAATCATATTTGGTCCATCTGAGGGAGCGTTATCTGGATCTTGATGTGTCTCTATAAATACAGCAGCAACTCCTACTGCAACGGCAGCTCTTGATAAATGCGAAACAAACTCTCGTTCACCACCACTTTTATTTCCTAATCCACCAGGTTGTTGAACTGAATGAGTTGCATCAAAAACTATAGGATAACCTTGTTTTGACATTATAGGCAAAGATCTCATATCTGATACCAAAGTGTTATAGCCAAAACTTGCACCTCTTTCAGTTATTAAAATATTGTTATTACCAGAGTCAGAAATTTTTTTTGTAACATTATTCATATCCCATGGAGCTAAAAATTGTCCTTTTTTAACATTAATGATTTTATTTGTTTTGGCTGCAGCAACTAGTAAATCAGTTTGTCTGCATAAAAAGGCTGGAATTTGAATTATGTCAACATGGTTAGCCACAGCTGAACATTGTTCTATACTATGAACATCTGTTAAAATCGGCACTCCTAATTTTTTTTTTATTTTATCAAAAACTGGCAATGAGTTTTCTAAACCTGCGCCTCTTTTTCCTTTTAAACTTGTTCTATTAGCCTTATCAAAAGAGGTTTTATAAACAAATCCTATATTGTGTTTTTTTGCGATCTCACCTATTTTGCCTGCCATATCCAACGCGTGTTGCTCAGTTTCTAATTGGCATGGACCTGCGATAAGACAAATTTGTTTATCGTTTGATATTTGAATATCGTTACAATTAATTGTTAGATTTTTCATTATTTTTTTTTGCTGCACTGATAAAAGATGAGAATAAAGGATGTGGATCTAAAGGTCTAGATTTAAATTCAGGATGAAATTGAACTCCAATAAACCAAGGATGAGTTTTTAATTCAATTATTTCAGGTAAATTATTATTTGGTGACAAACCTGAAAATAACATACCTTTTTTTTCAAATTTCTTTTTCATCTTAATATTAACCTCGTATCGATGTCTGTGTCTCTCATGAATAATTTTAGATTTATAAATATCTTTTATTTTTGAATTGTGTTGTAATTTTGCTGTATATAAACCTAAACGCATAGTTCCACCTAATTTAGTAGAAGTTCCTTTAACAATTTTACCATTTTTGCTCCACTCTTCGATTAAGCCAACAACTGGAAAACAATTTCTATCTAATTCGCTAGATCCTGCTTTTTTTATTTTTAAAATATTTCTTGCAAACTCTATCACGGCCATTTGCATTCCAAAACATATACCAAGAAAAGGTATATTATTTTTTCTTGCATAATTTATACACGCAATTTTACCTTCAGTGCCTCTTTTGCCAAAGCCTCCTGGTATCAAAATTCCAGATGCATTAATTAATTTTTTTCTAATTTCTGATACTTTAAGTTTATCTGCCTCAATTCTTATTATTTTTATTTTTACCTTATTTTTTATTCCGCCATGAACTAAAGCTTCATCTAAGGATTTATATGCATCTTTTAAGTCCACGTATTTACCAATAATTGCAATATTTATTACTTTTAAATTTTTATCAGTTACAATTTTTGTTACGTTTTTCCATGGAAATAGATTAATTTTTTTTTTGGGTTTTATTTTAAAATATTTTAAAACTTGTCTATCCAAACCTTCGTTATAAAAACTTATTGGTGCTTCATAAATAGTTTTTACATCAACTGTTTCTATAACTCTCTCTATTGGAATATTGCAAAATAGAGATATTTTTTTTCTTTGATCTAATGGTATTGATTGCTGTGATCTACAAATGATAATATCTGGTTGTATACCTATGCTTCTTAATTCTTTTACTGAATGTTGAGTTGGTTTTGTTTTAATTTCATCCGAAGATTTTAAAAATGGTACTAGCGTTAAATGAACAAATAAAGTTTTCTCTTTTCCAATATCGTTAGAAAATTGTCTAATAGCCTCTAAAAAAGGTAAACTCTCAATATCACCTACGGTTCCACCTATTTCACAAATAACAAAATCTTCATTTTTAATATCTTTTTTAATAAACTGTTTAATTCTTTCTGTAACATGCGGTATAACCTGAACAGTTTTTCCTAAATAGTCTCCCTTACGCTCTTTAGAAATAATATCACTGTAAATTTTTCCAGTTGTAATATTATCACTTTTTTTTGCAGATATATTTGTAAACCTTTCATAATGCCCAAGATCTAAGTCGGTTTCAGCTCCATCGTCAGTAACAAAAACTTCGCCATGCTGAAATGGACTCATTGTGCCAGGATCAACATTTAAATAAGGATCCATTTTTCTAATTCTTACTTTGTAACCTTGAGATTTGAGTAAATATCCTAGTGAAGCAGATGATAATCCTTTTCCAAGAGAAGAAACCACGCCGCCAGTGACAAAAATGAATCGCGCCATGGAATTATGTTATAGCTCTTATTAGTAAAAATTAAAAGTATTAATTAATTATTTTGGGGAATCTTAGGAGCGTCACTATCAGTATTTTGCTCAATTTTATCCAATAAAGATTTCTCAGGTTCTAATTCTTTATTTGAGAGAATTGTTAGAAACAAACTACAGATTATAAATAAAGTTGCTACTATAGCAGTGGCTTTAGTGAAAAAATTACTGCTTGATCTTGAAAACATATAATTTTCTTGACTAACTCCAATACCTAATGCTCCACCCTCTGATTGTTGGAATAGGACAAGTATAACCAATATTATAGCAAGTATTATATTTATTGTGAGCAATATATTTTCCATGACGTTTAATTAATTGTTTTTTTAATTATATCAATAAATTTTTTTGAATTTTGCGACGCTCCTCCTATCAAAAAACCATTTATTTCCTCAATTTGTTTTAAATTATTTATGTTTTGGTTGTTCACCGATCCTCCATAAATAATTTTTGTTTTTTGGTTTTTATATTTATTCTTAATAATCTTTTTAATATTAATTACCTGTTTTGTTAATTCTTTATTTGTTAAAACTTTTCCAGTACCAATAGACCAAACAGGTTCATATGCAAAAATAATTTTATCAATTTTTTTAATTTTTTTTAATCCCAAATCGATTTGCTGTTTTAAAATTTTATTAGTTTTCTTATTTCTTTTTTCAAATAAATTTTCTCCAATGCAAAAAATTACATTTAAGTTACTCAAAATTGCACTATGAATTTTTTTATTAATTTGAGTATTAGTTTCTCCATTAGATCTGTTTTCTGAGTGACCAATTATGACATACTTAGCACCTAATTTTTTTATCATGGTAGAGCTAATTGATCCTGTGTAAGGTCCAGTATTTATTTCGTAATGACAATTCTGAGCGCCAACATCTAAATTGGTTTTCCTAGTTTTAATTACAAAGTAGTTTAAAAGCGTATATGGAGGACAATAAATAATTTTTGCATTTTTATAATTCTTTTTTTTGCTTAAATTTATGACACTTTCTATAGATTTCACTGAATTTAAATCTCCAAACATTTTCCAGTTTGCGATGAATAATATTTTGTTTGTCATAGTATTAAATATAATTTATAGATTTGTTTTTATAGTTCAATATTTTATCTTATGTTATGTTAAATAAACTCAGAAATTTCACTAAAACTAAACTGGCTACAGTCTTAATAGCTATAATAATAATTCCTTTTGTCTTTTGGGGTATGGGAGGAGTTTTTCAAGGTGGCAACACGAATAATATAGCGAAGATTAAAAACGTAAATATTTCAACTGAAGATTTTTTTGATCACATAAGATCTCTTGGAATCAATGAAGAAATCATTAGTAAAAACATTGAAAATAATATTCTCACAGAAATTTTGAATGATCTTTTGGCAAAAAAATTTATTGAATTAGAAATTAAAAAACTTGGTATTAATATTAATGATAAAAGTTTACTTTTAATTATTAAAAATAATAAAAACTTTTTAGATGATAATAAAAAATTTAGTAGACTTAAGTATGAAAAATTTCTTTTAGAGAATAATATCACCGCTTCAGAATTTGAAAAAAGATTAAAAAAAAGAGAATTAGAAAAAATTCTTTTTAATTATTATAGCTCAGGCTTATATATTCCAGAATATCTGATAAAATATTTTAATTACAGTAAAAATAGAAGCATTGATGTTAAATATGTTTCTTTAGAAAGTAATTATAAAAAAAAGGAAGAATTTAATGAAATAGATATTAAGAATTATATTGAAACGAATAAAGACGATTTAAAAGTTGATTTTGTTGATGTTAAATACGTAAAATTAACACCCGAAATTTTAACAGGATCATCAGATTATAATGAAGGTTACTATGAAATAATAGACAAAATAGAAAACGAAATATTTAATAAAAACAGTTTGGAAGAACTGCTGAGTGAATATGAAGGAATTAAAATAAATGAAATAAAGGATCTAAGTCAAAAAAATGTAGACACCGATTTACAAGATATTTTTAATTATAAAGAAAGTGACCAAATGCAAATTTTGGATAAGGAGGATTATTTCTTAATTTTTAAAAATGAAAATTATACGCAGAAAATACCTAAAGTAGACAAAGACTTTTCAGATGAAATAAAAGAAATTTTATACAAGGAAAATAGATACAAGTATAATCAGAAATTATTTTCAAAAATTAGCACTAATAAATTTAACGATGATGATTTTAATAATTTAGTTGAGAATAAAAATGAATATATAAAAGCTCAAATTAAATCTATAAAAGATAACAATACTTTTGAGATAAATTCAGTAGAATTAATTTATTCAATGCCAGTTAATAGTTTTATGCTAGTGACTGATGATAAAGAAACAATATACCTTTTGAAAATTTTAGGAACAAAAAACAATGAATTTAAGAGTGGTGATAAAGAAATATTTTTAAAAACTAAGGAAAAAATTAAGGATGAGATATATTCATCTTATGATCAGTTTTTAAATCAAAATTATAAAGTTGAAATAAATTATAATACTCTAGAGAGAACAGAAAATTATTTTAAATAATGCTTAATATTAAATTTGAAAAGTTTAAAAAAACGCATAAAAAAAAAATTAACCAGGTTTTATATTATGAGTTAAAGTCGAACAATTCTAGAGAGGTTGAAAACTTAATAAATAATTTTTTACAAGATAAAAATAGCTTTATTTTTGAGTCTGTCGAAAAAGGAATAATAAAAGGCAGATACACAATATTTGGAAAAAATCCAGATAAAATATGGGAGTTTAACAATAAAAATATTTATTACTTAAACAAAAATAAGAAAAAAAAAATTAAAGGCGATCCTGTTAAAATCATAAATAATATTATTAAAAATTTTAACTTTAAAACTCCGAAAAAATTGCCCCCGTTATGTAGTTTGTTAGCCGGATATTTTTCTTATGATACAATAAGATATTTTGAAAAAATCAAAGATACCTGTATCGATGATCTTAAAATACCAGATATTAGAATTATGCGACCAACTACTCTAATAATACACGATAACTTAAAAAAAAAAATTTTTTTTATTAAAAATTGTTTTTCAGATAAAAAAATCTCTAATTACGAAAAGAAGTATACAGATATTCAGGATGAACTTAATAATTTAATTATTCAATCAAAAATATCTGCAAGTTACAAAGATAGAAATTTGGTAAAAAAAACCATTAAGTCAAATATTACAAAAAAACAGTTTTTGGAAAATGTTAAAAAGGCAAAAAAATACATTCAAATTGGTGACATATTTCAAGTTGTTTTAAGTCAACGTTTTGAAACAAAGTTGACGAAAAAACCCCTTAGCATTTATAAAAGATTAAGATTGACAAATCCGTCCCCTTTTATGTTTTATTTTAACTTTAAAGATTTTCAAATTATTGGCGCAAGCCCTGAAATCTTAGTTAGACTAAGAAATAATAAAGTTACAATTAGGCCAATAGCGGGAACAAGGCCTCGAGGGAAAAATCTTAGTGAAGATAATTTTTTTAAAAAGGATCTTTTATCGGATAAAAAAGAAATTTCCGAACATCTTATGCTGTTAGATTTAGGGAGAAATGATATTGGAAAAATTTCTAAAATAAATACAGTAAAAGTAACAGAACAATTTAAAATCGAAAAATATTCACATGTAATGCATATTGTTTCAAATGTGACGGGAGAATTTGATAAAAAAAGATCAAAATATGATACACTGATGGCAGGCTTTCCAGCAGGCACTGTATCAGGTGCACCAAAAATAAGAGCTATGGAAATTATTGATGAATTAGAAAAAAATAAAAGAAAAATTTATGCTGGGGGAATTGGTTATTTTTCTGCTAATGGTGACTTTGATACTTGTATCGCCTTAAGAACAGCTTTAGCTAAAAATGGAAAATATTATGTACAAGCTGGAGCAGGTATTGTTGCTGATAGTATTCCAGAAAAAGAATTTCAGGAAACAGTAAATAAATCTAAAGCTTTAATTAAGGCTCTCGATTAAATGAAGATTATATTAATAGATAATTACGATAGTTTTACTTATAACCTTTACCATTATATTTCTCAATTAAAGTGTAAAGTTGAGGTTTACAGAAACGATAAAATTGATGCAAAAACAATTTTAAGAAAAAAATTTAAAAAAATTGTTATATCACCTGGACCTGGTAATCCAAGTCAATCAGGTAACTGTTTAAAGATAGTGAGATCAATTTATAAAAAAATACCTATATTAGGTGTTTGCTTAGGCCACCAGATTATTGGTCAAGTTTTTGGTTCGAAAATAGTTCAGGCAAGAAAACTTATGCATGGCAAGACAAGCCTTATAGTTTCAAAACAAAAAGGAATTTTGAGGAATTTACCTAAGAATTTTGAGGCCACAAGATATCATAGTTTAATCGTAGATAAAAAAACCTTATCAAAAGAGCTTGAGATCACAGCGGAAACAAAGGACGGATTAATAATGGGTATTCAACATAAAAAATTTAATATACATGGTGTACAATTTCATCCTGAAAGTATTAAAACAAAATTAGGTATTAAAATATTAAAAAATTTTATTGATTTAAAAAATTCATGAAACATTTTATAGAAAAAATAAAGAATAAAGAAGATTTATCTTTTGAGGAGAGTAAAGAAGCATTTAAATTATTAATGGAAGGTAAAGTAAATGAGCAAGATATTTTTGACTTTCTGACATTTTTATCAGCAAAAGGCGAGGCTTCAGATGAAATTGCAGGTGGTGTTTACATTCTCCGAGAAAAATCTAAAAGAGTTAATGTTGATAATTGTATTGATACTTGTGGAACTGGTGGTGATGGCATGAACACACTAAATATATCAACAGCATCTGCATTATTGCTAGCAAGTATGGGAATTAAAGTTGCAAAACATGGTAATAAAGCTGTGTCCTCTAAATGTGGATCGGGAGATGTTTTAGAGGCATTAAATATAAACATAAATTTTGAAACAGAAGATATTGAAAATCAAATAAATGAAAATAATTTTGGTTTTATGTTCGCACCTAATTATCATAGTGCAATGAGGTTTGTAGGGCCAACTAGAAAAAAAATAGGTAAAAGGACTATATTTAATATGATTGGTCCTTTAAGTAGCCCTGCTTTAGTAAAAAGACAAGTAGTTGGAGTTTTTGAAAATAAACTTCTAAAAATTTTTGCAAATGCTTTAAATAATTTGGATATTAAATTTGCATGGATTGTAAATAGTGAAGACGGTTTAGATGAGATTTCACCATATTCAAAAACAAATGTCATCCAATTAAAAGATAATAAAATTTCTGAAATTACTATTGACCCAAAAGAATTAAATATTAATGCAGATAACTTTGAAAATATTGTCGGAAATGATGCAAAATTTAACGCAGATAAATTAATTAATATATTTAAAGGTGAAGACAATGATTTTTCTAAGGCTGTATGTCTAAATGCAGCCGCAGGTTTAATTGTATCGGAAAAATATGATGATTTTAAATTAGCTTATAACTACTCAAGAGATTTTATAAAGTCAGGAAAGTCTTATAAACATTTAATGAAAATTCAAAATGGCTGAAAATATTCTTGAAAAAATAATTAAAAAGAAAATCGAGAAAATTGAAAATTTAAAAAAAACTACAAAATTAGAGACTTTGATTGAGTTAATAGATAAAAATAACTCTTTTATAAACTTCAAAGATAAAATTCAAAAAAATATAAATAATAGAAAATTATCTATTATTGCTGAAATAAAGAAAGCAAGCCCATCTGCTGGTATAATTATTAAAGATTATAATCCAGTAGAAATAGCTAATACTTACAATCAAAATAAAGTAACCTGTTTGTCTGTTTTAACTGAAGAAGACTTTTTTTTAGGAAACCTAATACATATTAGTAAAATTAAAGAAAAAATTAAATTACCAATTCTGTGTAAAGATTTCTTCGTTGATAAATTTCAAGTTCCTTTAGCTAGAAGTTATGGAGCCGATGCAATACTAATTATAATGGCTGGTGTTAGTGAAACTTTAGCAAATGAATTATATGAAGAAGCAATAAAATTAAATATGACTGTAATTGTTGAGGTTCATACAGTTGAGGAGGCTAAACAAGCACTAAAGTTTAAAAGTGCTCTTATAGGGATTAATAATAGAAACCTAAAAACTTTGAAAACTGACATAAATACAACTTTTGATATTCATGATATTTTGAAAAATCATAATGGGCCACTAATATCTGAAAGTGGCATTAAAACAAAAGAAGAGCTATTAGAACTATCTAACAAAACTTCAATTAAAACTTTTTTAATTGGTGAATCACTTTTAAAAAATTTAGATAATAATTCTATTTTTTCAGTTCTCTAGATAAATAATCCCTAATTTGCTTATCTTTTTAACTATTGTTAATTGTAAAGAACTTTTGTAGAACATTATTTGTACGATATTTGTTCTTATGCTAACAAAAAAACAAAAAAATTTACTAATGTTTATCAACAAGAAGTTGAGAAATTCCGGTGTGTCTCCTTCTTATGAAGAAATGAAAGAATCGTTAAATTTGAAGTCAAAATCTGGAATTCATCGTTTAATAAGTGCCTTGGAAGAAAGAGGTTTTATAAAAAGATTAGCACATAAAGCTAGAGCATTAGAGGTTGTTAAGCTACCTGAAACCGCTTCGGCAAATGATATTTATAACTCTTTTTCACCTAGTGTAATAAAAGGTGGTTTAGATGAAGAAGGTATAGAAATAAATGAAGTTCCGGTCCTCGGTAAAATAGCTGCAGGAACGCCAGTTGAAGCTATACAAAATGAAGTATCAAGAGTTCCTTTACCTAATAATATTGAAAAAAATGGAGAGTACTTTGGTTTGAAAGTTCAGGGCGACTCAATGATTGAAGCGGGTATTAGTGAGGGTGACACGGTAATTGTTAAAAAAACTGATACAGCAGAAAATGGAAAAATTGTTGTTGCTTTAATTGATGACCATGAAGCTATGCTTAAAAGAATAAGAAGAAAAGGTAAAACAATAGCACTTGAGAGTGCAAACAAAAATTATGAGACCAAAATCTTTGGTCCAGATAGAGTAAAAGTCCAGGGTGTTCTAGTATCTTTGTATAGAAACTTCTAAAAAAATAGTTTACAAATATTAAATGTCAAAAGTAGCAACTAGATTTGCTCCGTCGCCAACAGGCCCGTTACATATAGGTGGAGTAAGAACAGCCTTATTTAACTGGTTATATTCAAAAAATCAAAACGGTAATTTTTTTTTAAGAATTGAAGATACTGATAAGGAAAGATCCAAAGAAGAATACAAAAAACAAATTATTAATTCACTAAAATGGATAGGTATAAACTTTGACGGAGAAGAATATGTGCAATCAAAAAAAATAGATGATCATATTAAAGTTGTTCATGAATTATTAAATAAAGGTAGTGCTTATAAATGTTATTGTTCATCTGAAGAAATTGAGGAACAAAAAAAAAGAGCTAAACAAAAAAAAATTCCATATATTTATGATAGGAAATGGAGAGATAAAAAAGATACTGATGCTCCTAAAGATATAAAACCAGTAATAAGATTTAAAAGTAAAATAGATGGAACATCAATATTAAAAGATTTGGTCCAAGGAGATGTTGAAATTGAAAATAATACAATCGAAGATTTTATAATCTTAAGAAATGATGGCACTCCGACATATAATTTATCAGCTGCAGTGGATGACCATCAAATGAATATGTCACACATAATTAGAGGGGATGATCATAAGATAAACACTTTTAAACAAATTCAAATTTACCAAGCAATGAAATGGGAGATACCTTCTTTTGCTCATATACCATTAATACATACAATTGATGGAAAAAAGCTATCTAAACGAGACAAGGCCTCAACTTTGGATGATTATTCTAAGATTGGTATTATACCTGATGCTCTTAGAAATTATCTCCTTAGACTAGGATGGTCTTATCAAGATAAAGAAATATTCACATTAGATGAAAGTATTAAATATTTTAATCTTGAGGGAATTGGTAAATCTCCATCAAAACTAGACATGAGTAGAATTTTATCAATAAATGAACACTATATTAAGAATATTGATGAGAATGATTTATTTAATCAATTAAATCAATATTGTAAATTACATAAAAGTGAAATTAAATCAGATAAGAAAGATAAAATTAAAAAATCCCTAACCTTTCTAAAAAATAAAGCTAAAACTCTGGAAGATATATTTAATAATTTTCAATATATAATGGTAGATGAGGTTAATTTTAATCAAGATGACATAAAATTAATTGATGATAAGGCCAAAAAAGTCATATCAGATTTCAGTACTAAACTAAGCGACGTTGATAAACTAAGCAGAGAAAAATTAGAGCCGATAGTAAACGAATTAATTAAATCAAACGATACTAATTTCAAAGGGGTTGGGCAGCCTTTGAGAATAGCTTTAACAGGTTCTAAATTTGGACCAGGAATTTATGATATAATTATATCTCTTGGAAAAGAAGAAGTATCAAAAAGATTAACTAATAAGAAACTTATTTAATACTGATGATGCTTCATCAGAAGATGAGGTTTTTGATCTGATTTTAGTTAAAGTTTCTTCACAATCATTAATTTGTTTTTTCATTAATTCTGGATTTTTTAAAAAATAAACAACAGAATTATAAATCTCTTTAGCATTACAATCTTTTTGTAATAATTCTGGAATTATTTCTTTGTTATTAATGATATTAATGATGTTAGCAAATTTAATTTTTACTAGCATTCTGACTATTAAAAAATTTAAAAAATTCATTTTATAGATAATTATAGAAGGAACTTTTGCATTACAGATTTCAAGAGAAACTGTACCAGATTTAGAAACTGCAAAAGTAGATTTATTGAGTATTTGTTTTTTTATATTTTCATCAGAAATAACTTCGACATTTTTTAATTTTACATTATTAATTTTCTCACCAATTAAATTTTTATTTCCATCAGTTGCATGAAATACAAAAGTTAAATTATCAAATTTTGCATTCATCATAATTATAAAATCAATTAATATTGGTAAAAGCAAGTTTACTTCAGATGATCTACTGCCTGAAAAAAGAGAAATAATCTTTTTATCATTTGATATGAAGTTAGATAGATCTATCTTATCTTTAGTTTCATGCTCTAATAATGGATGTCCCACAAAAGTATTTGGGATATTTTCTTTATCAAAATATTCTTTTTCAAAATCAAATAATAATAAGATATGATCTATGAACTTTTTAAATTTTTTGACCCTACCCTGTCGCCAAACCCATATTTGTGGAGCCACATAATGAACTGTATTGATCTTGTTATTTAATTTCTTAACTTTTTCAGCAACTCTTAATGTAAAATCAGGACTATCTACACTAAATAAAATATCTGGATTAAATTTTATTATCTCTTCTACAGTTTTATTTATTTTATTCTTTATTTTAAAAATATTTAAAAAAACACTAGTAAATCCAATGTAAGTAATTTCTTTAAGGTTAAAAATAGATTTTATTCCTAATGAATTTAAGTGTGTTCCACCAACACATGAATACTCTATATTAGGATTGTTCTTTTGAAGTTTAGATATAACTTTAGAAGCAAGTTTATCTCCAGAGGGTTCACCAGTTAATACAAAAATCTTTTTCATTTTACTGAGATAAACATTTTATTTTTATTAGCAAATTTAATACATTTGCTTTTATCTAAAAAAACATGTTGTTTACTTTTTATAACAATACCCTTTAAGCCAACGCTCTTACTTTGTTTTATGGTTTTCAATCCAATTGTCGGAAGATCTACCCTTAAATCTTGTTTCTTTTTTGGAAACTTAACTAAAACTCCTTGATTTCTAAACTTTTTACTTCTGCTTTTTTCAAGCATTTTTTTAGTTCCAGCTTTGCCTTCTATAGCAACAATTTTTTTATTTCTAACTACAACTCCTTGGCTAAAATTATATTCTTTTAAACTATTTAAAGTTTTAACTGCTTTATTTATATCTAATTGGTCTTGTTTATTTGGTATAATCTTCGAATAATTTCCTTTTTTTAATGATAGCTCGGGATTATATATAAGTGAATTTTCAGTTTTGATCTTATTTTGATCTAAAATTTTAATGATTTCTTTTAGTATTGCTGCATCTCCAAGTTTAGATGCTTTTATAATTCTAGGAATATAATAAATACCCTTAAAATCTAATCTTAACTTAGAAAAGTTAGGTTTATTTACTTTTCCTGCGAATAAGACTTTTTTACATCTATTTTCTTTAAGAATATTAATAATTTTACCAAATTGGCCTATTGAAACTGAATATGATTTTCTATCTTGTCTAAATTTCTTAGATTTTGACAAATCAATTATCAAATATTTTATTTTTCTTTTTTTGACAGTTTTAAGAATTTCCTCTGGAAAATCAGTATCGCCAAAAATTAATCCTATCATTTATGAAAAAGGTGTGCAAATAGATCTTTTTTTGTCTTTAGTAATAAAATCAATCACATCTTTTACCAAAGAATTTTCTTTCAAGACGCTATTTAATTTATCGATATTTTCATTAATGTTTTTTGATGCAAATATTTTCTTATAAGCTTCCGACAGTTCCATTATTATTTTATTTTCGAATTTTGCTCTTCTTAAACCAATTAAGTTTAACCCTTGTAAAACATTTCTATTTCCCGTTGAAAGGCCATAAGGTATAACATCATTTAAAACTCCTGTCATACCTCCTATCATTGCCATTTTGCCTATTCTTGTGAATTGTTGGACTGCAGAATTTCCTCCTATGACGACATTATCATCAATAATAACATGTCCTCCTAGTGGAACATTGTTTGCTATGATAACATTATTACCTACCATACAGTCGTGAGCAACATGAGAAGAGATCATAAAAAGACAATTATCTCCAATTTTTGTTGATCCACCTCCACCAACTGTCCCTGGGTTTACGGTTACATATTCTCTAAATTTATTATTATTCCCAATAGTTAACTTGGTATCTTCACCGTTATATTTTAAATCTTGTGGATCATTACCTATAGATGCAAAAGGATAGAATTTATTTCCACTTCCAATTCTAGTATTTCCAACAATGTTTACATGGGAATGAATAACAACATTTTCACCTATTTCAACATTTGGACCAATCACGCTAAAGGGACCAACGCTAACACTTGAATCAACTTTAGCATTTTTATCTACCATTGCGGTTTTATGTATCATTTATTTTCTCTTAAAAAATTTTTTAAATTTTTTGCTGGATACCCCATTACTTTAGTGTTGTCAGGAATATCTTTTATTACTCCACTACCTCCACCGATTTGAACATTATTACCTATTTTAAGATGACCTGAAATTCCAGCTTGACCACCTATCATAACATTATTCCCTATAACCGAACTTCCAGCAAATCCTACTTGACCAGCTATTATACAATTTTCACCTATCTTTACATTGTGAGCTATATGGATTTGGTTGTCTAAAAAGGTATTTTTTCCGATCACTGTATTAGAGAGTGATCCACGGTCAATTGTTGAACTACAGCCTATTTCAACATTATCCTCGATAATAACTACACCAATTTGTGGGTATCTAAAATTAGCTTTTTTGTCAGGAAAAAAACCAAAACCTTTTTTACCTATTATGCAACCATCTAAGATATGAACATTATTTTTAATTAATGAGTTTCTAATTATAACATTTGAACCAATTGTACAGTTATCACCAATTGATACATTGGTTTCAATAATAGAATTATGTCCAATCAAACAATTAGATCCAATTTTAACATTCTTGCCAATTAAAACATTTTTTCCAAATTTTACTTTATTTTTAAATTGTATATTTTCAATTTTTTCAACATTAACGTCAAAATCATCTGTAACAGAATTTGGATAAAATTTTTTAGTTATTTTAGCAACATCTAATAAAATTTTATCTGAAATTATTGTTTTGCAATTAGCTGGTAATAGTGATTTTAAATTTTCACTGGTCACACAAAATGATGCATTTGTAGATTTAGCAAGTTCACCATACTTTTTTGAATGTAAAAAAGTCATGTCACCTTTTTTTGACGAACTTAAATCTTTAATATCATTTATTTTTTCGTCTGAAAAAGATTGGTCTTTTATAGATATCAATTTGAGTAAATCATTAATTTCGTAAGGTCCTGTGTTTTTAAAAAAAGTATTTATCATTAGTAAGTTTAATATCAAAACTTACTTTAAATGCTTATCAAGATTTATTGCTAATTATTTCCTATCGACGATCGTTGCGGACCACACAGCATCAGCCATTTTTATATTTTGAACAAATGCTTCTCCTTTGTATTTCCATACTCGTCCATGTGATCTAATTGCTTCAATTTTTAGCTCCAGTTTACAATCAGGTAAAACTGGGTTTCTAAATCTAGCTTTTTCAACATTCATCAAATATACTAATTTGTTTTCATAAGTCTCTTTATCTAATCCATGAGCAGTTAATGCAGCGGCAGCTTGTCCGAAAGCCTCGACTATTAAAACACCAGGCATCACAGGTTGACCTGGAAAATGTCCTTGAACAAAAAAACTATCTTTTTTTACATTAACTATTGCGGTCGCTGAAAATAACTTTTTAATATCAACCAGTTCATCAATTAATAACATAGGTTCTCTATGTGGTAACAAATTTTCTATATCTTTTTTCGATAAAGTAGTCATATTTCAATTAACTTTAATATCTTTAATCTTTTTATTTGTTAATGATAATATTTCATCAGTTATTTCAATTTCTTTTTTTCCCATAATAATATTTTTTTTTTGTAGTATTAAACTTATTGAGTTTTCTTTTGCATATTCTTTTAGAATTGGGGATAATTTAGAAATTAATTTATTAGTAGCGCCTATCCTCAGTTTATTTATATTATCTCTTGATTTAACTTGTTCTCTTTGAAAATTAATAATTTCTGATCTAAGACTAGTGAGCTCTTTTTGAAAATCCTCCTGACTCATAATGTTTTTTTTAGCTATTATTTTTTTTTCTTTATTTTTTAAAATTTCATCGTTTTTTTTAAATTTTTCTAAATCTTTATTATAAATTTTTTCAAGTTGGTTTTTTATAGATTTACCTGCGATAGATTCTTGCATTATCTTATCTACATTTAAATAAACAATTTTTTGTTCATCAGCTAAAGAGGAAAAAATTGTTAAAAAAAAAAAAATAATTATTAAAAATCTTTTTAGCATTAAAAAGTTGTTCCAATATTAAATTGAAAACCTTCAAACTCATCTGTAGTTTTTTTTTGGAGTGCGTGTGAAAAAGTTAGATTTAAAGGTCCTACCGGCGTCCACCACTCAACACCTGCTCCTGTTGAAACTCTTAAATAATTAGAATCATCAAAATCTGATGATCTATAATCTGTACCCCAAACATTTCCAAAATCTAAAAAATAATTGAATTCGAAATTTTGCAGATTTGGTGCTACCATAGGAAGATTACTTGTAAAACTTAAAGCTGCTGCGTAATTTCCTCCAACATGATCATCTCCTTGATCAACTGGTCCTATTCTTCCTGGTTTAAAACCTCTTAATCTTTTTCTTGGTAGTCCAATTCTTTCAGATATTCTAACATCATCAGATAACCCGGTAGTATTTTTTAGGAATAAACCAACACTTGCTGTTGTTTCAGATATAGTTAAGTAATGATCATAAACGTATCCTGATGTAATAGTATTGCTTTCTGAAATTAATGGTAAAGTTTGAAAAAATTGACTTCTAAATCCATCTGATGTTTGAAATCTTTGATTTCTTACATCATAATCAAAGGCATATCCTATATTAGATGTAAAATAATTACCCTCTTGTTTTTTTATAGAATTGCTAGCCAAAGAATTTGTCTCTAATTTTTCCGCAACAGTTTTAAATGAGGGACTGAAAAATAAATTATCGTATTGCTCAAATTTAGTCCCAAAGCTAAATCCAATTTCACTAGAATCATATCCACTGTCCGTCATTTTATCATTATTAATAGCAAACAAACTTGTTGACAATGATTTTTCAGTATAATTAAAATTAGGATTATTAACTGTAAACTCTCCTTTTACTCTTTCTTCACTCAAAGTCAAAGATGACACAAGGCCAATTCCTCTGCCCATAAAGTTTTTTTCAGAGACAGAAAATCCTATGGTTCCACCATCATTTCCAATACCCGCAGAAGCTAAAATTTCACCTGTTGGTTTTTCCTCAACTGTAATTTTAATATTTTTTTGTTGGGAATTATCAATAGAGATAATTTCATCTTTTACATCACCAAATATTCTTAAAGCTTTTAAATTATTTATAGATTTAGCATGTAATAATTTATTAAAAGGATCGCCCTCGTCAACCTCAAGCTGGTTTCTAATTACTTTTTCTTCAGTGATATTATTACCAAATATGTCTATTCTATTTACAAAAAACTTGTCACTTTCTATAACTGCAAATTTTAAATCTAACTTATCATTATTCACTTCATCAATTTCTATTGTTGCATCAATAAAATCATAAAGTCTTGAAACTGAAATTTTATCAATTTCTCTAATAACTTTATTTATTTCATTTAGTGAATATTTTTTATCTTTAAGGTCTTCTATGGAATTTGTAACTTCTTTAAAATCTTTAGGATCGTAATCAATTGGTATATCAAGTGTAGCGTTATTTATAGTATACCTATTTCCAGAATTAATATTATATATTAGCTCAAAAAAGTTATCGTTAAAAATTGCTGAAGAACTCTCTATTTCAACATTATAATAACCTTTATTTAAATAAAAATTTTTTAATAATCTTTTATCCAGCTCGATTCTACTAACATCCAAATACTTTTTTTTACTTATAATTACACTCCTTAATTTTCTATCTTTATAATATTTATCTCCTGTAAATTTAATATTTTTTATTAAAGCTTTTTCACCAGTTTCAATAACATATATAAGATCTACTGTGTCATTTGTATTTTCTTTAATTTTGACTTCAACCGTAGCAAAGTAATATCCAGATCTACTAAGAGAATTTTTTATTAAAACAACATCTTGTTCTGCGGTAAATTTATCAAATGGACTTTTATCTTTAAGATTTAATCTTTTTAAAATTTTTTCTTTATTTTCTTTTGAAGCTATACCTTCCAAAACAATTGTTTGAATAATTTTTTTTTCTACAACGTCAACTATAAGAACATTATTTTCAACTTTTAATTTAATATCAGAAAAAAAATTTGTATTATACAAATCACCTAATATTTGATTAATCTCGTTCTCTGTATAATCTTTACCTAATTTGATATTACCAAATGCTAATATACTTTCCTTGTTTACTCTTATATTATTTTCTAATTTAATATCGTTTATAATTTCAGATTTAGCTGAAAATAACATAAAATTTAAAAATAGCAGTGCTAATAGAATTTTTTTCATCTTTGTTGGGATATTACACTTAAAGATTTCGTTTTCAATCTTACAAACTCATTTAATTTTTCAATTTGTGTCAAATTATTCAGCTTTTTTTGCCTGTATTTTAAGAAATCTTTATGGCTAATAATTTGCTTTAATTTGGTAGAAATTTCATCAAAACTTATCTTATTTTTTAAAAATAGGTCTACCAATTCATCATTAACTGATACTAACAAAGTTTCAAATAAAGTATCATTTTTTGGTACAAAATTTAAAATTTTTACTAAAGGATATTTTTTTAAATTTACTACATTTAAATTTAAATCATTTAGTAATTTAAAGTTTATTTTTTTAGATTTAATTTTATAATTCTTGTTATTGTATAATGTATTAAAAATTGGAATTTTCATATCGGTATCGTGAGCAACTAATTTGATCAAACCGTTATTAAATTTAATGATAGCATGCACATAGGATTTTGGATGTATCAATATTTTAAATTTACTTAAATCAATTGAAAAAATTTTTTTTGCCTCAATAACTTCAAATACTTTATTCATTAAAGTTGCAGAGTCAGTGGAAATTTTTTTGCCCATTTTCCAATTAGGATGGTTAGTTGCTAATTTAGGAGTCTTTTTAATTTTTTTGTTTTTTAGATTTAAAAAAGGACCTCCTGATGCTGTGATAATTACTTGATCTATAATTTCTGGGTTAACATTTTTTATTTCGGACCATATAGAGAAATGCTCAGAGTCTACAGGTATGAATATTGTTTTGTGTCTATCAATTTCTTTTTTTATTAAACTCCAACCACAAATAATTGACTCTTTATTAGCAATAGCAATTATTTTAGTTTTTTTAATAATCTTAATGGTTGGTTTTAAACCATCAAACCCAGATATTGAACTCATTGTATAATCTAATTTAGAATTAATCATTTTATCAATTTTGCTCAAATCATTAATTATATTAACTTTTTTAAATTTTTTTTTTAAAATTTGATAGCTTTTTTTGTTTGTAACAATTACATTTTTTACTTTAAACTCTTTAATTTGTTTTGAAAGTAACTTATAGTTTTTATTAGCTGTAAGAAGTAAAATTTTAAAATTTTTTTTATCTTTTCTTACTATATCAATTGTTTGTTTTCCTATTGAGCCAGTTGATCCTAAAATTGCAATTTTTTTCATTAATTAATAATTTTAAAGATTAAATACGATGCAGGAAAAGCGAAAATCATTCCATCTATTCTATCAAGTAGACCACCATGTCCAGGAATTATCTTTCCAGAATTTTTTATTTTTGATCTTCTTTTAAAAAAGGATATTAGTATGTCACCGAATTGACTAACAAAAGATATAAAAATGATAAAAATAAAATTATAAATATTTAATATTTCAAATCTATCAATAAGGTAATAATCATAATAGATTAAAAAAAAAGTAGCTGTAAAAATTGAGAGCAAAAATGCACCGATCATACCCGCGTATGTTTTATTTGGACTAATTTTGGTCAGTTTAGGGCCTTTAAATACTTTACCAAATACATAACCTCCTATGTCTGTAGATATGCAAATGATTAATATTAAAAGAAAAAATAAATATTTATCATCACTATAATTACGTAGAAGGTAAATAATATAGAAAGAAGCTATTATATAAATAAATCCAAAGATATTGTAATTTTTTCCCTTACTCATTAATTGCCATTCATACAAAGTAATAATTGAGCAGATTAATATCAAAGAATTAAATAAAAATGATCCTTTAATTATAAAAAAAATTACGATAGGAAGCAAAATAATTGAACTTAATATTCTTTTAAAAAGCTCATTTTTCATTAAATTTTTCCAAAGTTTCGTTTAGTTTTTTTAAACATACTTAAAATTTTATTATAATCTTTTTCATTAAAATCTGGCCATAATTTTTTTTCAAAAAAAATTTCGGAATATGCTAATTGCCAAAGAAGAAAGTTACTTAATCTTTTTCTATTTCCTGTGCGTATTAATATATCTGGATCAGGTATATTTTGAGTATAAAGATTTTTTGTAATATTTTTTTCATTAATTTTTAATTTCTTTATTTTTAAATAATTTACAGTGTTAATTATCTCACTTTTAGAACCATAGTTTAATGCTAAGTTTATTTGCATTCGTTTATTTGAAGAAGTTAGTTTTTCAGAAAAATTAAGCAATCTAATTAATTTTTTATTAAATTTTTTTTTTCCAATTATAAATAATCTGATTTTTTCATTATTAAGTTCTTCTATTTTACTTGATAAAAAACTATCTAATAAAGAAAATAGATAATTTATTTCATTCTTTGGCCTTTTCCAGTTTTCTGTGGAAAAAGCATACAGTGTTAAATACCTAATTTTTTTTTTTAAACTTTCTTTGATAATTTTTTCTACAGTTTTTATACCTGCTTTATGTCCAAAATTTCTTGATTTACCTCTATTTATTCCCCAACGACCATTACCATCCATAATAATAGCAACATGCTTAATCGGGTTCATATAGTCATTATTTCTTTCTCTTTTGAAAAAACTTTATCATCTATTAACTTAATATGTTCGTCTGTTAAACTTTGTATTTCTTTTTCTTTTTTTTTTTCATCATCTTCTGAGATTTCTTTTTTTTTTAATATTGATTTGAGGCCATCATTTGCCTCTCGTCTAATATTTCTTATAGAGACTTTGCATTTTTCACCCATTGACTTTACTATTTTTTTCATCTCATTTCTTCTCTCCTCACTAAGGTCTGGTATTGGTAGTCTGATTAACTGTCCATCAATTTGGGGATTCAATCCCAGTTCTGATTTTTTAATTGAGGAGTCTATTAAATTAACATTATTTAAGTCCCAAACTTGAATATTAATCATTCTTGGTTCTGGGGTAGTAATAGTTCCTAACTGATTTATTGGCATTTTTTGACCATAAACATCAACTTTTACTAAATCTAACATACTTGCATTTGCTCTTCCTGTTCTCAATGAACTTAATTCTTTATTAAAAACTTCAATAGTTTTAATCATTTTTTGTTTATAATTTTCTGTAACAAACATTTACTCTCCAATTTTTATTCTTAAAAAGTCATTTATTTTAAGACGATCAATATTTAATTCTTTAATAATATCTTTCACTTTTTTTTTTGGTTCCATAACCCATTGTTGATTTAATAAAGAGTTATCTTCCTTAAATTTTTTAATTTTACCTACGCTAATTTTTTTTACTATATCCTCAGGTTTTCCTAAATTCTTGAGTTCTTCATTAATTAGCTGTTCTTCTTTTTTTAAAACATCTTGATCTATACCATCAACATCAATGGCTAGAGGGTTTAACGCTGCAATATGCATACTAAGCTGTTTACCAAATGTCTTTAAATCATCAGATTCATTATTAGTATCGACTGAAACTAAAACACCTAATTTTGATAGATTGTCTTTTACTATTGTATGATGATATTTGAAAATCTTTGTATTTGTTTGATTTAAAGTTTTGGATCTGCCAAGTGTAATTTTTTCACCTATCTTTGAAATTAGTGCTAATAAATTATCTTCAACTGTATTACCATTTTTCATTTTTGAAGATAAAAGTTTTTCTCTATTAGATTTAACTTTGTTATTTAAGTCGGCTAACTCTTTTGCAAAAATTATAAAATCCTCATTTTTTGCAACAAAATCTGTCTCACAATTAATTTCTAAGATTGACGAATTTTGATTATCCTCAGAAATAGCTATAACGCCCTCGTTGGCAGATCTTGACATTTTCTTAGAAGCTTTTGATATGCCTTTGACTCTCAATATTTCAACTGCTTTATCAATATCATCTTTGGACTCATCTAAAGCAGAGCTGCAATCTTTAAAACCGGCCCCACTTAAAGATCGTAATTTTTTAATTTTTTCAATATCAGCCATTTTTGGAAATTTAATTTAACTTTTTTATTGAAGTAGAGTTATCGTTTTTTTTTGGCTTTTGTTCTGTTTTCTTCTCTTCCTCTTTTGGAGCTTCTTTTTTAGCGTTATTTATAGTCTCTTTAATTAAGCTACAATAAAGGTCAATTGATCTCCTTGCATCATCGTTTCCAGGTATTGGAAAATCTATTCCATCTGGATCTGAATTTGTATCTAAAATTGCTATGATTGGAATATTTAATTTAATAGACTCTTTAATAGCCAAAGACTCATAATTTGTATCTATAATAAAAACTAAATCCGGAATTTTTTTCATTTCGGAAATACCACCTAATGATCTTTGAAGTTTGTCTCTTTGTATTCCCATCTTTAAGAGTTCTTTTTTTGTAAAACCCCTGTTCTCAGCTTTTAAATCTATATCTATTTTTTGAAGCTTTTTTATCGAATTAGAAATTGTTCCCCAATTTGTTAGCATACCACCTAGCCATCTATAATTAACATAATATTGTCCAGTGTTCTTAGCCAATTCAGCAATTGATTCTGATGCTTGTTTTTTAGTAGAGATGAATAATATCTTCCCGTTATTAGCAATTACTTCATATATTTTTTGCAATGCTTTATTTGTTAATTCTAATGTTTGAGTTAAATCAATAATATGAACAGAGTCTCTCTTTCCAAAAATATATTTTTTCATTTTTGGATTCCACCTGAGAGTTTTGTGACCTAAATGGACGCCTGCCTCTAAAAATTGTTCAATTGATAAGTTTGGTATCTTCATATTTTTTCCCGGTTATTCCGCCACAATTATTTCCACTTAAGGACCGGAGGTATAAAACCACTAACTGTGTGAGTTTTTTATGTGTGTTAATATTAATTTTATTAATTAAAGGCAAGTAATTTATTAAAAAATTGATGCAGAAATACCTTGATTTTTAATGGAATTTAAAATGTTTTTATCCACAAAACGCTTATTTTTCAATTTGAATGTATATTTTTTATTATTTTCAGAAAATTCGAACAAAACTTCAACGTCTCCTTTATTGTTTAAAATTTTTGACAAAATATTCAAGTCTGAAAAATCGTTAATTTTTATTTTTAAATTATTTATTGGTTTGTTCAAAATATCATCTAAAGGTATAATCTTTTTAACATTAACTCTAATTTTTTGATCTAATTCATTTTGATTTTTAAATAAAGTTATTATAACAGATTTGCCTTCCTTAATATTTTCTCTATTTAATTCAAAAATATCTGAAAAAACAAATAATTCAAAAATACTACCTAGATCTGAAAACTTAATTATTGCATAAGGTGTTCCTTTTTGAGTTTTTTTTTCCTGAATTTTTAAAATTGTTGCTGCAACCATATTTTCTGAATTATTTTTGTTACTAATAAAATCAGAATATTTTTCAATATTATATTCAGTAAATATATCCTTATACTGATTTAAAGGATGATCTGAAAGGTAAAAACCCACAGTTTCAAATTCTTTCAACATTTTATCTTGAAAACTCCACTCCGGTAAATCTGCAAGAATTCCTAAATTATTAAAATTATCTTTATCATCAAATAATTGGATTTGATTTTGCAGTTTATTCTCAAATAAGTTTTTTGATTTAAGTATCATATTAGGTATGGACTCGTAAAAAGCCCTTCTGTTATTAGAAATACTGTCAAATGCTCCAGCTTTAGTTAGACCTTCTAATTGTAATTTGTTTATATCCTTAGGGTTTACTCTATTAAGGAAATCTGAGATAGATTTAAATTTTCCATTATCCTCTCGTTCTTTAATAATATTTGAAACAGATTCATAACCAACATTCTTTATGGCTCCTAATGCATAATAAAAATTATTATTATGTGAATAAAAATCTGGAAAACATTCGTTTATATCTGGTCTAATTATATTAATATTTAGTCTTTTTATCTCCTCACAAAATTCACTTAACTTTTTTTGATTAGATAATTCCATAGACATAGATGCAGCAAAGAATTCCTCTGGAAAGTATGTTTTTAAATATGCTGTTTGATAAGCAATTATTGCATAAGCTGCAGCATGGCTTTTGTTAAAACCATATTCAGCAAATGGCTCTATTTTCAAAAAAATTCCAGCTGCTATATCTTTACTTATTCCGTTTTTATAAGCGCCTTCAACAAATCTGGTTTTTTGTCTTTCTAACTCAGCTCTTTTTTTTTTACCCATAGCTCTTCTAAGGAAATCTGCCTCACTAGCAGTAAACCCTGAAAGTTCTTGGGCAATTTGCATAACCTGTTCTTGATATATAATTACACCATAAGTTGGTTTTAATATTTTTTCTAATTTTGGATGCAGGTAATCTGGTTTTTTTAAGCCATGTTTACAATCATTATAAATCGGTATATTGCTCATTGGACCTGGTCTATACAATGCTACTAGAGCTATAATATCTTCAAGATGATTTGGCTTCATTTGTATTAATGCTTCTCGCATACCTGAACTTTCTAGCTGAAACAAACCAACTGTTTTACCACTAGATAAAAGTTCAAATACTTTATGGTCATCATATTTAATATCTTTGATATCAAAATCTTTAAGTTTATTTTGTACGAGTATTTGTGTTTTATTAATAACTGTTAAAGTTTTTAAACCTAAAAAATCAAATTTAATTAGTCCTGCGTTTTCTGCAGAATACATGTCGAATTGCGTTGAAGGTAATAATAGATTTGAAGATGGATCTTTATAAAGTGGTACGGTTTCAGATAGATCTTTATCAGCGATTACTACACCTGCTGCATGTGTAGCAAAGTTACGATTTAATCCTTCTAATTTAAGAGATAAACTAATTAGGCGCTCTACTCTTTTATCTTCCTTTATAAGTTTTTGGAGCTTTGGTTCTGAATTAATACACTGATTTAAATTCATTGGTCTTGAAGGATCGAATGGTATCATTTTGCAAATACTATCTACAAATCCATAAGGCAAACCCATAACACGACCAACATCTCTTATAACCATTCTCGCTTTTAGTTTTCCAAAAGTAATAATATGTGCAACAGATCCTGGATATTTATTTTTCAAATATTCAAAAACTAAATCTCGTTTTTCCTCACAAAAGTCTATATCAAAATCAGGCATAGAAATTCTATCAGGGTTGAGAAATCTCTCAAAAATTAAATCAAACTTTAATGGGTCAACGTCTGTAATAGATAAGCACCAAGCAACTAGTGATCCAGCCCCTGAACCTCTACCGGGTCCTACAGGAATACCCTTATTTTTTGCCCATTTTATGTAATCAGAAACAATTAAAAAATAACTAGCATAGTTCATTTTGCAAATTATATTAATTTCATGATCTAGCCTCTTTTGATATTCATTAAGCCTAAAACTAGATTTTCCTTCACTAATATTTTTAAACCTATCTTTTAAGCCTTCCTGTGCATTTTTTTTTAGAATTTCGTCAGGTGTAAAATTTTTTTCAGACCCAATATTTGGTAACAAAGGTTTTGAAGTAACAGGTCTATAACTGCATCTAAGAGGTAAATTAAAATTATTTTCTAATGCTTCTGGTAGATCAGAAAATAATTTATTCATCTCATCGTTGTTTTTAAAGTAATGATTGCTTGAAAGTTTAATTCTGTTCTTATCGTTTATATAATGTTTTGTTCCAATACACATTAATACATCGTGTGCATCATGTAATTCTTTCTCTAAATAATACACCTCATGTGAGGCAATAATTGGTATATCTAATTCTCGAGACAAACCTAGATTAAAAATTTCTAGATCTTTCTCATTAACATCATTATGTCTTTGAATTTCTATATAAAAATTATTTTGAAGTAATTTTTTTAAACAAATATAAATTTCTTTAATTTCATGTCTCCTATCCCTTTTAAATAGTTCGCCAATTAAACTATGTAAACTACCTAAAGTTACTATTAAACCGTCTTTGTATTGTTTAAGGTCATTAAATTCACAGAATGGTTCATTAAAATCTTTATGATTAAGGTATGAACATGAAGATAATTTGACCAAATTTCTGTACCCTAAATCATTCTTTGCAATTATAGGTATTAAGCCTGTCAGCTCTTTATATTTGAATTTGATTTGGGAACCTATAATTGGTTGAGTTTTAGATTTTGATACTGTTTCAGAAAACTCTAACGCTCCACACAAATTAGAAGTATCTGAGATACCTATTGATTTTATTTTATTATTTTTACAAAATTTTTCTAGATCTTCAATTTTTATTGCACCTTCACAAATGGAATATTGGGTGTGTAATTTATAATGATTGAAAGATTTTTTAATTTCTTGCATTAACGCTAGATATTCTACCATCAATTAAACTCAATTTACAATCAGACATATCGGCAAAATATCTATTATGGGTTGCAAATATAATTATTCTTTTTTTATTTTTAAGACTGAATAGTAATTTGAATATATCTTTTGCATTTTTATGATCTAAGTTTCCTGTTGGTTCGTCTGCTAAAATAATATCAGGCGAATTTATTAATGCCCTTGAAATAGCAATTCTTTGTGATTCGCCTCCAGATAACTCATTCGGTAAATGTTTTAATCTTTTATTCAATCCAACTCTACTAATCATATTTTTTGCATCCAACATAGCTTTTTTTAAATTGTTATCTAAAGATAATCTTGCCAGATAAACATTTTCTAAAGCTGTAAAATCAGACAATAAATTCTTATCTTGATAAATTATACCAATTTTCCTCGATCTTATATTGTCTCTTTCATCGTTGTTATCATTAATTTTTAAGTTATTAAACTTTATAAAACCGCTTGATGGTTTGTCTATTAAAGAAATTAAATTTAATAAAGTAGATTTTCCAGAGCCAGATGGTCCAATTAGAGAATATATTTTACCTGGTTTAAATACAAAGTTTATATTTTTTAATACCTCAATCTTCTTTGACGAAAAATAATTTTTGTAAATATTTTTAAGTTCAATCATATTATTCATATTTAAGGGATTTAATTGTATCTAATTTAGAAGCTTTAATCGCAGGAAATAAAGAAACTAAACATGTTGATACAATTGAACAAATTGAAATTAGAAGGACTGATTTTAAATCTATCTCGTAAGGCATTGTGCTTAAAAAATATATTTCTTCAGGAAATAAAGTTATATTGAATAAATTACTTAAAAGTTGTCTGATATTTTCTATATAAATTGAAAATACAATTCCTAGAATAACACCAAAAATTGTAGCACTGCAACCAATAATAAATCCAACTAAGAAGAAAATTTTTCTTATAGATTTATTTTTTACTCCAATAGACTTTAAAATTGCAATTTCTCTAGTTTTATTTTTTACCAAAATTGTTAATCCGGAAATTATATTAAATGCAGCTACAATGATTATAAGAGATAAAATAATAAACATAACATTTCTCTCTACTTTTAAAGCTGAGAAAAGTGGTTTATTTAAATCTGACCATGTATAAATTAAATTGTTAGGAAAAAGTTTAATTAAATTTTTTTTAATTTTACTTATATCTGTTGGATCTTTAAAATAAATTTCTAAAAACCTGCTTTCAGGTTTCAAATTCAATTGATTTTCCAAATCCTCAATATTTACGAAGGCAATGTTTTTATCAAAATCACCAAAACCACTATTATAAAAAGAAATAATTTTAAAAGTTTTTTGTTTTGGTAATGATCCGACAAGAGTTTCTTCAAAAGATGAAAAAACTAAACTTAATTTATCTCCGATTTTTAAATCTAAGTCATAACCCATTTCTCGACTAATTGAAATTCCGTCTTTATCCAAAGTTTTAGAACCCGAGAAATCCTGGTTTTTTACTATATTAAGGCTTTGAAATTCCTCTTTTTTGTATCCTCTTAACAAAACTCCTTTGGTAATTTTTTCATTAATAATAATACCCTCACCATTGTTACTTATCAGGAACCCATCAATCTGACTTTTTAAATTAGAATTATCTATTTTTTTTAAATTAAATAGACCATCATAACTTTGGATCGTTGCATGAGAATTAAATCCATTAATTTTTTTTATAAGATCAGATCTAAAACCATTCATTACGGACATTACAATTATTAAAACCGCTACACCTAGACTAATACCAATAAATGAAAATATTGTAATAATATTTAAAAAACCGTCTTTTTTTCTAGTTTTTAAATATCTAAATGTTATTTCTTTTTCTAGGTTTGAGATCAATTTTCTTTTTTTGAATTTATAGTCTTAATTATATCGTCTATTTTTAATTTAAATGATTCTTCACCAACTTTTTTAAATTCAAGCATTTCATCATCAGATTTTTTTCCTAAAAGTATTTGGTATGGAGCACCAATAAGATTAAACTTTTTCATTTTTGATGAAAAGTTCTCCTCTGTATCATCAATTATTGCATCAATATTTCTATCTTTAAGTTTTTTAAATATATTAATAGATTTTTCTAAATTAGTTTTATCATTTTTAGAAAATAATGGTAAAATCGCACATTCATAAGGTGCTACATTTATTGGCCAATTCATGAATTCATTTTTCTCATTAAATTTAGCCTCTATTATGGCACCAACTAATCTTGAAACTCCAACACCATAAGATCCCATTTTTACGAAGATTTTTTTACCGTTGTGGTCTACTGATGCATTCATTGGTTTAGAATATTTATCGCCAAAATAAAATATATGACCAACTTCTATACCTTTTGTCTCTATTTGATTTTCTTTTGTAACTAATTTTTCAAATTCAGCTTTATTAAATTTTTCGTCTGTGACTGCATAATAATTTTCAAATTTTTTTCTTAAATTTGCTAATGATTTTTTTTCTAAAGTGCAATCTGAATGATCCACCTCAAATATATTTTTATCAGTATAAATTTTGCTCTCACCTGTCTCGGCTAAAATAATAAACTCATGTGATAGATTACCTCCTATAGGACCTGTGTCTGCTGCCATTGGGATTGCTTTTAAATCTAGTCTCTTAAAAGTTTTAAGATACGATAAAAAAAATTTATTATAAGAATGTTCACCTAAATCGTCATCAAGATCAAAAGAATATGCATCCTTCATATAAAATTCTCTACATCGCATTATCCCAAATCTTGGTCTCAATTCATCTCTGAACTTCCATTGAATATGATACAAAAGTTGTGGTAAAGATTTATATGACTTGATACTACTTCTAAATATATCTGTTATTAATTCCTCATTAGTTGGTCCATATAACATTTCTCTTTTTTGTCTATCTGTAATTCTTAACATCTCTTCACCATAATCTTCATATCTTCCACTTTCTTTCCAAATTTCACTGGATTGTATAGTCGGCATTAATATTTCTTGTGCAAAAATTTTATTTTGTTCCTCTCTTACAATATTTTCAATTTTCTTCATCACTTTGAAACCTAAGGGTAGCCAAGAATATATGCCTGCTGAAGATTGTTTTATCATTCCAGTTCTTAACATTAATTTATGTGATTTTATTTTTGCTTCGGATGGATAATTTTTTAAAATAGGGACAAGTAAACTTGAAAAAAACATTATGAAATAAACCTTCTTAAATTAAGATAATCATACTTCACTAAGGTAAATATACCTATAAAAATAATTGAAGTAATTATGGTTGTATAAATTATTTTTTTGATAATTTTAGGATTTTCAGGTGATCCTTTATCAGCACCTTCAACTATTTCCTTATGTTTTCTATCAACATCTATTGGTAATAATGAAAAAAAAATGATCCACCAAATTAATACAAAAATTATAAGTGAACCTGTAATGCTCATATTAGATATTTACTAAATTTATATTAGTAAATGGTCTTTTCCCCACCTGTTCTTTTGTAAACTTTCTGCAAACTGTTTTTATTGCATTAATCGCATTTTCTTCCTGATTTATATTATTCAATGCAAATGTTCTTGCTGTTTTATTTATTTCTTTTTCCAGTCCAAATTTAAATTCTTCTAAATTTTCTATTGGTAATCCCTTAGCTGATATAACTGGTGAGTCATAAATATTTCCTTTGTTATTTACTAAAATAGTCACCTCAAGACTACCATTAATAGATAGATTTTTTCTTTCTTTTATTGATTTGGAGTCCTCAAAAACACTTATATTACCATCTACATAAAGTTTACCTGATGGCGCCTTATCAAATACCTCCGGCTTTTCACACGGTGCGATTTTAATTATATCTCCGTTTTTAACTTTTACCGGATATGGAACATTCATTTCTTTAGCAAAAGAGAGATGTTCAAGAATATGTCTATGCTCTCCGTGTACTGGGATAACAGACTTTGGATTAATCCAATTATACATATCCTTAAGATCTTCTCTATTTGGATGACCCGATACATGGACAAACTCATTTTCTTCAGTAATAACTTCCACACCTTCTAAAACTAATGTATTGTGCAATTTAGAAAGTTTTTTTTCATTACCAGGTATTATTTTTGATGAAAATATTACCGTGTCATCTTTTTCAATAAATACATCTGGATGATTATAGTTAGATATTCTATTCATAGCTCCCATTGGCTCACCTTGGCTACCAGTGCAAAGATATATTATTTTGTCTCTTGATATTTTTTTTGCATCTCTTGGATCAATTGGATCAATTACGTTTTTTAAATATCCACATTGTCTTGCTGCTTTATAGATTCGATGCATTGATCTTCCAACTAGTGAGATTTGTCTTCCAGTTTTTTCTGCACAATAAAATATTGTTTCCATCCTTGCTACGTTAGATGCAAAAGAGGTTATAATGACTCTTTTTTTAAGTCTTCCAATTATTTTTAATAAACTTTTTCTTACACTTAATTCAGACCCTGATCTACCAATGCTAAAGACGTTTGTAGAGTCACAAATCATTGTTAATACACCTTCTTTTCCAATTAATTTTAGCTTATCTGAGTCTATTTTTTTTCCTATTAAAGGATCTGGATCACACTTCCAATCACCAGTGTGTAGAACATTTCCTAAAGGTGTTTTTATTCTTAATCCATTTGGTTCAAGAATTGAGTGTGTTAAAGTTATAAAATCGATTTCAAAATTCTCTAAATTAATTTTGCCATTAAGTTGAACAATGTTAAGATAAGTTGATATATCAATATTTTTTTCTCTAAATTTTTCTACTACAAGAGCAGCAGTAAAGGGAGTTGCAAAAATTTTACAATTTAATTTTGGCCATATTTGAGTAATGGCTCCTATATGATCTTCATGAGCATGCGTAAGAACTATAGCTAGTAAAGACTCTTTTTTATCAATAATAAATCCAGGATCTGGATATATTAAATCAATACCTGGAATACTCTCATCTGCAAAAGTAACACCAATATCGACTATAATCCATTTATGTTGCCCGGGTTTACCAAAACCAAACAAATTCATATTCATGCCTATTTCACCTGATCCACCAAGAGGACAAAATATTAATTCATCTTTCATAAATTAAAATGTTTTGAAACTTTAATTAAACCATTAATTGTCAGATTTTTATCTACAGCAACTTTATCTTTTATATCTTTATTAAATAAGTGTGCAAGACCACCTGTAAAAATTATTTTATACTTTTGATTAGTTTTTTTTTTAATTTTCGAAATTATGCCATTAACTAAACCGTTATAACCCCAAAAAAAACCAGATAAGACAGCTTGCTTTGTATTTTTTCCAATTATAGATTTTGATTTATGCAATTCAATATTTGGTATTAAGCTTGCTTTTTTAATCAAGTTATCTAGTGACAAAGAAACACCCGGAGCAATTACTCCCCCTAAATAATTATTTTTCTTAATTACATCAAAAGTTGTAGCAGTTCCAAAATCTACAACAATAAAATTTTTTTTTTTGTTCATTACACTTATTGCGTTGGCTAAACGATCGGATCCAATTTCTTTCTTGTTAACTTCAATGTTTATTAGTCTTGATAAATTTAATTTTTTTAATTCAACACAATTAACTTTATATAAATTAAAAAAAATTTTTTTAATTTGATTAAAGGTTTTTGGTACTACACTGCTTATAAGTGCATTCTTAAGATAAATTTTTTTGCGTAAAAAATTAAATTTTTTTCTTATAATTTTTTTGCTAAGTGAGTCTGTTTTGAATAAATATTTTTTTTTTAAACCATTATAAAAAAAACAAATTTTTACTTCTGTATTTCCTATATCGCCTACAATAATCATTTTATTTTTATATCAAAAGCTTTTACAATTTTATTTAATAATTTAGTTTTACTAACTGTTTTATTAGTTATCTCATTTAAGTTAGTAGTTGGGTAATCTCTTATATTAGGTGAACTAACTATATTTATTCCAATGCCAATAACTAAAAATTTTAAATCATTATAAAAGAGAGTTTCATTTAAAATCCCACAAATCTTTTTTTTATTTACTGTAATATCATTAGGTCTTTTAATTTTTATTTTTGATTTTATATGCTTGGACAATATTTTTTTTATTATTTTTAAATTACTAATAACTAATTTTGAGGTTTGTATATTTTTTTTAATATTAAAAAATATACTAAAAAATAAATTTCCTTTGTTAGAAACCCATTTTTTTCCATGTCGACCCCTGCCATGTGTTTGCTTATCAGAAATTATAACACCTGACTTATAACCTTGTCTAATTTTTTGCATCGCAATATCATTAGTGCTTGAAACTTTTTTATATTTAAATTTTTTTAAAACCATTAAATAACTAAAATATTTGTTATATATTTATTTAATAAATTTGGATTTAAAAAATACATTAATATTGCTGATGTTGATAAAATTAATGTAAGTTTTAATCCTAAGCTCATAGAAGTGTCAAATTTTTCTTGTTCAGGGTCAAAGTAAATTATTTTAATAACTCTTAAATAATAAAAAGCAGCTATTACAGTTGCCAGTAATCCAACAATAGCTAAAAAGTACATTTCTTTTTCTATTACTGCCATAAAAATATAAAATTTTGCAAAAAATCCGGCAAGTGGTGGTATTCCGGCAAGTGAAAATAATATTGCTAAAAAACTTAATGCTAGAATAGGGTGTTTTTTTGAAAGACCTGATAAATCTTCAATGTTTTCGTAAAATTTGTCTTTTCTTTTCAACATAAATAGACAGCTAAAGAATGCAAGATTCATAATTAAATAAATAATTAAATAAATTATTGAACTTTGAATACCCTGGTTAGTACCCACAGTTAAACCTGCTAACGCATAACCCATATGACTTATTGAACTATAAGCTATAAGTCTTTTAAGATTTTTCTGACCAATAGCAGCGACTGCACCTAAAATCATTGATGCAATTGATAGAAATATAATTATGGCCTGCCACTCCTCAAAGAGATTTATAAATGGACCATATAAAAATTTTATAAAGACTGTAAGAGCTGCTATTTTCGGTAAAATTGCAAATAACACAGTCACAGAGGTCGGCGAACCTTGATAAACATCAGGAGCCCACATATGAAAAGGGACAGCAGAAATTTTAAATGCTAATCCAACAATTACAAAAACCATACCAAAAATAACTCCGTATTGAAAATTAAAATTCTGAGATATTTCATCAAAATTAGTTGAATTAGAAAAACCATAAATTAATGAGCAACCATACAAAAGTAAACCTGATGATAAAGCACTTAAAACAAAATATTTTAATCCTGACTCTGAGGATAAAATATTGTCTCTATTAAAGGAAGCTAACACATATAATGCAAGAGATTGTAATTCTAAACCTATATAGAATACAATGAGATCGTTTGAACTTATCATTACCATCATACCAAGTAACGAACATAAAATTAATATTGGGTATTCAATTTTAAGTATATTGTTAAGTCTGACATAATTATATGAACAAAACATTACAAAGAAAGCTGAAATCAAAATTATTGATTTTATAAATAATGATAGATGATCTACTACATAACTATTATTAAAAAGAAAGATTGTTTGTGTTATATTAATGTTTAAATTAATCGCGAGAGATATCAATATAATTAAGCAAGAAAAGTAAAAAATAATATTAGAACTATTATTTTTAAAAACTCCTAAAACTAACAGAGCCATCACGCTTAATGAAATAAAAAGCTCAGGGATTATAAAATATAAGTTATTCATTTGATTTTCTCTGTTAAACTTAATTCTGTAGGTACATTAAGAGTATTTATAAAATTATCTATTGATGTAGAATATGTTTTAATTAAAGGTTCTGGATAAAAACCAAAAACTATTATTAAAATAGCTAGCGAAGACAAAATTAATGTTTCATATTTGTTTAGATCTACCATTTTTTTTACATCAATTGTTTTTAATAAATTCCCAAAAACAACTCTTTTGTATAGCCATAACATATAAGCAGCACCAAGTATTACTCCAATACTTGCAATAGCGGCTGTTATAATACTTTTTTTAAAAGTTCCCATTAAAACTAAAAATTCGCCAATAAATCCGCTTGTTCCAGGTAAACCCAAAGCTCCAAGAGTAAATATCATCATCACTATTGCATATTTAGGCATTATATTTACAAGCCCAGAAAAATCTTTAATTTGTCTAGTTTTTAATCTGTCATAAACAACACCAACAGATAAAAACAAAGCAGCTGAAATTAAACCATGACTAATCATCTGAAAAATGCTTCCCTCAATCCCTTGTTGTGTAAATGTAAAAATACCAAGCGTTACAAAACCCATATGTGCAACCGATGAATACGCGATAAGCTTTTTCATATCTTCCTGCATTAAGGCAACTAACGAGGTGTAAATTATTGCTATTAAACTTAATGAGTAAACTAATGGCACAAAATAAATTGATGCTAAAGGAAATAAACCCACAGAAAATCTTATAAAACCATAACCAGCCATTTTTAGCAGGATAGCAGCAAGCAAAACTGAACCAGCAGTAGGTGCCTCTACGTGTGCGTCAGGCAACCATGTGTGTACAGGCCACATTGGAGTTTTCACTGCAAAAGAAGAAAAAAATGCTAGCCATAATAATTTTTGATATTCTTCCTGAATCCCTAATTCATATAATTTTTCAACATCAGTTGTTCCACTTATCCAATAAATCGCAATAATTGCTACTAACATTAAAACAGATCCAACTAATGTAAAAAGGAAAAATTTAAATGCAGAATAAACCCTTCTATTTCCACCCCATATTCCAATAATTAAAAACATTGGAATAAGACCACCTTCAAAGAATAAATAAAAAATTACCAAGTCTAATGAACAAAATACTCCGATCATTAACGTTTCCATGATTAAAATTGCTATTAAAAACTCCTTTAATCTATAAGTTACTGTAGAATTAACTGATATTATACAAATTGGAGTTATAAAGGTTGTAAGAATTACGAATAAGATAGATATACCATCTATACCGACTTTATAATTTATAAACCCTTCAATCCAAATTCTATTTTCTACAAACTGAAATGTCGATATTGATGGATCAAAAATATTCCAAAGATAAAGTGACAAGAAAAAATTTGCAAAAGTAATAAATAAAGCAACATATTTAAGGCTGGTATTTTTTTCTGAAGATCTAATAAATATTAAAAATAAAGAACCAATAAGTGGTAAAATTATTAAAGATGAAAGAATTGGAAACATGTTTATTTAATAATTAAAAATGTCAATAAAATTGAAAAACCCAACAACATTATAAAGGCATATTGATAAATAAATCCACTTTGGAATTTTACAGCATACAAGGAAAATTTTTTTATAATATTTGAGATACCATCAGGGCCAAATCTATCAATAATTAAATTATCTATTTTTCTCCAAAAAAAGTTACCTAAATTTTTAAATGATTTAACAAATATAAAATCATAGAGTTCATCGAAGTACCATTTTTTTTTCAAGAAAACATATAATGGGTAATTAATTTTTATAATTTGCTCAATAATTAATTTTTTCTTTAAAAATAAATAATAAGAAAATGGAATAGATATAATTACAAATGATGGGGTAAGTAATAAAAACCATAAAGGCGGATGGCCTTTGCTCAATGGCTCTAAAAACATTATTGAGTCTTTCCAAAATAATTTACTACTTTCAGCACCAATAAATATTTCTTTAAAAAACATTCCAGAAAATAAAGCTCCAACAGATAATAAAAACAGTGGTATCAACATAACTAAAGGTGACTCATGTAGATCTTTTATATTTAGTTTGTTGTTATTAAAACTACCGTGGAAAGTTAAAAATATTAATCTCCATGAATAAATTGAGGTAAAAATTGCAGTAATTACACCTATCGCTGCTGCATAATTACTTAAACTTCCTTTCTCAAGATAAGCAAATTCTATAATTGCATCCTTTGAATAAAAGCCTGACAAAAAGGGGAAGCCAGTTAATGCTAGTGTGCCTATAATCATCATTAAATATGTAAAAGGCAATTTTCTCCAAACGCCACCCATATTTTTAATATCTTGTTCATTTTGAAATGAGTGGATCACGGAACCAGCTCCTAGGAATAATAAAGCTTTAAAAAACGCATGGGTAAATAAATGAAACATTGCAACATTATATGCCCCAACTCCTGCTGCAAAAAACATGTATCCTAGTTGACTACATGTTGAATAAGCAATTATTTTTTTAATATCATTTTGTACTAACGCTATAGTGGCTGCAAAAAACGCAGTTGACATTCCAATTAATGTAACAATTTCTAAACCTAATGGAGATAATTCATAAATTGGTGAACATCTCACAACCAAAAAAACTCCAGCTGTTACCATAGTTGCTGCATGAATCAACGCAGAAACTGGAGTTGGACCCTCCATTGCATCTGGTAACCACGTATGTAGAAAGATTTGAGCTGATTTACCCATTGCTCCTATAAACAATAGTATACAAATTAAATCTATAACAACGAAATTAAACCCGAGAAAATTAATTTTTTCGTTTACTAGGGTCGGAATTAAATTGAATACCTCTGTATAATTAATGGTGCCAAAATAATAAAATATCAAAAAAATACCTAAAGCTAGACCAAAGTCTCCTACTCTATTAACAAGAAACGCTTTTATTGCTGCATTATTTGCGCTTTGTTTTTTAAACCAAAAACCAATCAAAAAATAAGAGCACACACCAACTCCCTCCCAACCAAAAAAGAGTTGTAAAAAATTGTCTGACGTTACCAACATTAACATTGAGAAAGTAAATAAAGATAAATATGACATAAATCTTGGTTTATGAGGATCGTGATGCATATATCCAATTGAGTAGATATGTACGAGTGAAGATATAAAAGTAACAACTACTAACATCACAGATGACAATGGATCAATTTTAATTGACCAATTAACATTTAGTGTTCCAGAACTAATCCACGACGAAATAATTATATTTGAATTATAATCATTGATCATTACATTGTAAAAAATAAAGATTGAAAAAATTGCAGAAATAGAAACAAATAGACTTGTTAAAATTTCAGAAAATCTGTTACCTAACTTATTTCCAAAAAAACCAGATATTATTGCTGCTAACAGTGGAAGAAAAACTATTAAAATTTCCATTTTATCCTTTAAGTTTATCTATTTCTTCAACTCTGATCGTGCCTGAATTTCTATAATAAACAACTATTATAGCCAAACCTATTGCAGCCTCTGCAGCAGCAACTGTTAATATAAATAAAGTAAAAATTTGACCACTTAAATCGTTTAAAAAAATAGAAAAGGACACTAAATTTATATTTACAGCTAATAAGATTAATTCAATACTCATTAGTATTACTATTACATTTTTTCTATTTAGAAAAATCCCAACTACGCCAATTGTGAAAATAACTGCACCGAGTGTAAGGTAATGTCCAATTCCAATATCAAACATCTATTTTGACTCCCGCTTTATTTTTGACATTTACAAGTTCTACTCCATCGTTTTTTTCTCTTGAAATTTGGCTGATATAACTCTGTCTTTTTAAACCAGATCGCTGTCTAAATGTTAAAACTATTGCACCAATCATTGCAACTAACAAAATCATTCCAGAAAGTTGAAATAAGTGTATATAATCTGTATATAGTACGTTTCCTATTGAGTGAGTATTTGTAACACGACTCGTTGAAAGATTTATAAAATCATTTGTTAAATCAGGCTTTAACTTCCATCCACCAATTACAATTAATAATTCAAAAAAAATTATTAAACTTACAATCATTCCTACCGGAACATGTTTACTTCCAGAAGCAGCACCAAACCATTGATTTTTTTGCTGGGCAACATTCAACATCATAACTACAAATAAAAATAAAACAGCAACTGCGCCTACATAGACAATCAACATTATCATGCCAAGAAATTCTGCACCTATCAAAATAAATAAGCAAGAAATACTAATAAAATCTAAAATTAAAAAAAAAACTGAGTGAACTGTGTTTTTTGAAGCCGTTACCATTATTGCTGATACAATTGCAATTAATGAAAATATATAAAAAAAAAATGCGTGAGCTGGCATGTAAATAATTATCTGTGTGGATTATCTGCTTTAATATTTGCGGCTAATACACTTTCCCACCTATCTCCATTTTCAAGAAGTTTTTCTTTTGTGTAGTACAATTCTTCTCTTGTTTCTGTTGCGAACTCAAAATTTGGACCTTGTACAATTGCATCAACTGGACAAGACTCTTCGCATAAACCACAGTAAATACATTTTAACATATCAATGTCATATCTTGTGGTCTTTCTACTGCCATCCTCTCGTTCGCTTGATTCTATGGTAATTGCTTGAGCAGGACAAACAGCTTCACATAACTTACATGCGATACATCTTTCTTCTCCATTGGGATATCTTCTTAGAGCATGCTCTCCTCTAAATCTTGGGCTTATTTTACCTTTTTCGAATGGGTAGTTAATAGTTTTCTTCGGTTTAAACATTTCCTTGATTGCAATTATTAAACCTCTCAAAAAGTCTAACATAAAAACAGTTTTTAAAAATCTTGATATTTTCATAATTAATTTTTTGGTAATAAATCAAAATACATCAAATAACCTGAAGTTAAAACAACCCAAATTAATGAAATTGGTAAAAATACCTTCCATCCTAGTCTCATAAGTTGATCATACCTATATCTTGGCACAATAGCCTTAACTAAAGCAAATAAAACAAATAAAAAAAGTATTTTTATAATCAACCACAGTGGATCTGGAATGATTGTGAAAGGAAAAATATCTAAAGGTGAAAGCCAACCACCTAAAAAAAGTATAGAGCCTAACGCACACATTAATAAAATATTTGCATACTCGCCTAACCAAAACATTGCATACATCATTCCTGAATATTCTGTCTGGTAACCAGAAACTAACTCAGCTTCTGCTTCAGGCAAATCAAATGGTGGTCGATTTGTTTCTGCAAGTGCGGAAATAAAAAAAATGACAAACATAGGAAAAAGAGGGACTACAAACCATATTTTTTCTTGAGCTAAAACAATGTCACTTAAATTTAAAGAACCTACGCATAATAATACATTTATTATAATGACCCCTATAGATACTTCATAAGAAACCATTTGTGCCGCAGATCTAATCGATCCTAAAAAAGGATATTTTGAATTTGATGCCCAGCCACCCATTATAATTCCATATACACCTAGCGATGAGATTGCAAAAATGTACAATATTCCAACATTAATATCTGCTAATACAAAATCCTCACTGAACGGAATTACTACCCAAGCGACTAGGGCTAGGGTCATAGTAACCACAGGTGCAAGGATAAAAATAATTTTATTTGAACTTGCAGGTATAATTATTTCTTTAAATATATATTTTAAAGCATCGGCTAGAGATTGAAGTAGACCAAATGGTCCTACAACGTTTGGACCTTTTCTTTTTTGAACAAAAGCCCAAATACGCCTATCTAACCATACGATCATTGCAACCGAAACTAATACTGGTAATAAGAGAAACAAAATTTTATAAGTTTCTGAAAATAAAATACTTAAATACTCCACTCTATCCTTCTGTCCCCGTCTTTTTTAGCTTAGTTCTAATATTTCTACATTCATTCATAGTTTTTGAAGATCTAGCAATTACATTTGAATGATAATAATCTATAGGCAAAGTAAAAATCTTTTCACTTATATATTCTTCTTTAAATAAATTTGATAATTCATTTTTCCTACTAAAACTAAGATAATTATGCATTGCACTCACGAGTTCATTTTTATCCTTAAACAGAATATCGTTGTGAACTAGTTTAAATATTTCATTTATTATTACCCAATCTTCTTTTGCTTCTCCTGGAGGATAGGATGCTTTAAAAGCCATCTGCAATTTTCCCTCTAGATTCGTAAAATATCCATCTTGCTCTGTAAACGCAGCTCCTGGAAGTATAAGATCAGCCATTTCGGCACCTTTGTCTCCATGACTTCCTATGTAAACTATAAATTCATTTTTTTTAGTAAATGAGAAATTATCTCGTCCGATTAAAAATATTAACTCAAAAAAATTATTATCAATTTTTTCTAAAGTATCATTTGTCTTAGATACAATATCTAAATCAAATGAGCCAACTGTTGAGGCATTCGAGTGAATAATATTTAGTGAGTTCCATTCTTCATTAATTTTATTATTTTCATTTAAAAATTTTTTAAAACCTTCGAACATATATTTAGATGAATTCAATGTAAGAGCGGACTCACCAAATATTACTAAAGGATATTTCGCATTTTTTATCCTTTTTGAAATATCGCTATTATTTTCAATTATTTTTTTTACTTCCTCTGTTGAATTTGAAAGAACTTTATATGGATATGTGAGATCACCTAAATCTCCTAAAGAAAAAATTTCTGTATTATTTTTTAAAAAAGATTTTCGAATTCTAGCATTCAACATTGTAGCTTCGTACCTTGGGTTGGTACCGATCAGTAAAATCAGATCACTTTTTTCTATACCCTTGATCTCAGAGTTAAAAAGGTAGTTTTTTCTGCTATTTAAATTTATATAGGTATTTTTTTCTCTAGATTCTAAGTCTTTAGATTTTAAAACTTTTTGAAACAATTCTTTACACGCAAATAATGTTTCCATATTTGTAAGATCACCAGTTAAACCAGCTATTTTTTCAGGATTTGTTGAGTTGATTTTATTTTTTAATATTTTAAGTGCCTCGGTCCAGCTAATTTTATAAAAATTATTTTCTTTTTTGACATAGGGAACATCTAGTCTTTGGTATTTTAAACCATCACATGCAAATCTAGTTTTATCCGAAATCCATTCTTCATTGATATCCTCGTTTATTTTTGGCAAAATCCTTTTTACTTCCCACCCGTAAGTATCAACACGTATGTTAGATCCAACGGCATCCATTACATCAATAGTCTCAGTTTTTTTAAGTTCCCAAGGTCTGGCTTCAAACACATAAGGTTTTGAGGTAAGGGCTCCAACCGGACATAAATCTATTACATTTGCAGACAATTCAGACTCCATAGCTTTTTCTAAATATGTTGTAATTTGCATATCTTCGCCTCTGCCAATAGCACCTATTTCCGGAACGCCCGCTACCTCGGTTGCAAATCTTACACAGCGTGTGCAATGTATACATCTTGTCATCTGAGTTTTTATTAGTGGACCCATATATTTTTCAGGTACAAACCTCTTATTTTCTTTAAATCTTGATTTATCAATTCCATAAAACATCGATTGGTCTTGCAAATCACATTCTCCGCCTTGATCACAAACTGGACAATCCAAGGGATGATTAGCCAAAAGAAATTCCATTACTCCTTTTCTAGCCTTTTCAACAAGTTTTGTATTTGTTTTAATATTCATTCCCTCTGTAACTGGCATAGCACATGAGGCAACGGGTTTTCTTGATTTTTCAATTTCTACTAAGCACATTCTGCAGTTTCCAGCAATTGATAGTTTTTCGTGATAACAAAACCTGGGTATTTCAGCACCTGCTAATTCACATGCCTGTAAAACTGTTAAGCCTTCCTCTACTTCGATATCAATATCATTAACTTTAACCTTTAACATTTTTAATATCTTCCTCTAATATATGTTGATCTATTAAATATGGAATATTTTTGTTATCTTTAACTAACGGGTCAAAATTATTTCTCTCAATGATCTCTTTTTTAAAATGTCTCAACAAACCTTGGACTGGCCAGGCTGAACCTTCACCAAAAGCACAAATAGTATGACCTTCAATTTGTTTAGTAACGTCGGAAAGCATATTAACTTCATCTTTGGATGCTTCGCCTTTTGCCATCCTCTCCAAAATTCTCCACATCCAACCTGCGCCTTCTCTGCATGGTGTGCACTGTCCGCAACTTTCATGTTTATAAAATCTGGCTATTCTAGCCATACATTTAATAATATCTTGATCTTTATTTATAACAATAACCCCTGCAGTTCCTAAACCACTTTTATTTTCTACTAAAGAATCAAAGTCCATGGTTATATTCTCACTTATTTCTTTGCTTAACATTGGCATTGAAGAGCCTCCTGGAATAACAGCTTGTAAATTATCCCATCCACCAACAACCCCACCTGCATGTTTTTCTATTAAGTCTTTTAATTTAATACCCATTTCTTCTTCAACATTACATGGGCTGTTAACATTACCTGAAATACAAAATATTTTTGTCCCAGTATTTTTTGGTTTACCCAAAGATGCAAACCAATTTGACCCTTTTCTTAATATTGTGGGCACAACAGCTATAGTTTCAACGTTATTTATGATTGTAGGACATCCATATAATCCCACCAGAGCAGGAAAAGGGGGTTTTAACCTTGGTTGTCCTTTGTTTCCTTCAATACTTTCTAAAAGGGCTGTTTCCTCACCACAAATATATGCACCCGCTCCATAGTGAATATAAATATCAAGTTCCCATCCAGTGCCTGATGAATTCTTGCCAATAAGATTAGCTTTATAAGCTTCGTCAATCGCTGATTGCAGCTTTGCACCTTCATTATAATATTCTCCTCTTAAGTAAATATAGCATTTGTGAGCATTAACTGCGTATGATGCAATTAAACACCCTTCAATTAATTTATGGGGTTCAAATCTTAAAATATCCCTATCTTTACATGTACCAGGTTCAGATTCATCGGCATTTATAACTAAGTAATGAGGTTTGGTGCCAACTTTTTTTGGTGCAAAGGACCATTTTAAACCAGTTGGAAATCCCGCTCCACCTCTGCCTCTTAATTCTGATTTTTTTACCTCTTCTATAATCCAATCTCGCCCCTTAGAACATATTTCCTTCGTATTAGACCAATCGCCTCTTTTTTTTGCCGACTCTAAATCAGCACCCAAATCATTGTATAAATTTTTAAAAATTCTATCTTTGTCCTCAAGCATTCTTAGTTTCCAGTAAAGTTTGTCTGTTTTTTTCAGGCTCAGAATTTACTCTTCCACGATATGAGCCTGCTTTAGGTTTTTTATCTTTTAGTATATCTTTAACTATACTTTCAAACTGCTTTGTATTTAAATCCTCATAATAATCGTCGTTAATTTGTGCCATAGGAGCGCTTATACAGGCGCCCAAACATTCAACTTCAGTCCAAGAGCAATTTTTGTTACCTGAAAGCTCGTTTTCTTTTTCAGAAATATTTTTTTTACAAACGTCAACAAGTTTATATGCTCCTCTTATCATGCATGGTGTTGTTGTACAGATTTGTATAAAATATTTTCCAACAGGAGCTAAATTATACATTGAGTAGAAGGTTGCAACTTCATAAACATTTATATAAGAAATCTCCAGATATTTAGCTATATATTTCATAGCAGCTAAAGGTATCCAATTATTATTTTGTTTTTGTGCTAAATAAAGTAGTGCCATAACAGCACTCTTTTTTTTTCCAGTTGGATAATTTAAAACTACTTTTTTAGCTAAATCTAAGTTCTCATCACTAAATTCAAATTTATCTGGTTGCTCCTTAGAAACCTTTTTTAAACTCATCGATCAATCTCCCCAAAAACTATGTCTAAAGAGCCTAAAACAGCTGGAACGTCAGCTAACATGTGTCCCTTGATCAGGTAATCCATCGCTTGCAGATGCGAAAACCCTGGGGCTCTAATTTTACATTTATACGGTCTATTAGTTCCGTCAGAAATTAAATAAACTCCAAATTCACCTTTTGGTGCCTCAACAGCAGTATAAATTTCGTCTTTTTTTACTCTATATCCCTCAGTAAACAATTTAAAATGATGGATGAGAGCTTCCATTGATTGTTTAATTTCTTTTTTTGGCGGAGGTGTAAGTTTATTATCCATTGATTTAACGGGACCTTTTGGAAGATTTTTTAAACATTGTTCAATAATTTTTACACTTTCCCTCATTTCTTCAATTCTACACAAATACCTATCGTAACAATCTCCATTTTTGCCAATTGGTATTTTAAAATCTATTTGTTCATAGCAATCATAAGGTTGTGATTTTCTTAAATCCCAGGGTATTCCTGAACCTCTTAGCATTACCCCTGAAAAGGAATAATTTAGTGCATCTTCTTTCGTGACAATTCCAATATCAACATTTCTTTGTTTAAATATTCTGTTATCTGTTAACAAAGTTTCTAGATCATCAATTATTTTAGGGAATGTTTTACAAAAGTCTAATATATCTTTATCTAAACCTCTTGGTAAATCTTTATGAACACCGCCTGGTCTGAAATAATTAGCATGTAATCTCGAACCAGAAACCCTTTCATAAAAACCCATTAATTTTTCTCTTTCTTCAAATCCCCATAGAGAAGGTGTTAAAGCTCCGACATCAAGTGCTTGCGTGGTAATGTTTAAAATATGACTTAAAATTCTGCCAATTTCACAAAATATTACTCGAATATACTGACCTCTAATTGGAACCTCAACATCCATAATTTTTTCTATTGCAAGGGCAAATGCATGTTCTTGGTTCATTGGAGCAACATAATCAAGTCTATCAAAATAAGGTATAGCTTGCGAGTAAGTCTTATTTTCAATTAATTTTTCAGTGCCTCTATGTAATAATCCTATGTGTGGATCTGCTTTTTCAACTATTTCACCATCTAATTCTAATATTAGTCTTAAAACACCGTGCGCAGCAGGATGCTGTGGGCCAAAATTTAAATTAAGGGTTTTTTTTTCTTTAGTCATTTTTTTTTTGAACTTCTTTAATATATTCTGTGCCCTCCCAAGGACTTGCATAATCAAAATTTCTATAATTTTGTTCAAGTTTTACGGGTTCATAGACAACTTTTTTCTTTTCTTCGCTATATCTAACTTCTGTGTGGCCAGTAATAGGAAAATCTTTTCTTAATGGATGTCCTGAAAAACCATAATCTGTAAGTATTCTTCTTAAATCAGGATGATCATTAAATTTAATACCGTACATGTCAAAAACTTCTCTTTCCATCCAATTTGCTGACGGAAAAATTTTCGTTAGGGAGTTAACAACTTCTTTTTCATTGATACTAAAAGTTATATTAATCCTTAGGTTATATTCGTGACTTAACAATAAATAAATCATTTTAAATCTATTTTCACTACCAATATAATCAACTGCTGTAATATCTATTAATTGCCTAAATTTAGTTGAATTATTTTTTTTTAAAAAAATGACAACATCCAATAGTGACTCCTTATCTATTTGAATTTCAAGTTGCTCATGATTAATTCTTGATGAATTAATTTTTGTAGTTAATTCAGAATTTATTTTTTTTTCTAAGTTTGTTAAAGACATTTTATCTTTGTAAAGATCCACGATTCCTTATTTTTTTTTGAAGTTGTAAAATTCCGTACAATAATGCTTCGGCTGAGGGTGGGCATCCAGGTACATATACATCAACCGGAACTATTCTGTCACAACCTCTAACAACTGAATAAGAGTAATGATAGTATCCTCCTCCATTCGCACAGCTTCCCATAGAAATTACGTATCTTGGTTCAGGCATTTGATCATAAACTTTTCTTAATGCTGGTGCCATTTTGTTCGTTAAAGTTCCAGCAACTATCATAACATCTGATTGCCTAGGTGATGCTCTAGGAGCTGCACCAAATCTTTCAAGATCATATCTGGGCATAGATGTCTGCATCATTTCTACTGCACAACATGCAAGACCAAATGTCATCCAATGGAGTGATCCAGAGCGTGCCCAATTAATCAAATTATCCACTGATGTAGTTATAAAACCCTTGTCAGCAAATTCTTTTGCAAGACTCTTAAATTCTTCAGGAATCTGTTTTTCTCTATCTGTTAAATTCATATTATTCCCAATCTAACGCACCTTTCTTCCATTCATAAATAAAACCAATTGTCAAAATAAATAAAAACAACATCATGGAAAAGAAACCAAATAATCCTATGTTACCTAAAGTTATCGCCCATGGAAATAGAAATGCTATCTCTAAATCAAAAATAATAAATAAAATCGCTACTAAATAAAACCTAATATCAAATTCCATTCTAGAATCATTAAATGGTTCAAAACCACACTCATAAGCAGATAATTTTTCTGGATCAGGATTTTTTGGCGAAAAAGCAAAATTTAATATAAGAAAACCTAAGCTCAATATTAATGCGATAGCCAAAAAAATTATTATAGTTAAATAATTATTTAAAAAATCTAAAGACATATCATTTATATATAATTTTTTTTACTAAATGAAAGTGCAGTTACGTCACGTTTTTATTGGCTTATTTACTATAAGATTTAGTTAATTGATAATAGTTATCATTATGGCGGGAGTGACGGGACTCGAACCCGCGACCTATCGCGTGACAGGCGATCGCTCTAACCAACTGAGCTACACCCCCTAAAATTTTTTTTGGTGGGCAGTAAAGGACTCGAACCTTTGACCCCCTCGGTGTAAACGAGATGCTCTACCAACTGAGCTAACCGCCCCCAAAGAAATGTTCTTTTACAATAGTGTTGCTACAATGTAAATTATAATTTATTGAATACTCGCGGGAGTTTTTTCACTTTTTTTATTATCGGATATACTATCAACTTCAACCCATTCGACTGATTTCAGATCTTTTGTCAAAGCTATTTTTAAAACTTCATCAGCTGTTTCAACAGTGGTAATTTTTATATCATCTTTTACTTTTTTTGGTATATCAGCTAAATCTTTATTATTCTCTTTCGGAATTAAAACTTCCTTTATCCCAGCTCTATGAGCAGCAAGTAATTTTTCTTTTAACCCGCCAATCGGTAAAACTTGTCCTGTGATAGTCACCTCACCTGTCATTGCAATGTCTTTATTTATTGGAATTTTAGTTATTGAAGAAACTATTGAGGTAACCATAGCAATACCAGCAGATGGACCATCCTTTGGTGTTGCACCTTCAGGTACATGAATATGAAAATCTTTTTTTTCAAAAGTCGGCGGTATAATACCAAAATCTAAACACTTTGATCTTACATAGGATTTTGCAGCTTTAACTGACTCTTGCATAACATCACCTAATTTTCCTGTAATTTGCATTCTACCTTTTCCTGGCATGTTAACAGTTTCAATTTTTAAAATTTCACCACCAAATTCAGTCCAAGCCAAACCAGTTACTACACCAACTTTATTTGTATCTTCGATTTCACCAAACTTGAATTTTCTTACACCTAAAAAGTCTGATAAATTTTTGCTATCAACTTTTACTGCCTCAGACTCTTTATTAACAACTTTTTTAACGACCTTTCTAGATATTTTAGATATTTCTCTTTCTAAATTTCTAACTCCAGACTCTTTAGTATAATATCTTATTACATCTTTAATTGTATCATCATCGAAGTTCATTTCTCCCTCTTTAACCCCATTATCTTTGATTTGTTTAGGGAGTAAATATTTATTTGCTATGTTAATTTTTTCATCCTCGGTGTAACCAGGTATTCGTATCACTTCCATTCTATCGAGGAGTGGTGGAAGAATATTTAGTGTGTTTGCAGTTGTAACAAATAATACATCTGATAGATCATAATCTACCTCTAGATAGTGATCATTAAAAGTAGTGTTCTGCTCTGGATCTAATGCTTCTAACAATGCTGATGAGGGATCTCCTCTATAATCATTCCCAACTTTATCAATTTCATCAAGCAGAAATAAAGGATTTCTTGTACCTGCTTTTTTCATCATCTGAATAATTTTTCCTGGTAGTGAACCTATATAAGTTCTTCTGTGCCCTCTAATTTCAGCTTCATCTCTCACACCACCTAGTGACATTCTAACAAATTGTCTATTGGTTGCTTTTGCAATCGATTTTCCTAAAGATGTTTTTCCTACACCCGGTGGTCCAACTAAACATAATATTGGTCCTCTAATCTTATTCATTCTTTTTTGAACTGCTAAAAATTCTATTATTCTCTCTTTAACTTTCTCTAAACCAAAATGATCCTCATCTAAAATCTTAAGCGCATTATTGAGATCTATATCTACTTTGTCTTTTTTAAACCATGGGATGTCAATCATCCAATCCAAATAATTTCTTACAACAGTCGCTTCTGCAGACATTGGGCTCATGTTTTTGAGTTTTTTTAATTCTGACATACATTTTTTTTCTACATCTTTAGGCATTTTTGATCTTAAGATAGCTTTATTTAAACTTGATGTTTCATCTTTACCATCCTCTATTTCGCCTAATTCTTTTTGGATAGCCTTAAGTTGTTCATTTAAGTAATACTCTCTTTGAGTTTTTTCCATTTGAGTCTTTACTCTTCCACGAATTCTTTTTTCAACTCCTATTATACTCGTTTCGTTATCCATTATTTTGTTTATAAGATTAAGTCTTTTTTTTAAGTCTAAAGTTTCAAAAACTTGTTGCTTTTCAGAAATAGTTGCATTCAAGTGTGAAGCTATATTATCAGAAATTTTCGATGGATCTTTTAAAAGCTTGATATTGTTTATTGTTTCATTAGAAATTTTTTTATTAATTGATGTAAGTTTTTCTAGTTTTTTAATCGAATTTAATGCTAGGGTCATTAAATCTTCATCTTTACTTAAAACATCTGAAAGTTTCTCGTAACCACATGACAAATATTCATTATTATCTTGGAATTCATTTATTTTAACTCTAGTTATACCCTCCACCAAAACTTTAACTGTTCCATCTGGGAGTTTGAGAAGCTGTAATATGCTACTTTCACATCCGTAATTAAAAATATCATTTTTTTTTGGATCGTCTACTTCAGAATTTTTTTGGGTTACTAAAACAATTTTTTTGTCTTTTTTCATTACCTCATTTAACGCGGTGATCGATTTATCTCTTCCAACAAATAAAGGTATTACCATATGTGGAAAAACCACAATATCTCTTAAAGGTAATAAAGCAGAATTAAATTTAACTTCCATTAAGTAAGTATATGGATATTAAAGTGAATATTGCAATAGTTTTTTACCTTTTATTAAGTGCAATATTACGCAGCTGAGGTTTTTGACTTATCTTTTTCTTGTTTGTTCTTTGAATGTACAATTATTGGCTGAGACTCACCTCTGACAGAACTAACATCTACGATTACTTCGCTCACATTGTCTAAACTTGGTATATCAAACATAGTTTTTAAGAGGACGTTTTCTAGGATAGATCTTAGACCCCTAGCACCTGTTTTCTTTTTTATAGCTTTTAAAGCTACTTCTTTTATCGCATTATCTTTAAAGATTAACTTTGCGCCCTCAAGTTTAAACAATTCTTGATATTGTTTAATTAAAGAATTTTTTGGTTCTTGTAAAATTTTGATTAAAGATTTTTCATCTAAATCTTCAAGAGTAGCTGTAATAGGTAATCTTCCTATAAATTCTGGAATAAGACCATATTTTAGCAAGTCCTCGGGTTCTAAACTTTTAATCCATTCTCCAGTTTTTTTATCTTCAATTGATTTTACTTTGGCACCAAAACCAATTGATGAACCTTTGTCTCTTTGGGAAATAATTTTATCTAATCCTGCAAAAGCACCTCCACAAATAAATAGAATATTTGTAGTATCAACTTGTAAAAATTCTTGTTGAGGATGTTTTCTGCCTCCTTGTGGTGGAACACTTGCAATTGTTCCTTCCATTATTTTAAGCAACGCTTGTTGTACACCCTCACCAGAAACATCTCTAGTTATTGAGGGGTTTTCAGATTTCCTACTAATTTTATCTACTTCATCAATGTATACTATTCCTCTTTGGGCTTTTTCAACATTATAATCTGCTGCTTGTAATAATTTTAATATTATATTTTCTACATCTTCTCCCACATATCCTGCTTCTGTCAGTGTTGTTGCGTCTGCCATGGTAAATGGAACATCTAATATTCTCGCTAAAGTTTGTGCTAATAATGTTTTTCCACAACCAGTTGGGCCAATTAATAAAATGTTTGATTTTGCAAGCTCAACACTTTTACTTGTTTTATTTTCATAGTTTAGTCTTTTGTAATGATTATGGACAGCTACAGACAAGACTTTTTTTGCAAGGTCTTGTCCTATTACATAATCATCTAACACAGAGCATATTTGTTTTGGTGAGGGAAGGCCATCTTGGTGTTTTACAAAAGTATCTTTATTTTCTTCTTTGATGATGTCCATACATAGCTCAACACACTCATCGCAAATAAAAACTGTAGGGCCCGCAATTAATTTTCTTACCTCGTGTTGGCTTTTGCCGCAAAAAGAACAGTATAAAATGTTTTTATTATTACTCATAAAATTTGTAAACGAATCAATATACTAATCCTAATATATTTTGTGTGATATTATCAAGTTTCATATTAAAATTTAACTATATATGGTGGAAAACTAAATTCTTTTCTCAACTACTTGATCGATTAAACCAAAATCTTTTGCATTTTCCGGAGTCATAAAATTATCTCTCTCCAAAGCATCTTTAATTTGTTCAACATTTTTACCAGTATGTTTAGAATATATTTCATTTAACCTTTTCTTTAGTGATAATACTTCATTAGCGTGAATTTCAATATCAGTTGCTTGCCCTTGAAAACCTGCAGAGGGTTGATGAACCATTATCCTTGAATTTGGTAAAGAAAATCTTTTTCCTTTTTTTCCAGCAGCTAAAAGAAAAGAACCCATGGATGCTGCTTGGCCAATGCAAAGAGTTGATACGTCTGGTTTTATGTATTGCATTGTATCATAAATACCTAATCCTGCGGTGACTAAACCACCTGGGCTGTTGATATATAAAAAAATTTCTTTTTTTGGATTTTCAGACTCTAGAAATAATAATTGTGCGGTAACTAATGAAGCTACGTTATCATTTATAGGACCAACTAAAAAAACTATTCTCTCTTTTAATAGTCTTGAATAAATATCATATGCCCTCTCACCCCTTGATGATTGTTCTACAACCATTGGGATTAAAGTGTTCATATGTTCTGGTATTTTAGTACTCATAATTACGAATCAGTTACTTATACAACTTGTAATTACTTTTTGCTAACTTTTTTTGCTTTTTTCTTAACTGGTGCTTTATTTTCTTTTTTTTTTGATTTTATTTTAGTTTCGTTTGGAGATAGGGCTTTTGAAGTTTTCTTTTGTACTTCTAAATTTTTTTCATTCTCAGCTTTAATTATTTTCTCAGCTTCATTTTTATCTAAAATACGCTTATTTGATTTTGCCTTTGATTTTATGAAATTAATAATCTTTTCTTCATATAATGTCCCTCTAAGACTAGCTGATGCAGACGGATTTTTTTTGTAATAATCCATAATTATTTTTTCTTGACCAGGCATCATACTTAACTGTTTTTGAATTTCTGCTTGAATTTCATCAGGATCAACTTTGATTTTATTTTTTTCCCCAATTTCATTTAAAATCAAACCAAGTTTAATTCTTTTAGAGGCATTTTTTTCTAAATTATTTTTGTTTTTTTTTAATTCTTCCTCAGTTTGACCTTGACCTAAAACTTTTACCTCTTCGTCTATTAAAGATTGTGGAAGATCTTCAACTTTAATTTGTTCTAATCCTTTTAATATTTGATTTTTTGAAATTATGTTTAAAGAGTTTTTAAACTCCTCATTTATTTGTTTTGAAATAATCTTTTTTAAATCATTTAAATCCTTAGCGCCAAGTGTTTTTGCAAATTCATCCGTAACTTCAACCTCTTTTGGTTTTTTTACTGAATTTATTTTACACTTAAAGATACCTTTCTTGCCTACTAGTTCTTTCTTAAGAAAGTTTTCTGGTAACGTAACTTCTACACTAATTTCGTCACCTTTTTTTGATTTCAGCAATTGTTTATCGAAACCTTTAATAAATAAATCTTTTCCAATTTCTAATTGTGTGTTTTTTCCTTCATTACCCTCAAAACTGTTACCATCAACTGTAGCAATGTAATCGAATGAAATAAGATCTCCCTCATTAGCTACTTTAGCAGCATCAACCTCGATAAAGTTTTTTTGATTTTTTGCAATTTCTTTGATTCTTTTATTAGCTTCATTATCATCAATTTTTATTTCATAATCATCAAACTTAATTTTTTCTATAGAATCTAATTTGACTTCTGGAAACTCCGTAACGCTAATTGTATACTCTAAATCTTTACCTTCACCAAAGCTTTTAAGATCAATTTTTGGCTGTAAAGCAGGCCTAATTTTTTTTTCGTCAATTGCTTTCGCTGAACTTTCTTTTAGAATTTTATCAATAACTTCTCCATAAACTGCTTTTCCAAATTGTTTTTTGATAATGTCTGTTGGAACTTTACCCGGTCTAAATCCCTTAAGAACAACATCTTTTTTGATTTGCTCATATCTTAATTCTAGCTCTTTGTTAATTGTAGTTTTGTCAACAAAGACTTTTAAATTCTTTTCTAAATTTTTTTTATTTTCTACTGTTACTTTCATAATTTTATGGTAGGCGAGAAAGGACTCGAACCTTCACATGTTGCCATATTGGTTCCTAAGACCAACGCGTCTACCAATTCCGCCACTCGCCCAAATATTTAAAAGACTTATATATGATAGATTAAATTTGTCCAATTAGAATATTTGTGCAATAAATAATCCATTAAATTTATGATAGTTTCACCGTGTATTAGTATTTGCAAATCTGATCCAGTAACTGATTTTTGTTACGGTTGTGCGAGAAATTCTGAGGAAAAACTTCAGTGGAAAGATAAAAATACTTTAGATAATTGGAAATTAAAAAATTTAACAGAGATAAAATCTAGGATGAAGGGTTGGCAGTTAGAAAGCTTTGAAAAATCATATAACTATAAATGCAAACATGGAATTTCTTTAGAAAAAAAAAGAAAATTGGAAATAAATGATTAAGATAAAGCACGTTGTAATTTTGTATATTCTAGGAATATTATTTGGTGCTGTGTTTCTAGACATATGGGGGGCTGAAACCAACATAAAAAAGGGTTTAATAGCAATGTTTTGGACTGCATTATTTTTAGTTGCTCTAATATTTGTAGAAAAAAACAAAGAAGAAAATTAATTAACTCTTTTAAAAAAATTTAATGATGGAAAAGATATCTTTAATTATTCCTTGTAAAAATGAGGTGGAGTCATTGGGGGCTGTTCTTGAGGAGGTTAAAGATAATAAATTTGTTAATGAAATAATTGTAGTTGTTGATGGTGAGCAAGATAACTCAATACCTATAACTAAAAAATATAATTGTAAATTAATAATACAGAAAAATAAAGGATACGGCTCAGCTATTGTAGAGGGATTTAAAAATGCCAAAAATAACTTTGGATGCATATATAATGCAGATCACTCTTTTGATCCAAAATATTTTGATGAGCTAATTAAATTATCAAAAAATAACGATTTTATATTTGGTAGCAGATATAAAGGTTCTGGTGGTAGTGACGATGATGATATTGTTACTTTTATTGGTAATAAAATTTTCACTTTTATAACAAGATATATATTAGGAATAAAGTTATCAGATATTTTATATACCTATGTACTTTGTAATGTAGATAAATTTAACAATTTAAATTTAAAAAATAACGATTTCAAACTTTGTATTGAGCTACCTGTAAAAGTAAAAAAAAAAAACCACACCTATGTGGATTTAGAAATGTTTGAGAGAAAAAGATATGATGGTAAGAAAAAAGTAAATGTTATTAAAGATGGTCTTTTAATCTCATATGAAATTGTTAAGAGTTTTTTTTATATATATTTTAAATAGTTAATTTATTTCAATTCTATCTTTTATTTCATATTTTTTATTGGAAATTATAATTTCTCCTGATCCAGTTCCAGTTCCTAACATTTCTAATATTACAACGTAATGGGTTACTAAAACTAAATTTGAATTATTATCCCAATTACTAATAAATTTTTTAAGATTCTTTATTTGTTTATTTTTATTTTCATAAAATTTTTCACTGTAAAAGGAGTTAAGTGCATCAAATGTTTTATAACTATTGAACGCATGAAAAGCAGTGTCTTTACATCTGCACCACTCGCTCGAAAAGACATGCTCAACTTTAATATCATTTTTTTTAAAAAAGTTGCCGATTTTTTTTGATTGTTTAATTCCTTCACTATTTAAATTTCTTTGTGTTTTACAATCTTTTAAATTTATATTTTCTGGGTCACCAGAGCCTGGTGCAAGTGAGTGCCTTATAAAAATTATATTATTGTTTTTTTTTAAGATTTCCACAATATTTTCATTAGCATAACTTTTGTGATTAAAAAGAAATAGAATAATTAGAATTATTATTTTAAAATGTTTCATCATGAATTTAAGTTTCGTTAAACTAAATAAATCTATAATTAAATGTAGTAAATGTCCAAGATTGGTAAAATTTAGAAATAAGATATCAAATGAAAAAAGGAAGCAATATCAAAATGAAAGCTATTGGGGCAAACCTATAACAGGATTTGGTGATGTTGATGGCAAATTACTTTTTGTGGGATTGGCACCAGCTGCTCATGGTGGAACAAGAACTGGCAGAGTTTTTACAGGAGATAGATCATCAGATTTTTTATATAAATGCTTGTATGGTGTTGAAATTTCAAATCACCCATATTCATATAACATAAACGATGGATTAGAATTAAAAAATGCGTATATAACTACAGCCCTTAAGTGTGTACCTCCTGGAGATAAGCCCAACAGAGATGAATTGAACAATTGTTTTAGTTTTTTTCATAATGAAATAAAAAATCTAAAAAATCTTAAAACAATTGTTGCATTAGGAAAAATTGCTTTTGATAGTTGTGTATTATTTTTTAAAGAAAACTATGACTTTGAAGACAAAGTATATTTTTCTCACGGCAAAATTTATACTCTTCCAAAAAATATTAATTTAGTTGCCTGTTATCACCCAAGTCCAAGAAATGTTAATACCGGAAGAATTAACGAAAAAAAAATGAAACACCTTTTTAAAAAGGCGCTTGAATTAAATTAATTCTCTAATTTTTTTTTTAAGGTATCTGGTATTATTGCTGGTTTACCTTCTTTATCAACTATAACTAAGTGTATCTCACAATCAGTTATTAATTCATGATCTCTTAAAGCCTTTTGCCTCATCTTAAAAGATTTATAAGATAATGAGGTTACGCTTGATTTTATCTCTATTTGATCTTCAAGTTTAGCAGGTTTTTTGTATTTAATGTTGCAAGATTTAACTATTATAAACACTCCATATTCCTCTAATAATTTTTTATTGCTTAAACCAATTTCTGCAATTGCTTCAGTTCTTGCTCTCTCAAAAAACTTCAAATAATTTGCATAATAAACCACACCGCCTGAGTCGGTATCCTCATAAAAAACTTTTAATTTATAACTAAATTCATTCATCTATAAATCTATTAATTGGCTGAAAAATATATGCTTTGGAAATAAGAAATTGATCGCTTTTTTGACTGATCAGTATCGGCCATTATCGCAACCCCGTCTAATATATCGACATCTAAATTATGCAATTTTTTATAATCTTCTTTAACATTAGTTTTCACTGTAACCCACTCATTTAAGCTATTTTTGGTAGATGATAACACATAGTCAATCGAACTTTTAGTATAAGGACTAGTCCAATGGTCTTCAATTTCTTCATTACTTGAAAAAACGTAGTTTATAGCTTTGTTTGAAAGTGGTGTTAGCCCAGTTTTTTTAACTACAAAGAATCTCGCAGCAAAATCATGCCCTTTTTTTGATTTCTCATTAATGCCACTTAAGTCTTTTTCAACTTTCCAAGTAATATTTAAAAATGGGGTTTTATTAAGATCCACTAAAACCTCTTTTCCTAAACCTGACCCCCCATCTTCAACCTCAGCTCTCAAAAAATTACCTTTTTCATTATTACCTAGGCTATAATTAGTGAGGTTTTTAGCGCCTCTAATTTTTCTTACTTTTAAATTATCTAGCTCCTCATTATTAAACTGAAATATTTCTAAATTATCCCCGTATACATTGTTAAAAAAGAAAATTGAGATAATTAATATTAAAATTTTTTTCATTTTTGGAAGCTATAGACTAAAAAAAAAAAAATTCAAATAATTTGAAAATCTTACTTTTGACATTTTTCAGACATTCGAAATTCATTATTTAGCGCTATTTATTACTCATGAAACTTTTAATACCACTTATATTACTACTAGTTCTAACTGGATGCTCAACACACTCGGTGAAACTTGGCAAAAAATGTACTAAATTAGCCGAAGATAACACTTACGAAAAATCTTTCGTGTGGATTATCAACAACGAAAATTTAGAAAATTTTGATCAAAAAATAAATAAGCAAAATTGTGTAGTTAATGGAGAGAAGCTTTGAAATTAGCATCAATCTTTATACTTCTAGTTTATTGGTCAGTAATTATTTTAGCACCTGTTATAGCTAACGAAGATAGTTTATATAAACTTGAAAACACTATGTTGCCTCTAGAAAAACCTAAAATTAAATAAATTAATAAGTAGATCTACCGCCACTAATATCAAATACTGCGGCGGTAGAAAATGAATTTTCTTCAGATGAAAGCCAGCATACCATTGATGAGAGCTCATTTAATTTCAGAAATCTTGCTCTTGGAACTTTAGAAAGCATTCTTTTAACGTGTTCTTTAGACATTTGATTTAAGATCCTTGTTTTGGCACCTGCTGGAGTTACTGCATTAACAGCTATATTTTTATTTGCTAATTCCTTTCCGAGAGATTTTGTAAGTGCAATAACGCCTGCTTTTGAGGAGCTATATGCGCTAGCTTTTGCATTACCATCTTTTCCAGAAACTGAAGCTATATTAACTATTCTTCCATAATTTTTTTTTATCATATGTGGAACTACAGCCCTACAGCAGTTAAAAGTGCCGTGTAAATTTATGTCAACAATTGTTTTCCATTCCTCGTAATCGTAATTCCACAGCTCAGTAGTTGACCCAGTAATACCAGCACTATTAACTAATATATCAATTTTCGTGTTTTTAGTGATTTTGCTAACAGCATCTTCAACGTTTTCAGGATCTGTCACATCGACAATTTGTTTATGTAAATTTTTATTTTTAATTTTCTTAACAATTTTTTTTAGTTCATTTTCATCATTATCCCAAATAATTACCTTTGCCCCAGATTTAAGAAATCTTTTTGTTATATCCAAACCGAAACCTTGGGCTCCACCTGTAACTATTGCAACTTTTTTTTTTAAATCAAATTTATTCATTTTTCACTTGCTAGCAGGTAATAGACAATACTTGAAACAACAAAACCAATTATCCAAGAAAAAGATTGAAATATATTAAGATTAGTATTCCAAATAGTTGAAAATGCAAAGATAGTTCCTATTAAAATTGAATATAGTGCTTTTAAATTCCATCCTTTAGAATACATATAGACACTTTTTTCATCTGCAAAAAATATGTCTTTATTGATTAAAATTCTTTTTTTAATTACATAATAATCAACAATTATAATTCCAAATATAGGTCCAAAAAAACTCGCAACAGTATCTAAGATCGATAAGGACCCGTTTTGGCTCAAAAGTGGTGTCCAAAGTGCTCCTACAAAAAAACCAAAAAACAATATAGTTAATCCTGATTTTTTTAAGGTCATATTTTTCGGCATAAAATTAATAATGATATTTTGAGTTGGGATGTAGTTTGCAATTAGATTAGTTGAGGACGACGCAAATAAAATAAAAATTAATACAACCACTGTTAAAATTGTATTATTCAATTTTCCTATAATATCCGTAGGGTTTGTAAGCACTGTTGAAATACTAATGTTATTACTTCTAAAATATGTATCAGAACCAACAATAATAACTAATACAAAAAAGGAAAACAGAATTAAAGAAAAAGCTAGAGATATATTGCCCTTAGTTAATTCTTTGGTATCTTTTACATATCGAGAGTAATCACCAAAGTTTAGTATTAATATAGAATAATATGCAAATAATGTTCCTGTGATACCGATCATATTTGCTAATTTAAATTCTTCAAATCCACCAGTTAAGTTTAACCTATCCGACAATGTTTCTAGAACATATAAGTCACTTTCAGAAATAAGAATTAAAAAAAATAAAAACAGTCCAAAAAAAACAAATATTGCTGAAAAATTTATAAAATTCTTTGTTATTTTTTGTCCATTGCTAAAAATTAAAAACTGTATCAATAAAGTTAATATAAAAGATAACCAGTCAATTAAGTTCATTGACATAAAATAAATTAAAAAAATATCGTTATCTAAAAAATTACTATCAATATTGAATAAAGTAATTCTTATTAAATATCCAATTGATTTAGAGATAAAAAAAGTTTGTACTCCAAAAAAAAATAAGCCAACAAATCCTCTTAAAAGACTAATGTATTTTGCTCCCAAATAACCAGTTGATATTCTTAAAAAAACTGGAAAAGGTATACCATGTCTTTGTGAAGGTGCTCCACCAAGGTTTGAAAAAAAACAAACTAAAATTGATGCTAATATTGAGCCAAATAAAACTTCATAAAAATTTAAATTATAAAGCAAATATAAAGAACCTAATAAAGCGAAAGAAATGATGCTTTGTGTTCCAACAGTCCAAAAACAAAATATATCTTTCCAATTCCAATTTTTATTTGTTGGATTTACTGAAACTATTTCCCAGTTTGCTAAATGAATATTTTCTTTATTAGGACTCACTATTCCATAATAATCATATATAAATTACTGTCCATACAAGACAGATGGCAACCATAGGACTATTTTAGGAAATATAATAATAATAATAAGACCAATTATTTGGAGCACCATAAATTGCATCATTCCTAGATAAATATCCTTTAAATCCCATTCTGGAACGACTCCTTTTAAAAAATAAGCTGATAATGCTACAGGAGGTGATAGCCATGCGGTTTGTAAATTTACGGCAACTAATATTGCAAACCAGGTTAAATTAAATCCTAAAGCTTCAACTAAAGGTAATATTATCGGAATTATTATCATAACTATTGGCACCCATTCAAGAGGCCAACCTAATAGAAAGATCATAACCATTATCATTCCAAGGATTAAATATTTGTTCATTTCTAATCCTAATAAAAATTCTGTTAATAAAGTTGGTGTACCTAATCTTGCAAATACTGCTCCAAAAAAGTTTGATGCTGCAACTAAAACCATTATAAGTGCAGTAATTTCTAATGTTTTTACTAATGCTTCTTGTAATTTTGGTAATGTCAATTTTTTATAAGCTAAAGACAATAATAATGCACCCATTGCACCGCATCCTGCAGCTTCAGTTGGTGTTGCAAAGCCTAACAGAATACTTCCAAGTGCTGCAAACACTAAAGCTGCTGGTGGTACCAAACCTAAAAAAAATTCAATCCAAACTTTTTTCATACTTGTAGCCCTCATATCTTCTGGTAATGGTGGCCCTAGCTTTGGGTCCATCATGCATCTAATTGTTGTATAAGCCGCGTACAATGTTGCTAATAAAATTCCTGGAAAAATTGCAGCCGCAAATAAATCAATAACGGGAATTTCCATAATAGGGCCCATCACAACTAACATTATACTTGGTGGGATTAATATACCTAATGTTCCTCCAGCGGTTATAGTTCCAGCCGCAAGTCTCACATCGTAGCTTGAACGATTCATTGATTTTGCAGCCATAATTCCTAAAATTGTAACTGAAGCACCAACAATTCCTGTCGCAGCTGCGAATATAACTGAGACAAATAAAACAGCGTAATATAAAGAGCCTCGAACTTTAGCAAGCATTAATTGAAAAGCAGAAAATAATCTTTCCATTAAACCAGCTTGTTCCATCATTATCCCCATAAATACAAATAGTGGAACTGCTGCTAGGGTTTGTTCAGTCATTACCATGGAAAATTGTAGCGTCATTAAATAAAAAACTAATTTTCCAAATCCTAAATATCCGAAAACAAATCCTAAAAAAATTAATGTGAATGAAATTGGAAAACCAACAAATATTGCAAACAACATTACACCAACTAAAATAAAACCTAATATTGCTGGATCAATTAACTCTGCGATCATTTATTTTCCCCTGGCCATTCACCTTTTTTACTTGCCCAATAACTTTTTAATAATTCTGATATACCTTGAATTAATAAAAAGATTATTCCAACCAATAAGCATGTTTTAATTGGCCACATAAAAGGCATCCAAGTAGTATCCATGCCTCTTTCACCTCTTCTAATAGATTCTTCAACAAAACCGATTGTCATATATAAAAAAACAATAAGTCCTGGAAAATAAAATAAAATATATAACCAAAAATCTATTAAACCCTGTGTCTTAGTTTTAAAATTTCTATATAAAAAATCTGCTCTTATATGAACTCCTTTTGATAGAGCATAAGCTGCACCCAACATAAATAATGCACCATAAAGAAATCTACTTATATCGTATGCCCAAATTGTAGGAGCTAAAAATAATTTTCGAGCAATGACTTCGTAAGTCATTGCAAAAATTAATGGAATTAAAATCCAACAAACTATATTTCCAACGATTTTACTAAATTTATCTATTCTTAATATGGTATTTGCCATCCATGATGGCATATCTTCAGGCATTTTATTAGAGGTCCCTCGCCTCTCAGCAATCATTTCATCTGATATATCAAAGTTTGATTGTTTGTCTGACATAAAGGAATTTTAAACAAAAAGAGCGGACTGTAAAGTCCGCTCTTATTAAATTTAAAAGTTATTACTTTTTTACTTCAATGTCGCTGCGTGAGCCATTCCAAGCTTAGCATTTGACATTTGAGCACCGCTCCAGAAAGGAACAGCAACATCTGCAAACTCTTTCATAGAGTCATATACTTTTTTGAAAAATGCGTTTTTCTCAGCATTTTTATTTAAAGTAGCTTTTGCTGCAGCCATATATTCTACGAAATAATCAGATGGGGTGTCTTCTAATTTAACCCCATGCTTAGTAGTAAGCTCTTGTAAAGCTTTACCGTTTTCGTAAATTCTGTAGCTTAAAGATTTTGCTAGTGATGCGTTAGCAGCAACTTCAAGAGATTTTTTCTCGTGAGCTGTCATTGCATTATAAGTTTTTCCAGTTATGTAAAAGTCAGCATTAACTACAACTTGGTGTAATCCTTGTAAGTAGTAATGTTTTAAGACTTTTTGAAAACCAAACGTTAAATCTGGTTTTGGACAACACCACTCAGCTGCATCAATAGTACCTGCTTCAAGTGCTGGTAAAATATCACCACCACCCATAGCAACAGATGCTATACCAATGTCTTTGTAAGTTTGTCCTGGGATTCCTGGAGGAGTTCTGAATTTATATTTTCTAAAGTCAGCCATATCTTTAATTGGTTTTGGAAACCAACCTAAAGCTTCTGGTCCAACTGGTTGAAGCATAAATCCTTTTATGTCTCTTCCCATTTCTTTCCATAATTGGTCGTAAAGTTCTTTACCACCACCGTATTGGAACCATGATAGAAATGCTAAGTTATCTATACCTACTCCACCTCCTGCTACAGGTGAACCAAATAACATAGCTGCTGGGTGATCACCTGACCAATAGTGTGTCCAAGCAAATCCACAGTCAATTAAACCTTTGTCAACCGCATCTAAAGTTTCTTTAACTCCAACAACTGCTCCTGCTGGTAAAATTTCAAATTTTAAAGATCCATCAGTTAAAGCTGTTACAGTATCAGTGAAGTCTTTAAGCATTTTTACTTCATCTGCTTTAGTATTAAGAACGGTCTGACATTTCAATGTTTTAGCGCTAGCGTTTGATACAAAACCAAAAACTAAAAAAGCGGTAAACAAGATTGAAATAATTTTTTTCATAATTTCCCTCTCTTAAGTTATTTTTAAAAAACTAATTCTGACAAAAATCTTATAACGATACAAGAACCAAATATCTCAATAAACCTAGTAAAAATCAGAGATTCAGTATAAAAATAAACCCAAAGTGATTATGGAAAATTTTGATTACATTATTATTGGAGCAGGCTCAGCTGGTTGTGTTTTAGCTAATCGATTATCAGAAAATCCTAAAAATAAAGTTTTACTGTTAGAGGCTGGTGGAAAAGATAATTATCCATGGATACATATACCCGTTGGTTATTATAAGACAATGCATAATCCAAAAGTAGATTGGTGTTTTCGTACAGAAAAAGATGAGACGATGAATAACAGGTCAATAAGATATCCTAGAGGCAAAACATTAGGAGGCAGTTCATCAATAAATGGCTTGTTGTGGATAAGGGGTCAAAGTAATGATTACGATAATTGGCGTCAGCAAGGTAACAAAGGTTGGGGATGGGATGATGTATTACCGTACTTTATAAAATCAGAAAACAATGAGCTAGGCAAAGGCAAATTTCATAGTGATGAAGGTCCAATCATGGTTGCAAATAAAAAAATTAAATTAAAAATGCTTGATGAATTTATAAATGCAGCAGAAGAGAAAGGTATTCCTAAGGTAAATGATTTTAATACAGGTGATAATTTTGGTGTTGGTTTTTTTCAATTTACTACAACTTTTAATAAATTAGGTTTGAAATTAAGATATAGTGCAGCAAAAGGTTACTTGAATCCTGCAAAAAAAAGATTGAATTTAAAGATAATAACTAATGCTCATGTTCAAAAAATTAATTTTGAAGGTAAAAAAGCTTCAGATATTGAATACTTTCTTGGAGAAAATTTGAGTAAAATTTCTGCCAATAAAGAGATTATATTATGTGCGGGCTCAATTGGATCGCCTCATATCTTACAAGTCTCAGGAATTGGCGATGGTGATAAATTAAGTAAAATTGGGATAGATTTAATAAAAAATCTAAAAGGAGTTGGTAAAAATTTACAAGACCACTTAATGTTTAGACCGGTATATAAAGTTAAAAATTTAAAATCGTTGAATAAGAAAATTAATAGTCTTTTTGGAAAATTTTTAATTGGATTAGAATATATTTTTAATCAAAGTGGACCAATGACTATGGGAGCAAGTCAGGTGTGTGGTTTTGCTAAAAGTGATAGTTCTAGAGAAACTCCAAATCTACAATTCCATGTACAGCCTATTAGTACAGATATTTTAGGAGCAACTAAACTTCATGATTTTGATGGAATTACACCAACAGTTGCTAATATTAGACCAACAAGCAGAGGAGAAATTAATATTGTAAGTAAAAATATTAAAGATAATCCAAAGATTAAGATGAATTATTTATCAACTGATGATGACAGGTATGTTGCTGCACAAGGATTAAAGCTTGTAAGAAAAATAATGCTAGATACTGAAACATTTAAAAAATATGAACCAGAGGAATACCGTCCTGGTGCTCACATTAAAGATGACGAGGAGCTAGTTAAAGCTGGTAGTGACTATGCACAAACAATTTTTCATCCTGTTGGCACTTGCAAAATGGGTCAAGATGAGAATTCAGTTGTAAACGATAGACTTAAAGTTCATGGAATTGAAAATTTAAGAGTAGTTGATGCATCAATTATGCCTAATATTACATCAGGAAATACAAACGCACCAACTATAATGATTGCAGAAAAAGCATCTGACATGATATTAGAAGACAATCTGCAATGAATGAAGAAATAATAATTTTTACACAAATAGTTTTTATCGATTTAGTTTTAGCGGGTGATAATGCAATAATAATTGGTATGGTTGCATCTCAATTTCCAGCCGCGGAGAGAAAAAAAATTATTTTTTGGGGAATTGGTGGAGCTGTTGTATTAAGAATAATACTAACTCTTTTAACTGCATACTTGTTACAAATAACTGGTCTAAGATTGATTGGGGGTTTAGCGTTATTATATATTTGCTATAAACTTTATAAAGATATTCTTAAAAACTCTAACAGTGAACCAAATAGTAACATAAAAATAGATAAGTCTAGTTTTATAAAAGCTATATCAACTGTATTAATTGCAGACTTTACAATGAGTTTAGATAATGTGCTAGGTGTAGCTGGAGCAGCAAAAGATCACTACGGACTTTTAGTTTTTGGTTTAGTCTTATCAATAGTTTTAATGGCAACTGCTGCTACTATAATATCTGGATGGATAAAAAAGTATAAATGGATTGGTTGGGTTGGTTTATTAGCAATACTGGTAGTTGCAATAGATTTGATTTATACTGACTTAAAAATTTTAATTATTTGATGTACTTAAAAAAATATAACTTAAAAAACAAAACAGCTCTTGTTACAGGCGCCGGTAAAGGTTTAGGGAGAGCCTGCGCAATTGCTTTAGCTGAAGCCGGAACAAATCTAATAATAATTAGCAGGACTGAAAAAGATTTAAAAGAAGTGTCAAAAATTATTAAGAAATTTAGAGTAAATTGTAAATATTTTGTATGTGATGTTACAAAATATGAACAAATTAAAAAAGTTATAAATTCTCAAAAAAGAATAGATGTTGTTGTCAATAATGCGGGAACAAATATTCCAGAACATTTTACTAAAGTTAAAAAAAGTAACATGGAGTATTTGGTAAAAGTTAACACTATAGCTTCATTTAATATAGCTCAGCTAAGCGCATTAAAGATGATTGAATTAAAAACAAGAAAAAAAACTGGGGGAGTTATAATTAATATGTCTTCACAAATGGGGCATGTGGGTGGACCAATCAGAAGTGTTTATAATATGAATAAATTTGGTTTAGAGGGATTAACTAAAGGAATGTCAATAGATTTAGCTAAATACAATATAAGAGTAAATACTATATGCCCAACTTTTGTTGTAACTCCAATGACTAAAAAATTTTTAAAAGACAAAAAATTTATGAAAGAAGTTCTTGGTAATATTCCACTAGGAAAGTTTGCAGAACTGTCAGATATTGCAAGTGCTGTTGTTTTTTTAGCCTCAGATCAAGCATCGATGATTACTGGCACATCTTTATTGGTAGATGGTGGATGGACAGCAAAATAATAAAATATATTTTATTATTTGTTTTCATTTTTTCATTTGAAGCAAAATCAATTGAATTCAATGGTAAATTTATTCAAGGTCATTTTATTTTAGGAAAAACAGATCCTGGAGCCAAAATTAAAATTGATGATAAAGAAATAAAAGTTACTGAAGATGGTGATTTTGTTTTTGGACTTGATAGAGATAGAAAAAATGATGTAGTGATCCTCAAAACATTGAATGGTAATAAGACTAAAATAGTTAAAAAGGTAATTAAAAGAGAATACAAAATTCAAAGAATTGATGGTCTTGAGCCTAAGAAAGTCACACCTCCTAAAGAAGTTTATGCAAGGATTAAAAAAGAAAATAAATTAATTGTTAGAGCTAGAGAAATAAATTCAAATTTGAAATTTTTCAAAAATAAATTTATTGCTCCCTTAGATGATGCAATAATAACAGGAATATATGGTAGCCAAAGGATTCTTAACGGTAAACCCAGGTCTCCCCACTATGGAATAGATTTTGCAGGCAAGCTCGGAACTCCGATAAAAGCGATGGCTAATGGAGTAGTCACTCTTGCTGAAAATGATTTATATTACACTGGAGCAACGCTTATTTTTGATCACGGACATGGAATTTCTACATTATATATGCATATGAATAAAATATTTGTAGAAGAAGGTGATATTGTAAAACAAGGTGATATAATTGGTACTGTAGGTTCTAGTGGAAGATCAACTGGACCTCATTTAGACATTAGGCTAAATTGGTTTGGGATTAAATTAGATCCCTCAACAATTATAGATATAAAATTATGAAACAAGATAATTTAGAAAAAATCTCAAATAAACTCGTAACTGCGTTTTTGAAAAATAAACTAATAAAAGCAATCCCTAATAAATATACAAAAAAAATAAAAGAAGCACAAAAATTGAGAAAACTTTGTGAAAGCAAAATTAAATTGCCTGTAATTGGTTTTAAAGCTGCTGGCACAGGCATTCCTTTAATTAAAAAGTTAAAAGAAAAGGAGCCTTTTTACGCAACAGTTTATAAAAGAAATTTTTTAAGTAGTGGTAAAAGTGTTAAAATAAATAAAGCAACTTTAGGTATAGAGCTTGAAGTTTGTTATAATGTTAAAAAATCCTTTTTTTTATCTAAAGGAGTAATTACCATGAAAAATATATCGAAATATATTTCTCACATGGCACCATGTATTGAGGTGGTTGGTTATAGACAAAGAAAAAAAGGAATTACTTCTTTTGGTGACTTATGCAGTGATTTTGGTGCAAATGTAAAATTTCTAATAGGTGCTAAAAAGAAATATAAGAGAATAAACATTGGTAATTTGAAAACTAATATTTCAAATAAAAAAATTAATCAAAGCGTAAGTGGTAACACTAATACAGTTTATATAAACCCATTAAACTCTTTGAGATTTGTTTTGAATAAAGTTAAAAAAGATAAAATAAATTTAAATAAAGATTTTTGGGTTTTTACTGGTTCTTCAGTTGGTGTAGTTCCAATTAAAGGTAAGGGTATTTATACTGGTAAAGTTGATAAACTAGGTTCTGTAAAAGCAGTTATAAGATAAACCTTATTTAAATTAAGAAATTAAAGAGGGTTGTTTCTTCATATCCTCTTTTTTAATACCTGCAACTTTAACAGGTTTTTTCATAGCATCTCTTCTAAATGGCTCCCCAAGTTCTTGGTTCAAAATTATTTCTATGAAAGTTGTAATACCTTTTTTTTGATCTTCACAAGATTGTTTAATTGCTTTGGTTGTCTCTTCCATTGTTTTACAAGTTACTCCTTTCAATCCACAAGCATTAGCAACTTTTGCATAACTTAATTCAGGATCAAGTTCTGTTCCAACGAAATTATCATCAAACCAAAGTATTGAATTTCTTTTTTCGGCACCCCATTGATAATTTCTAAAAATTACCATTGTAATAGCTGGCCATTCTTCTCTTGCACATGAACTCATTTCGTTCATGCTTATTCCAAAAGCTCCATCACCTGCAAATCCTACCACTGGAGTATCGGGACAGCCGATTTTTGCGCCTAGTATGGCTGGAAAACCATATCCACAAGGACCAAATAAACCAGGTGCCAAATATTTTCTTGGTTTTTCGAAAGTTGGGTAAGCATTTCCTATTGCGCAATTGTTACCTATATCGCTAGAGATAATTGCATCTTGAGGTAAAGCATCTTGAATTGCTCTCCATGCTTGTCTTGGTGACATTCTATCTTTATCTCTTTCCCTTGCTTCTTTGTTCCAAACTGTTCCAGGATCGTCCTCCTCATGATCTAAACCAGATAAAGTTTGTAACCACGCAGATTTTGTTTTATGTATTAAATTTTTTCTATCTTCTCTGCCTGTATTTCCTGCATCTGATGAAAGTTTATCTAAAATCTGTTGAGCTACTTGTTTGGCATCTCCACAAATTCCAACTGAAACTTTTTTAGTAAGACCAATTCTGTCAGGATTCATATCCACTTGAATTATTGTTGCATTCTTTGGCCAATAATCAATTCCATATCCTGGTAATGTTGAAAAAGGATTAAGTCTGGTACCAAGTGCTAGTACTACATCTGCTTTAGATATTAATTCCATAGCAGCTTTAGATCCATTGTATCCTAAAGGTCCTACAGCTAAAGGGTGGCTTCCAGGAAAACTATCATTATGTTGATAACCATTACAAACCGGTGCGTCCAATTTTTCAGCTAATTTTTTACATTCATCAATTGCTCCACCTAAAACAACTCCAGCTCCAGACAAAATTACTGGAAATTTAGCTTTTGATAAAAGTTTTGCCGCGTTCTCGATTGCTTCTTTTCCCCCGCCCTGTCTTTCAAATCTAACAATAGGTGGTAATTCAATGTCTATAACTTGAGTCCAATAATCTCTTGGAACATTAATTTGCGCAGGTGCAGAGCCTCTAAATGCTTTTTCAATAACTCTATTAAGAACTTCTGCCATTCTAGATGGGTCTCTTACTTCTTCTTGATAACAAACCATATCTTTAAATAAATTCATTTGTTCAACTTCTTGAAAACCTCCTTGACCCATAGTCTTGTTTGCAGCTTGTGGTGTCACCACTAATAAGGGTGTGTGATTCCAGTAAGCAGTTTTAATCGGAGTTACTAATCCAGTTATACCCGGACCATTTTGGGCTATCACCATCGACATTTTTCCAGTAGCTCTTGTGTAACCATCAGCAATTAATCCGCCGTTCGTCTCATGAGCTACATCCCAGAATGTTATACCAGCTTTTGGAAATAAATCTGAAATAGGCATAAAAGCAGAACCTATTATTCCGAAAGCGTGTTCAATTCCATGCATTTGAAGAACTTTAATAAAAGCTTCTTCTGTTGTCATTTTAGTCATATAAAAACTTAATAAATTTTGTTTGCAATCGAACGATTAATATATAAATTCTTTCGAAGTTTCTACTAAGAAATCGTCACAATGGCTAAAACAGACATAATAATTCACGATAAAAAAGACAATGTTGGGGTAATAGTAGTTGAAAAAGTAAATAAAGGCCAAGATTGTGGTTGTTGGATCATGGAAAATGACGCCTCAAATAACATTAAATCCGAAGCAGAAATTCCCCTTGGACATAAAATTGCTTTACAAGATTTTAAAGAAGGTGACACAATTATAAAATATGGACACGATATTGGTAAAGTAGTTAAGTCAATAAAAAAAGGTGACCATGTTCATGTACATAATGTAAAAACAAAAAAGTGGTAAAAATGGATATTCCAAAAAGTTTTTTAGGTTACAAAAGAGAAAATGGAAGAGCGGGTACAAGAAATCATGTGATTATTCTCCCAGTTGACGATATTTCAAATGCATGTGCAGAAGCTGTATCTAACAATATTAAAGGGACTATTGCTTTGCCTCATTCTTACGGAAGGTTGCAATTTGGTGCTGATCTTGAATTACATTTTAGAACAATGATAGGAACAGGTAAAAATCCTAACGTTGCAGCTGTCATAGTTATAGGTATAGAGCCTAAATGGACTAAAAGAATTGTAGATGCTATTGCAAAAACTGGAAAGCCTGTAGAAGGATTTAGTATCGAGGGTGTTGGAGATATTGATACAATCGCAAAAGTTTCTAAAAAAGCTCAAGAATTCTCAATGTGGGCATCCGAAAAACAGAGAGAAGAATGTCCAATAAGCGATTTGTGGATTTCTGTAAAGTGTGGAGAGTCTGACACAACATCAGGGCTAGCGTCAAATCCTACAGTAGGAAATTTAATGGATAAACTTGAGCCTTTAGGTGTTCATCTTTGTTTTGGAGAAACATCTGAGTTAACAGGTGCTGAAAATGTTTGTGCTAAAAGAGGTAAAACTAAAGAGGCGCAAGACAAATTTATGAAAACTTGGAGTTCATATAACGATTTCATTTTAAAAGAAGCAACTAACGACCTATCTGAGAGCCAACCAACTGCAGGAAATATTGCAGGAGGATTGACTACAATTGAAGAAAAAGCTTTTGGAAATTTTCAAAAAATTGGATCAAGAGAATTCATTGATGTTCTTGAACCTGCCGAAGAACCGAGTAAGGGAAAAGGATTGTATTTTATGGATACGTCCTCAGCAGCTGCTGAGTGTGTCACTCTTCAAGCAGCAGGCGGATTTAATATTCATTTATTTCCAACTGGACAAGGAAATATAATTGGAAATCCAATAGAACCGGTTATTAAATTAACTGCAAATCCATTAACTGCTAAAACTATGAGTGAACACATTGATCTTGATGTATCTAAAATACTTTCTAGAGAAATGAATCTTGATCAAGCAGGTGATGAATTAATAAAAGCAACTCTTAAAGTTGCTAATGGTAGGTTAACGTGCGCAGAGGCACTCGGTCATAAAGAGTTCGTGATGACCAAACTTTATAGAAGCGCTTAAAATTACTTAGTTGATATTGTTGGTTTTGGAATATACTTATCTTTTAATTTAGACAAAACTTTTCTTAAAACTGCTGCTCCAACTCCTAATCCTAAAGCTAAAACTAAAGATGCCATACCGTAAAGAAAAGGAACATTTTTTGATAGATCCCTTACAAATTCTGAGACAGGTCCTAATGAAGGTTTAGAATTTTTGTATATTCCTGAAACATTTTCTGCTGCAAAAAAAGTATCGTAAGCAATTGCAACACCGACCAACAGTAATAAAACTGCTAAAATAGTTTTAAATTGTGAGCTATCAACTTTTTCCCCAAGTTTTTGTCCAATTTGTACACCTAATATCGAACCTAAAATTAAAACTGTAACTAATATAAGATCAATAGTTCCATAGTTAAATGCATGCAATACAGTAACTATTGCGCTCACAAAAATTGTTACAAATAAAGATGTTCCTGGAATTAATTTTGTAGGCATTCCAATTATATAAATCATTGCAGGAACTAAAATAAAAGCTCCACCGACACCTAATATTGCTGCAATAAAACCTACCAAAAAACCAATCACTATTGGAGTAAATGCACTTTCATAAAGTTTTGATTTCTTAAATCTCATTCTAAATGGTAAGCCGTGAAACCAATAATGATCATGTAATTTTTTCTTAACTACAATTTTTTTTCGTGCTCTATCTATCTCAGTGACACCCTGAACAAGCATCATTGTACCAATGATTGCAAGTATATACATATAGGCAAGAGATATTACGATATTAATTTTGCCGATATCTTGAAAATAACTAAAAGTATAAATTCCTAAAGCAGTACCAACTATTCCTCCAACTACTATCATCAAACCCATTTTATAGTCTAATGTTCCTTTAAGATAATGTGTGGTTGATCCTGATATAGAAGTTCCTAAAATATTATTAGCCTCATTTGGTACCGCATAAGCTGGTGGAATTCCCAAAAAAATTAAAAAAGGCGTCATCAAAAATCCACCACCAACACCAAAAAGACCTGATAAGATTCCCACTGCTAAACTTAATATAAATATGAATGGCAGGCTTACGTAGACTTCTGCTATTGGAAGAAAGAATTCCATGAATGTTAATTATCCCGAAAATATTTGAAGTCAACTATTTGATTATTAAATTCCAAAAAATGTACTCGAAAGAATTACTACCCAATATGCTGCTAAACCCATGTAGAGTACAAACTTAGCATTTATATATGAAAATATTTTAGAGTTTTTTATAAGCTTGAAGATGTTTAGGTTTTTATTTAAATTTTCAAGCATACTTATCAAGTACACCCAGAAAGAATATTTATCAAGTCTTATTTAAAAAATCGTTGCACCAAAAACTTTGACTGAGTCGCCTTCTTCTCCAAGAACAAGTCTACCAAGAAACTCCCCCTCTTCAGTGGTACTCCTCTGTTTAAAAAGAACTGTCACGTGTAATCCTCTTCTAAGGCAGCCAAAAGCCTTATAATCATCAGACAAACTACATATTAATTTATTGCTGGCCCATTGCTTCCCGAGCTCCACTTCATTTGCTCCATAAAGCATTTGAGATGAAAAATCTTTAGTAAAACCGCCATAATCTTTCATATTTGATGATTTAATCAAATTTTGCCAAATTGGATTAGCAATTTCTATTATTTGTTCATCTGATTTTGATGTGAAACTCATATTTATAATTGTTAGGACTTAAGATGCTTTTTTCTTCTCTTTATCGTCGACTATGTGATAGACAGGTTTTTTTTCCATAGTGAACTTGCCAGTTTCTGGATCACGTCTTGAAACAGTTAAACAATGCCAATTTTCATCATCAAGTTTCATATGATCGCCTCTATAATAGTACCCTGGCCAACGAGTTTCCTCTCTATATAAAGTATGTTCTGTAACACACTGAGATGTCAAAGTTCTGTGTTTTAACTCCCATGCTCTCATTAACTGATGGTAATCCTCAGCTCCTACATTTTCCAAGTCCTCCTGAAGCCAATCTAATAATTCTAAAGCTTTTTTAAGGAGATTGTCATTTGTCATGTAGTTATTGGTGATACCACCACAATATTCATCCATGATTTTTTGAAGTCTTTGTAAACCTTGTATCGGTGAGATATAACTTGGTGAAACTGTGCCTCCAGTTATTTCATTTCTACCAACCGTATAATTCTCTAGTGGTTTATAAATTACTTCTTTTAGATCATTATATTGTTTTTCACTTACTTTAATATTGTTTGCTTTTTTATCTTCAATGTATTTAACCGCAGCTTTTGCAGCTAGTCTTCCCTCAGTGAAAGAACCCGATGAAAATTTATGTGCACTGCCGCCTACAGTGTCGCCTGCACCAAATAGACCCTCAACAGACATCATTCTGTTATATCCCCAAAAATAATCGTCTGGTGCAATGTCTTCTGGACCGCTTACCCATGCTCCTGAGCATGTTGCATGTGAGCCCATAACATAAGGCTCTGAAGTTGTTAATTCTGGATTAGTGTATTTTGGATCAATATTTTGAGATGCCCAAACTACAGCTTGTCCTACTGTCATACCTAAAAAATTTTCCCAACCCACTGTTTCAAGGTGTGGATCCTGAAAAGCTTCTTTTGTAACCATGTGAATTGGTCCACCACCTGCTGCTACTTCTTGAATAAAAGCATGGTTTCTTAGACATGTTGGAGTCGGATGATGATCAATGTACTCGCCAACAAGTTTTTTTGTAGCATCATACCATTTCTTTTCATAATTCTCGCCATTTGCATTTTGAGTATAAGTTTTTAAATGTAAAAAATATGCCCCAACTGGACCATAACCGTCTTTAAATCTACATAACACAATTCTATTTTCCATTTGTGTCATTTTCGCTCCTGCAGCAATTGGTAATGCGTATGCAGAGCCATTACTCCAAGGTGCGTACCATGTTCTTCCCATTCCCTCACCAACTGCTCTTGGTTTAAAAATATGAGAAGCTCCACCAGCTGCAATAATAACTGCTTTAGCTTTAAATACGTGGTAATCACCTGTTCTCATATTAAAACCTACTGCACCTGCAATTCTATTTTCATTTTCTTCATCTTTTAAAAGATGAGTAATCATTATTCTGTTATAAATTTTATCAGCTGATTTCTTTGCTGCCTCAGCAACAATTGGTTTGTAACTTTCGCCATGAATCATAATTTGCCATTTACCTTCTCTTTGATATCTACCAGTTTCTTTATTTTTCATCATTGGTAAACCCCATTCATCAAACATGTGAACAGTTGAGTCAACGTGTCTTGCCATATCGTACCCAAGGTCTTCTCTTACTAACCCCATCAAATCATTTCTTGCATATCTCACATGATCTTCTGGTTGATTTTCTCCCCACTGCATTCCCATGTAACAATTAATAGCGTAAAGACCTTGCGCTACAGCACCACTTCTATCAATGTTTGCTTTTTCTACACAGATTATTTTTAGATCTCTTCCCCAATGTCTAGCTTCAAAAGTGGCTCCGGTACCAGCCATTCCACCACCAACAACTAAAACATCGCAATCTTCAAATACAGTTTTGTTCTTTGGCATTAATAATAAACTCCTTTTTTAAAAGAGCTTTTATCAAGTGTTGGTAAATCTTTATCCGTATTTAAACCGTGAGGTTCATTGTATAAAATTTGAGAGTTTATTTCTCCTTGATTAGGTTTATCACCTTCTGCAAGTTTAGGGATATATTTTCCCCAAGGTTTAGTAGTTATTGGGGAAACAAAATCTTTTTCTGTTCCATTTCTAAATTTTATTTTCCAAGATATCGTTCCTTTTTCTTCCTCTCTTCTTACTCTAACGCTGTGCCCCATGGGAGCAAAGTCGGCATAACCTCTAACATCTATTGCGTGATTAGGGCATGCTTTCACACAAGAGTAACATTCCCAACAAAAATTCGGTTCTATATTTTTTGCTCTTCTAATATTTTTATCAATATGCATTATGTCTGAAGGACATATATCTACGCAGTGTCCGCATCCATCGCACCTAGTCATATATACAAATGTCGACATTTATTTTATCTCCTTTTTAAATCTTAACATATTAATAGTGTTTTGGCTCTTCTCTTTTTATACCAAGACCAAATTGTTCTGGAGCATCTGCTGGAGGTGGTAAATTATCTCTAGAACCATCAGCTTCAGCTAAATTTTTCTGTATCGCAGCACCAGGTTTGTAAAACATATGTGCAAATTTAGACCAATATACTCCACCAAACAGAACTATATTTGAAACTGCAAAGAGAACTAGAAATAAATTGTCCCATCCAGAAATATTATTAAATTGCAAGAAGGACCATATTAATCCGAATGTGGAAGATGCTAATAAAGCTAGCACAAAAAGATCTGCAGTAATGATTCTAAATACTGAGTTAGCTTCTGCAGCAACATCTACTCTTAAAAATAACCAGAACCAATATCCGCCTAAGCAAGTCATTATTGCTCCTACATGCCAAAGAATTGGCCAGATTGCAGGTGTATCAGATGTTGTATAAAAGAAAATCATTGCACCTGAACCAACCCAGAATAAAATTGTACCATACATTCCAAGAACGTGAGCTATTCTTCTTTTACCTAAGCCTAATTCTGAAGTAGTACCAATGTCATGGACAATTGTTTTTGCTATTACTGCAATCCTTTCACCGCTACCTAATTCTCTTTTAGCATTTTTCTTTGCTTTCTTAGCGTTATTAAAAAAATATTTTACATTTTTTTTGTGTATCATATCTAATACAGTTCCTAAAATCACAAGTGCAACCATGATAACTACAAAAGATTGTATTCCTATTAATGGAACAGTTTCAGATAAAATTGAAAATGGATTAGTTGAAAACATAAAATTTATAAAATCGTTATATTAGTAGTACACTTAAAAAAATAGTTCAACTGCGATATAGAGCCATTATGAGGATTTTAAATAATCAAAATGTTATTTTTTTCTTATATAATGCTGTTTAGAAGGAATAACGCTTCGAACACCGCCTTGGGGATTTTCTACATCGCCTTCTCTTCTTGGAATCACATGTATATGACAGTGAAAAATAGATTGACCTGCAACTTTTCCTGAGTTTGTGCCAACATTAAAACCTTTTACAGTGCTATCTTCTAAGCTGATTTTTTGTTGTAATTTTTTAATTAAATCATCACAAGCTAAAATTTCTTTATCATTTAATTCAAAATAATTTTTAATACACCTTTTAGGTACTACTAATGAATGAAATTTAGTTACCGGGTAACTATCTTTTGATGCATAAGCAAGACTATTTTCAAATATCAATTCATTTTTTCGTATTGAACAAAATATACAAGGATTATTTGGATCTTTCATTTTATTAAATTAATAATTCAAAGTTTTTTTTTATTCTTTTAAAACCAGTCATATTCTTATTTTTCCATTTATACTGTTTAATAAATTTAACAGGAGTAACACCTTTCCCTGACCCAATCAGCAAGATTTCATCAAATTTATGTATATCTTTCAAATTTATATCTTTAAAATTTATTTTTACTTTTTTACTTAAATAATTAATTGTGTTTCCGATATAGCAGTTATTCTTTGGTGAATAATATTTATTATTTCTAACAAGTAATAAATTAGAGGTACAAGTCTCAAGAATTTTCTTTTTGTAAACTAATAATATATCCACCTTTGTAGCATCATAGGAATTTAATTTTTTAAGAATGTATTTGTATTGCAGATTTTTATATTTAGGGTCAATTCTTTTATAATTTAAAACCTTTAATTCAAAATTATTTGAAGGTTTTAGTCTTTTACGAATAGAAATAGATATTAATTTTTTTGACAGAGCAATTCTAAACAAATGGTTATATTTAAAATTATTTTTTATATTTGCTCTTATTAGAGCTTTAATATTCTCTTCAATATTTTTAGAATAAATTTTATATTTTTTTAAAGACTTAATTAAATTTATAAAATGATTATTAAATAAAACTAATTTACCTGGTTTGCCAACAAGTCTTATTGTCGTGAACACACCATGTGATCCCCATAAATCCTTAAATTTTGAAATTTTAAGATTATTTATATGATAAGATTTTTTTAATAAAAAATTTGCCATTTTCAGTCAAGAATGAGTCTGGATGAAATTGAAATCCATAAACTTTATTTAAGTTATCCTCAAAAGCCATTGGTGTATTTGATTTTGTGCAACGCATAGTTATATCAATATTATTAGATTTAAAGGGCTCACGTAATTTTAGTGAATGATATCTTCCAATCTTAAATATTTTATTTTTTTGAAATATTTTACTCTTATTATTTACTTTTACTTTTGATTGATAGCCATGATAAATGTTGTTCTGTTGTTTGATTATTCCTCCTTCATTAAACAAAATTAATTGAAATCCTAAACATATACCTATTATTTTTTTTTTACCTTTAAATAATTTATATATTTTCGAAGTCTCTGGATAGTCTTTGGGAGAGCCAGGACCAGGAGAGAAAACTATTACATCTGATTTTTTTAGTAATTTTAAATTCAAATTAAAATAATCTGAGCAGTATACTTTTTCAAATTCTGCAAATTGATGAACAACGTTCCACGTAAATGAGTCCTGGTGATCAATAATATAAATCATTTAAATAATTCCAACAAAGATTTTGCTTTTATAAAATTTTCATTAAATTCTTTTCTAGGAGAACTTTCTAACACAACTCCAGATGCCGCTGATATTTCAGATTTGTTTTGAAAATTTAAAATTGATCTAATTATTATATTAAAACGCAAATCTTCGTTAAACTTAATAAATCCAAAACTTCCAGTAAATATATTTCTATCTTCCTTTTCTTGGCTATTAAGTAATTCTAATGTTCTAATTTTAGGGCAACCTATTACAGATCCACCTGGCATCATTGATTTAATAATATTTATTAATTTAATTTTTTTTCTTAAATTACCTTCTATCGTGGTTACATAGTGAAAAAGATGTTTATATTCCTCAACATATTTTTTTCTTGTTATCCTTACAGTTCCTGGTTTGCAAATTCTTGATAAATCATTTCTTTCCATATCAACTATCATATTATGTTCTTTTGTTTCTTTATTATTATTCTTAAAAAAACTAAGTGCTTTTGATTTATTGAGCTTTGGGTTTTTTTTTAAAGTTCCAGCTATTGGTTTTGTTTTTAATTTTAAACCTTTTTTTTCAATCAATGTTTCGGGGGAACAGCTGACAATTGAATAATTTTTATCTCTTATCATAAAAGACTCTGGCGATGAATTTACTTTCATTAACTTCCAGAAAAAATTAACTGGGTTGATTACTGAATTATTTTTATATTTTGTGCAAATTTTAATTTGATAAGTTTCACCTTGTTTAATTTTTTTTGAAAATAAATTAAAAATTCTTTTATATTTATTGAAATCAGTATTTATTTTAAAAGGACTTAAAATCTTTGTTGGATTGAATTTATTATTAAATTTATTTTGTTTAATATTTGATGAGATTTTTACTTTATCAGATATTGTAATTACAGTCTCTGGTTTATAAAAAATACCTTTATAAAAATTAGTTTTTTTCTGATTTTTTAATCTTATATTTAATAGATTACACAATATTTCATATCCAAAAAAACCTATAAATAAATCCTGCTCTTTTTTATATTTTTTATTTGAAAAACTACCTAAAAAATTTTTTATATTTGAATTATTAAGTATTATTTTTTTTGAGAAATCTGTAAAAATTTTATACTTGTTTCTAAATTTATAGATAATCATTGGCTTATCAGATTGATATAGCTTTTCCAGATAAGGACTAAATCTTAGTTTATGCTTTTTGTAATCTCTCAATAGCTTGCTCTTTAATTGGTAAGTGTATTAAACCTGCAAAAATTGATAATGCAATTGCCAAATACCACGCATAGTCATAAGAGCCATACAAATCATAAAATAATCCTCCTAGATAAGCTCCAAAGAATGAGCCAATTTGATGGCTTAAAAAAACTAATCCATACAATAATCCCAGATACTTTGTTCCAAAAATATGTGCAACTATCCCACTTGTTGCAGGAACAGTTGATAGCCACAAAATACCAAAGCTTGCCCCAAAAAAAATAGAACCTAAAGTGCTGGGAGGTAAGAAAATAAACAAACATATTGAAACACCTCTTAAGAAATAAATTATACTTAAAATTGTTTTCTTTTTTCTTTTTGTACAAAGATAGCCACTCATAAGTGATCCGAAGATATTAAATAACCCTATTAAAGATAATATCATCGCAGCAGTCCAATCCTCTAGGCCTCTATCAATTACATATTTTGGAACGTGAGTTCCTACTAATGTTATATGAAAACCACAAACAAAAAAGCCAGACAAAAGTAATAAATAACTTTTATATCTAAAAGCTTCACTTAAAGCTTCAATGGTTGACTGACTGCCTCCATCTTTTGTTACATTTATTTGAGGCGAACGAACAAAAAATGATATCAAAAAACCTAACGACAAAAATAACATGAAATAAAACAATGTTTGTACCCATCCATAGTTTCCAAGTGAGTAATTTGTAAATAAAGGTGATAAAAAATATCCAAATGACCCTACTGCCGTAACAATACTCATTGCAATAGTTCTATTTGATAATGGAAAATGCTTACCAACAATCGACATTGGTATGCTAATTGCTGTTCCACCACAACCAACTCCAACGAGAACACCTAACCAAATTTGAAAGTAAATTCCTGTATTAGGACCATTATACAAAAAGTAGATACCAATAATGTAAAACACAAAAGCTAAAGATATAGCTTTATGCCCGCCATATTTATCAGCAATTGCTCCAAAAACTGGGCCAGATAAACCCCAGCCTAACATTTGTATACCAATAGCTAAACCAAATTCAGTGTTAGTAATTCCTAAATCTGCATTAAAGTCCATGAAGAACATGCCAAACACTTGTCTTACACTTAAAGATATAAAAACCACAAGTGATGCTGCAATTAAAGTAACTAATGCTAAATTACTTTTTATGAACTTTTCGGAGCTCATCTAATAAATTTTAATGAATTTTTTAAGTCTTTTATTAAATCTTTAGGATCTTCCAAACCAATATGCAATCTAACAATGTGTTCATCTTTTGATAAATTCAAGTATTTTCTTTTTCCTTGTTCTTTTATTTTTTGGTGCAACGCTAAACTTTCAAAACCTCCCCAACTATAACCATAACCAAACAATCTTAAAGAGTTAACAAATCTATCTATGGAGCTTATATTTCTAGATTTTATTTTGAGGCCCATTAGACCTGAGGATCCTTTATAATATTTTTTCCACATCTTATAATCTTTAGTTCCTTTTTTGTAAGGATATAAAACTGTAATCTTTTTATGTTTACTTAAAAAGGAAGCAATTTTTTTTGTATTTATCTCGTGTCTATCTAATCTTGTATCCAAAGTTCTGAGACCTCTAATTACTAAATAAGCATCATCAGGTCCCATTCTTAAACCTGAAATTTTTTCTGCTTTTTGAACAAATTTAAATACCCTTTTATTGACTGCTAAACTTCCTCCCATTACATCTGAGTGTCCAGAATAATATTTGGTCGCTGATACAATAGCCATATCAAATCCTAATTTAATGGGTTTTAGAAAATATGGAGTTCCCCATGTGTTATCCATAGCTGTAAAAATTTTATTTTTTTTTGCAATAGAAATTATTTTTGAGAGATCTTGAAATTCAAATGTGTTACTGCCTGGATTTTCAACAAATATTAACTTTGTTTTCTTTGTTATATTTTTTTTTAATGTGGACAAATCTCTTGGATTATAAAATATGGCTTTAATATTAAAATCTTTGAAAAAATCCTGAGTTAATATTCGCGTAGGACTGTATACTGGATCAGAAACTAGAATTTCATCTCCAGGTCTTACTACACTAAACATTGCAAGAAAAACAGAACCAAAACCAGTTGGTGTTAAGAAAACATGGTATGATTCTTCTAATTTAGTTAAAATTTTCGATAATGCAAATGTTGTCGAAGTTCCTTGCCTTCCATAATCAAAATGTCCTCCAGTAGGATCTTTTAAGTGTTTTTTTTGAGTTTTTCTAATGTCATTAAGAGATTTAAACAAAATTGTAGATGCTCTAACAACCGGTGGATTTACAGACTGATTGTAGAAATCTTTAGCTGTATGTTTTAAAAAAGTTTTGAATGAATAACCCATAAAAAAATTTGATAACTAAATATGACAATGCTATATCCCACATATAAGTCAATAAAATAATAATAAAAGGAGAAAACTTATGGGATACCCAAAAAAACATCGTGGTAGAAGAAAGATGGGATCAAAAAAAAGAAGAGCTAGAAAAAAAAATAAGAAAAAATAAATCTACTCAAAATGGATACCATAAATAAAGTCAAATCCATAAGTATATGGATTTTTATAGTTCCCTTTTTTGCGATAAACATTTGTCTAATACTAATAACAAACTTTCATGAACTATTTCCAAACAAAGAACATATAATACATAATACAATTCCGTATATTGATGGAGGGGCCTCAATAAGTAGAACAGCTAGGGTTTTTCCAACATACTTAATTTTTAAACCTGCCATGTTTTTGACGGCGTACTTATTGATAAAATATTGGCTGTATATTAAAAAAATTATTTTAAATGTTCATGGAGAGCATAAAAATTTAGGAAAAATTTTAATATTTGGTATTGGTTCAGCTATCTGTTTAATCATTCACTCAATTTTTTTAGGTATTAAATTTGATTATGATCTCTATAAATTATTCAGAAGAGTAATAATGTTAGTTTTTATTATTTTTGAAGTAGTAGCCCAGGCTTATTTAGTGATTACGTTGTACTCAATCAAAAATAAATTATTAAGTTTTATAAATTTAAAATTCTTAAAATTAAAAGCTATTTTAGTATCAATTTTAGTTTTTGTAATGATAGTAAGCATCCCGATAGTGAGTATGCCAGGTAATAAGCATATTAAGCATGCATTAGAGTGGGACTTTTTTCTGGGTGTTATATTATTTTACGTATTAACTTTCTTTATGTGGAAAAAGCAAAGCTAATTATCGAGTAATCCAGCCTCCGCCTAAAACTCTATCACCATCTATATCTTTTTTATAAAAAACACATGCTTGACCTGGTGAAATACCATACTCATCTTCTAATAGTGTTAAAGAAGTTTTGTCATCATTTAAATTTAATTTAGATTTTAAAAGTTTGCCTGTAGATCTTACTTTTACAAAAATATTTTCATCAAAATATTTCTTATCAGCTAAAAGATTTAAGTTTTTTAAATTAATGTCTTTTTTTATTAATTCTTTTTTTTCACCAACAATTATTTCATTTTTATCAGAATTTATATCAATTACATATAACGGCTCTTTTGCTGCAATTTTAATTCCCCTTCTTTGACCAATAGTAAAATTTACAATCCCATCATGTACTCCTAGGACTTTACCTAAAGAATTTTTTATATTCCCTTTTTTAAATGCATCAGGTCTAAATTTTTGAATAACTGACACATAATCACCATTGGGAACGAAGCAAATATCTTGGCTATCTGGTTTATCTGCAACATTTAATTGAAGTTTTTGTGCTATTTCTCTAGTTTCTTTTTTTAATAAATTTCCTAGAGGAAATCTTAAAAAATTTAATTGATCTCTAGTAGTGTTGAATAAAAAGTAACTTTGGTCTCTGTTTGTATCAATGGCTCTATACATTTCCGTTTGATTATCTTTTGTTATACTTTTAACATAATGGCCAGTAACTAAAGCATCTGCTTTAATATTTAATGACTCTTGAAATAAATCATTAAACTTTACAGTCTTATTACATTGAACACATGGAATAGGAGTTTCTCCTTTTAGATAGCTGTCTACAAAGTTGTCTATTACACCCTCCTTAAACTTATTTTGATAATACAAAATTTTGTGTTCAATATTTAATTTGTTAGCTACCCTTTTTGCATCAAATATATCTTGACCTGAGCAACAAGTTTTTGAAGCAGCTACCTCTTTATTATCATCATATAACTTCAGTGTGATCCCAATTACGTTATAACCTTCCCTTTTCATCATACCTGCAACAGTAGAAGAATCTACCCCACCTGACATTGCAACAACTACAGTTGTATCTTTTGGGCTCTTTTCAAATCCAAGAGGGTTTAAAATATTTTTCATAAGTTTGGAAATTATACTTTTTTCTATTATAAGTTAAACTATATGATTTTAGATTTTGAGCCAGGTGACAAAGTAGTTAATCCTAAACAAAAAGAGTGGGGAATCGGGCAAGTACAATCTATTATCAAAGGGAAAGTCACAGTTAATTTTGAAAATGTAGGTAAAAAAGTAATAAATTCAAATATAGTTGAGTTAACTAAATTAAAATCAAATGGAAGATAAATTAAAAAAAAAAATAATTTATGAATTAATCAAAACTTTTATTAATGCTGGAGATATTGCTCTTGAATTAAGAGAAAAGGGTTTAAAGAAAATTATAAAGGATGATAATACTCCTGTTACTAATGGAGATTTAGAGGTCAATAAAATAATAACTAATAAACTAAAGGAAATAACTCCTGAAATTCCTATTGTTTCAGAAGAAGTATCTGACAATAAAAACTCTAATAATCTATCAACTTTTTGGTTGATAGATCCAATAGATGGAACATATGACTATTTAAATAATAAAGAAGAATTTACTTTAAACGCTGGTTTAATTATTAATAAAAAACCTGATATAGCGATTATTAATGCACCGGCAAAAAAAAGATTATTTTATACTTTTGGTGTCAATAATAGTTTTGAATTAAAAAATAATTTAGAAACGAAATTAGATTCTGGTGCCAATTCTAAAAATAAAGAACTAAGTGCTCTTGTTTACTCTGATAATATTAAAGGAGAAATAAAAAACATTCACAATAACTATAACATAAAAAAAATAACAAAAATGAAAAGTTCTTATAAGTTTTGCGTTATTGCCTCTGGGGAGTTTGACTTGTATGTTGCAGACCCTAGGGCTTCTGAATGGGATATAGCAGCAGGTGATGCAATATTAAGAAATGCCGGAGGTTCATTAAAAGACATGAATGGAAATGAAATATTTTATGGAAAAAAGGATTTTAAAAATCCAAGTTTAGTTGTAAAAAGTGCAAGATTGCTAAATAATGAGTGAACAACTTAGAATTATCTTAATTATAATTGTTAGCGTATCAATTTTTGGCTTAATTGTCTTTGTAATAGTTAAAAATTTTATTAAATCAAAAATTGATTATTATTTAATAGAAAAAAATAAGAAAGCTAAAAAAGACGAGTGATTTTCTCGTACTCTTCTTTAGAAAGATCCATAACTCGTTTTGATGTATCAAAATCAAAACCATTTCTTGCTAAAACTGCAATATCTTTTTTATAAAATAACGGTCTATTGTCCTCTACTCTACATGGGCCAATTCTTCTTTTTTTACACACTTTTAACGCAGAAAAAAAATCTTGATCTTCATTTTCATCTTTTATTTTGTCTAAAGTTTCCTTAACAAATTTTTGATTGATACCTTTTGACATTAAATAATTTCTTATCTTGTTAATTGAGCTACCTCTTTGAATAAGATTTTTTGCTTTACTATTAGAATAAAATTTGTCATTTAAATATTTAGAGTTTTCAAGATCGCTCAGGACTACATCAATTAAATCTTTAATTTCATTTTTTTTTATCCCTACGGCTCCAAATTTCAAATATTTTTTAAGTAAATAAGTCCTTAATTGCTGCTTTGATGGAGCATACTTTTCAATATACTTCATTGAAAAATCTCTCATCTCATGAACTGTATCTTCAAAACTCTTTTTTTTATTTTTTATAGGAATCATTTTAATTTTTAATATATTATAAACTTTAATGATTGAACAAATTAATAACTTCTTCACAGTTCCAATGATTTACTTATGGTTGAATTTAGGTGTTCTGCCTTTTTGGATAGTGCTATTATTTTTCCCAAGCTCAGGTGTAAGTAAATATATGGTTAGGTCAATATTTCCATTTATGATTTTTTCATTTGTTTATGCTTATTTATTATATTACTTTTTTCTAACAGAATTTGATTTTAAGAATAATTTTAATCTTTATCTAGGTTTGGAACAACTGTCTGGGTTATTTTCTAAAACAGGTTTTTTAATTATGTTTTGGTGCCATTTTTTAGCGATAAATTTATTTTGTGGTGCTTGGATTGTAAGTGATAGTTTAAAATTTTCTATGTCAAAATTTTTAGTTTTTTTTCCACTATTGATTACATATTTTATAGGTCCTATTGGACTATTTATATACTGGCTGATAAGAATCTTTTTTGCAAAAAAATTATCATTGTATGATTAAAGAAATTCAGTTTTATTACGATTTTTCAAGTCCGTATACATACATTGCCCACAAAAAAATTAAGAAATTAAAGAATGATAAAAATATTAATTTTTTATACAAACCGATGCTTTTAGGTGGTTTGCACAAATTAGCTGGAATAACCGCGAATGCATTTATTGGTCATAAAAACGAATTTATGATTCAAGATTGTGAAATGATTTCAAAGAAACTTGGTATCAATTTTCATTTTAACGAAAAATTTCCTATTAATTCTTTATATTTAATGAGGGGAACATTAGTTTTAAAGGATAATTTACTTGAAAAATATATAGATACTTTTTTTGAATCCTACTGGCAGTTAAATTTAGATTTATCAGATAGAAGTATTTTTGAAAAAAAATTAAAAGAAATAAATATTGATGTTGATAAATTTCTTTTAGATATTGAGAAAAGGGAGACTAAAGAAAAGCTAAAGCTGCTCACCGATGAAGCTTTTTCCAAAAAAATTTTTGGCGCTCCGACTTTTTTTTATAATAATAAAATTTATTGGGGACAAGACAGATTAGATTATGTAATTGATGAGGCAATTAAATAATTTCAAAATCGCTTGCTTTAATAGTACTAAAACCACCATCAACATGAGACACATTTTTAAAACCCATGTCTTGTAAAGTTTTAGTGGCAAGAGCAGATCTTAAACCAGCTGCACAAAACAATATTGTTTCTTTTGATGGATCTATTTTTCCTTGTTTATAATATGGACTAGATGGATCCATCCAAAATTCTAACATACCTCTGGGAATATGAAGGGAATTTTTTACTCTTCCATCTCTTTCTAGTTCTCTAATATCTCTAATATCGATTAAATTACATTTGTTTTCCTTAAACAATTTTGCAGCCTCATTGCTTGTAATAGTTTTAATTTCTTTTAATGCATTATTAACTAGATCTTGTGATGATTTAATAGTCATATATGTGTAATCTGTTAATATCAAAAAAAATGAAAAAAAACATCTTTAAAAAATTATTTATAAAAATATCTAAGTTAGTAGGTTACGAATTAATAGATCAAAACGAATTTTACTCACCAACTCTTGAAAAAAGTCTTGATGAAAAATTATCTAATAAAGACAAGTCAATAATTCTTCCTTTAGGTGAAGTAAAATTAACGAAAAAAATTAAAAATTTGTCAATTATATTTAGGACTAATTCTAACATAGACATTTGGGACCAAAACAAAAAGAGAGTTTTTGAAGAACCCAAAATCGAATATGTATTAAGATGTTTGTTTTCATTAATAAAATCTATTAACCGACTTAAAAAAGAGAATTCATCAATTAACGTTAACTTACTGATTATTGATGACAATTCTAAATCAGATAATTTAAATAAAATTAAAGATGTTTTAAATAGAAACCACTCAAAATATTTAATTATAAATAACAAAAAAGAGGAGCATAAGGGAAAAATATTTGAGAATACAAATGATCAAACATTTTCAAATTTATCTAGCTTATTAAAATGTTTCGAAACTGCAAAAAAAGAAAATAGCGATTTAATTTATTTTGTAGAAGACGATTATTTACATTTTGAAAATTCTTTAACCGACATGATCAATACTTATGAAAGGGTAAGCTCACAAATTGAAAAAGATATTATAATTTGTCCTTGTGACTATCCTTTTAATTATATGTCTAATGAAAAAACAAATATTTTAATAGGTAGTAATCAACACTGGAGAACAGTCCAAAAAATTTTATGTACCTTTATGATTTCTAAAAAAATGCTTGAAAAATATTGGGATAATTTAATAAAGACTTGTGAAAAAAGACACGACCCTTTTGAAAAATATATTAATGAAATTTTGATAAATGAGATTGGTATATCGCCAATAAATACACTCTCTATTCATCTAGCAAATGTAAATTCAAGCTATGGCTTATCTCCCTTTGTAAATATCAAAAAACTTTGGGATGAAAACAATACTAGTTAATGCAAATGTTTTTGTACATAACTTGTGCCAATATTAAAGAGGCAAAAAAAATTTCTTCAATATTAGTAAAAAAAAAATTAATAGCCTGTGCAAATATTTTTAATAATATTCAATCTGTTTTTTCATGGAAAAACAAAGTTAACTTCTCAAAAGAGGTTATAATAATGGGAAAGACTACAAAAAAACGACAGGCTAAAATAATTTCAGAAGTAAAAAAAATACACTCTTATGATATGCCTTGTATTGTATTTTTTAAAATTTCATCAGGAAATAAAGAATTTTTAAAGTGGATTAGCAATTCTACAAGATGAAAAAAGCAAAAAATTTTAAGCTATTAGGAACATCAAATAGGCTAGTTGAATTAAATAAAATAAAATCAAAATATACGGTTTTATACTTTTATCCAAAGGATGACACTCCAGGGTGTACTCTCGAAACAAAAGATTTTAACTCGCTTTACAATAAATTTATAAAACTTAACTGTGAAATATATGGAATTTCTAAAGATACAATCGAAAGTCATTTAAAATTTAAGAAAAAATACAAAGTAAAATTTGAACTATTATCTGATGAAAATAAAATTGCTATTAAAGAATTTAAAGTTTGGGGTAAAAAAAAATTCATGGGGAAAGAATTTATGGGTTTAATTAGAAGTACCTTTTTATTGAAAAAAAATAATATCATTAAAGAATGGCGGAATGTAAGGGTTAAAGGCCACGCAGAGGAAATTTATAATTTTATTAAAAACAATAAGCTATAAAAAAAGGCCTCCTATTTCTAGGAGGCCTTAATTAAACGTCAAACCACTAAGAGGGAGAGATGCCTAATCTCGTATAGCGTAACCTATTACGCCAGTTTCGACGACGTCAGTACCTTTAAGCTCTGCTTCTTTACTTAATCTAATACCAATTGTGCTCTTCATAAGTGCCCAAACGATATAGGCAACTACAAAAACAAAAACGTTAATTGATATAATACCAAGTAACTGAGCTCCAAAAGTTGCATCTGGATTTGTTATCGGCACAGCTAATGTACCCCAAATTCCAGCAAATAAGTGTGCAGGAATTGCACCTACAACATCGTCAATTTTTAATGCGAATAGCAGTTTAGTACCATAAACAACAATTACACCACCAACAGCACCAATTAAAATTGCTGCGAAAGGTGAAGGTAATAATGGTTCAGCAGTAATAGCAACTAATCCACCAATACATCCGTTTAACATTTGAATTACATCCGTTTTACCAAAATGCAATCTTGTCATCGTTGCAGCTGCCATTACACCACCAGCACCCGCTAAGAATGTATTCATGAAGATTTTTGCTACAGCAATTGCATCTGCACCTGTTCCGATTGCAAGTTGCGAACCTCCGTTAAATCCAAACCAACCTAGCCATAAAATAAATACACCAATTGTAATTAATGGAATTGAAGAAGCTGCAAATGGTTTCATTGGAGCCGGTTCACCTTTTTTAGTGAATCTTCCAAGTCTTGGTCCCAGTAAAAATGCACCAGCAAGAGCAGCTGCACCACCAGTTGAGTGAACTAGAGTTGATCCAGCAAAATCTTGGAAATTAGCAGCAGCTAACCATCCGCCACCCCATTTCCAACCCATTACGATTGGATAAATAATACCTGATAAAATTGCAGCAAATAGCAAGAATGGCCACAGTTTAATTCTTTCAGCTAATGTACCAGAAACAATAGATACTGTTGTTGCACAGAATACCATCTGGAAATACCAGTCTGATGCATCTGAGTAACCAGTCTCTATCTTACTTGCATCCGACCATGGCAAAAATTTTCCGATATATCCACCTTCTGGAATACCATATGCTAAATTATATCCAAATAACCAAAACATCATTCCGGCAATTGAAAACAATCCAATATTTTTTGCACAAATTACTGATACACTTTTTGATGTTACACTTCCTGCTTCTAGCATAGCAAAACCTGCAGCCATAAACATGACCAAGAATCCACACACTAAAAAGAGGAAAGTATTAAAAATAAATCCGACTTCAGCGGATACTGTAGTCTCAGCATAACCAACATTGGTCATATTAAGTAAGAACATAATACTTACTACTGGTCCTAACAGTTTACATAAAAGTTTTTTCATTAATCCTCCCTATTAAAAAATTTGTTATAGATTTTTATGATTTAATAACTATTGCTAAATGGAATATATAGATATGCATAATTTGCATATAGAAACAGCCTTTATTAACTCTCAATTAATAAAGGCTGTCTAGAGGAAATATCTATTTATTGAATATTTCTTTAAGTGCTTTTGCAGGTAAAAATTTTACCTTTTGAGAAGCTGCGATTTGGATTTGTTCTCCAGTTCTTGGATTTCGGCCAATTCTAGCTTTTCTTTTAGCAACTTTATAAGTACCAAAACCCGCTATTTTTACAGAGTCATCGTTTTTTAATGCATCTAAAATAGTGTTAGTTATGGTATCAAATGTTCGCTCAGCATCAGCCTTACTTTGGTTTAAAGAACCAGCTAATTTCGCGACTAGTTGTTTTTTGTTCATTTTAGCTCCGGTATTAGGTTATTTCTATAGTTAACAAAATGCTTTATAAATCAAGCTTTTTTTTAGTGTTTAATTTGGTTCTTAACACAATATATAGTGTTAAAAAAACGTTGAATTTATTGATTTTTTTTAGGTTTAAAAAAGCCTTTAAAATAAGCCTAAATCTTTAAGATCATTAAAAGTTGCAAAAAACATTAGGGATAACAGTAAAAACATTCCGATTCGAAAAAAACCTTCTTGAGTTTTTTGTGTTAAAGGTCTTCCTAGAATTTTTTCAATTCCATAAAACATCAAATGACCTCCATCTAAAAGTGGAATTGGAAAAAGATTAATTAAACCTAAGCTTATAGATATGTAAGCCATCATGCTTAAAAACGGCACTATTCCAAATTCTGCAACTTGTCCTGAAATTTTTGCAATTCTAATTGGTCCACCAAGCTGTGAACTGTCACCTTTTCCAGTAATAATAGTACCTAAATATTTAAGTGTGGAAGTTGTCACAAAATATACTTCGGTAATAGAATAATAAAAGGCTTTTACAGGTCCAAGTTTTTGGTGATTGACGGTATCTTTATAAGGTGAAAGTTGAATACCAACCATCCTTTTTTTAATTTTATTTCCTAAGTTGTCCTCGGTCTCCACGAAATTAGGTTTTACTTTTACATTTACTTCCTGGTCATACCGTGAAACTTTAAAATCAATAAATTCAGATGTCGATAAAGTTATAAATTTAGATACATCTAAAATACTCTTTACTTTATTGTTATCGATAGACAATATTACGTCGTTCTTTTTTAATCCAGCTACTTGTGCAGGGCTATCTTTAGTGACCTCACTTATCATTGCTGGAGTAAAATCCTTTCCAACAAAAATATTTATCATTAAAAATATAAATATAGCTAATATAAAGTTAGCAAGTGGACCTCCAAAAACAATCCATGCTCTTTGATATAATGGTTTTAAGGTAAAAAGTTTTTCTCTATCTTTTTCATTATACTTTTTTAAAATTTCATCACGATCTGCTTGAGAAAATACATTTCTATCTCCAAAAAATTTTACATAGCCTCCTAAAGGAATCCAGCATACTTTCCAACGAGTACCTGATTTATCGTTCCATCCAAATAATTCTTTACCAAAACCAATTGAAAAATCTGTTACACCTACGCCATATCTACGAGCAAAATAATAATGTCCATATTCATGAACAAAAACTACAACGATTATTAATATTATAAAAGGTAAAACGAATTCAAACATCTTTATATAATAATATATTTACTTTACTTTCCAAGTCAAAACTGGAAGTAATGTTGCCGCTATAAATGACAGAAATAAAAGAGATTGTGTTACAAATTCTGGGAAATAGCTAGTATGGAATAAAATGCCAACTAAGATACTTTTTGAAAAATCAGGACTTGGAAATAACAATATACCACCTAACAACCCAATTAAAATTGAGATATAAGCTGTTTTTTCACTAAATGATTTTGAGTAAAAACTATAAAATATACTTAAAACCGCCGCACAACAAAACAAGTCAGCTAGTAAAAATAGATACAAGATACTAAAACCTTTTGAGGCAACATATAAAGCGATAAAAGAAAGGCCTATAATTATATTTCTAGATAATTTTAAGGAATCTTTATTAGAACTTAAAACTTTTTTTCCATCAACTATTATCAGGCTAGATATAGCATTTATAAGTGTATCTATACTGCTTATAGTCAAAGATATACCAAGCACAATGACTATAATAGACAACGTAGGTATTTCTTTATTTAATAATAATGAAAAAAAAGCAAGATCAGGTGTTACATTCAAATTTTTAGATACAGATACTAATCCTGTAAAGCCCATCATATATACAATTGGAATTATAATTAAAAAGGAAAATAACAAACTCTTTTTTAAAACATCATTATTTTTTGCAGCATAAACTCTTTGCCAATTACCTTGGTGAAAAAGATTAGTAGCTGTAACAGCAATAAAGAATGTTAACCCTGCAGTAAAGTTAGGAATATAATTTTTACTTAATAAATTTGGTTTGTTTTTATTTATAAATTCAAAACTAAATTCGTTTGTATTAAATGAAAATAAATAAGAAAAAGATATTAACAACAATAATGTAAAAACTATAAATTGAATATTGTCAGTGAATATTGAGGCCCTTAAACCTCCATATAAAGTATATATAAGCGAACTAGAAATAACTATTAAAGCAGTAATCCACAATTTCACTCCTGAAATATAATTTATCAAAATTGATACAGCTGTAACCTCTGCAATCAAAAAAATAGTCATGTAAAATATAGATAAAATTAAGATCAACTTAAATATATGTTTTCCAAACCTTAATCTAATAACTTCAATTAAAGTTTTTGCTTTTGGGTAAGAATTTCTTAAAATTTTTCCAATAAAAATAATTGCAAATAAGGGAAATGCAGTTCCTAATGAATAACCAATAACCGCACCTATCCCACCCCACGTTGCGGCTGATGCAGGACCAAATAAAATCCAAGTGCCCAAAGCTGAGGCTACTAGGCTACATGTTAATGTGAATGTTCCAACTGATCTATTAGCTACCAAGTAATTGTTTAAACCTTTGAATTTTTTCGAGTAAAAAAAACCAACTAGGACAAAAGAAAAACTAATTAATAAAATTAGTGTGATAGCAGTTGTTGGATTTAAAATATTTTGTTGTTCCATTTATCCCTTTCTGAATTACCGGACAGGTTCAATGGGTATTTCTCAGCCTTAACAGCACCCCATGAAATAAATTTATATAAATATTTTTTGATTGTAAATAATTAATTTAAAATTGATCTTTTTCCGTAGAGCCTTCCATAGCGGTTGTTGAACTTTTTCCACCACTAATGGTATTTGATACAGCGTCAAAATATGATGTTCCAACCTCTCTTTGATGTTTTACACTAGTGTATCCGTCTTTTTCTCTAGCAAATTCCTGCTGTTGAATTCTTGAATATGCAGTCATACCTTCTTTTTTATACTTTTCTGCTAATTCAAAAATTGCAATATTTTGTGTATGAAAGCCCGCAAGTGTAATGAATTGAAATTTATATCCCATCGCACTAATTTTTTGTTGAAAAGTTGCAATTTCAGAGTCTGACAAATGTTTTTTCCAATTAAAAGATGGTGAACAATTATAAGCTAATAATTTACCCGGAAATTTATTGTGTATTGCGTCAGCAAATTTTTTAGCTTCTTCTAAATTTGGAGTTGCTGTCTCACACCAAATTAGGTCAGAGTATGGTGCATATGCAAGTCCTCTAGATATTGCCTGATCGATTCCGTGTTTAACATAATAAAATCCTTCTGGTGATCTTTCACCAGTTAAAAAGGGTTTGTCGTTTTCATCATGATCATTTGTAATTAATTTTGCTGCATTAGCATCTGTTCTTGCTAAAATTATCAAAGGAACATCGGCAATATCAGCAGCTAACCTAGCGGCTTTTAAATTTTTTATCATTGTACTTGTTGGAACCAATACTTTTCCTCCCATATGTCCGCATTTTTTCTCACTTGCTAGCTGATCCTCAAAATGAACTCCAGCAGCGCCAGCTTTTATAAATTTTTTAGCTAACTCAAAAACATTAAGTGGTCCACCAAATCCAGCTTCGCCATCAGCAATTATTGGTAACATATAATCAACTCTATCTTTAGATTTCATTTGACCATCTTTAATTTCCATGTGCTGAATTTGATCAGCTCTCATTAAAGCATTATTCATTGACTCTACAAGTTTTGGTGCGCTATCGTATGGATACAATGATTGATCTGGGTACATTTCACCTGCGCTGTTAGCATCTGCTGCTACCTGCCATCCACTTAGGTAAATTGCTTTAAGGCCGGCTTTTGCATGTTGGACCGCGTGATTTCCAGACAATGAACCTAATGTATTAACGTAAGGCTCAGAGTTTAACAGTCTCCACAATTTTTGAGATTGATGTTTGCACATCGAATACTCTATTTTTATAGATCCTCTTAATCTTTCTACATCTTCTGGGGTATAATCTCTTTTTACTCCTGCAAATCTCTTTAGGTCATATGATATTTTAGACTCGGAGCTCATTTTTTCCTTTGAAAAGGTTAATAATTAAGACTTAAAAATTAGTTACTGTTATACTCGTTAGTAAACTCATTCATTCCACTTGAGCCCCAATCACAATGATCATCTCTTAAATAAATGCCAGAGTTGCCAGAGTGATTTTGATTCTCATGGTCAGAATTTAAAGCCTTATTTGCTTGATTTTTTATTTTGTTTTTGCTGTTCATGTAAACTTTATAATTTACAAAGTTTACAAAATCTACAAATAAGTTGTTAATGCTTGTAAAATCAATAAATTTATTGTAAATTATTATTTACAAAATTTACAAATAGAAAATTATGAGTCAATTAGATGTAAAAATAGGCCCAAAAATCAAGTCTTTTAGGAGACAATTGGGGCTTCAAGCTAACAAACTAGCTGAGCAACTAGGAATATCACCGAGTTATTTAAATTTAATTGAAAGTGGCAAGAGAAAAATTGATGGCGATCTTCTTTTAAAGGTTTGTGAAGAACTTAAAATAGAGCTTTCAGACTTAACAAATAAGTCAGATCTAAACTTGGTAAATGATATATCGGAATTATTGGATGATCAATTATTTGAGGATTTAGATATTCTTGGACCTGAAGTTAAAGATTTAGTAAATACAAATCCTAAGATAGCAAGAGCATTAATTAAATTAGGTGATAATTACAAACAAAAAGATAATGAAATAATCAATAAAGTTGAAACACTATCTGGCAAAATAATAGACAGTCGTAAAACTTCATTTCCAGGAGAAGTAATATCAGATTTTCTACAAGATAAACAAAATTATTTTCCAAAACTTGAAGAATTTGCAAATAAAATTTTTGAAAAAGTTCAAGTAAATAATAGAACTAGATATATTGCACTTTGTGATTTTTTAAATTCTGAATACTCAATTAAAGTTAAAGATGTAATTCCAGAAGAAGATAAACCTTTCTCAAAAATATTTAATAAAAATAAAAAAGAACTTCTCTTAAGTGACTATAATTCTTTGGAAACTAAAAAATTACACGCTGCAGCTCAAATAGCTCAAGAGGGTGCGGAAGAAGAAATTAATAGTTACCTATCTGAATTTAAGTTTCCTACTGATGAAGCAAAGAGATTAACAAAAATAGCATTACTAAATTATTGCGGCGCTGCAATATTAATGCCTTATAAATTATTTCACTCTGAATGTAAAAAATTGAAATATGATTTAGAATTACTACAAAATACTTTTGCAACTTCTTTTGAGCAAGTAGCGCATAGAGTTACTTGCTTACAAGATCCAAAATTACCAGGAATACCTTTTCATATGTTACGAGTGGATATAGCAGGAAATATTTCAAAAAGATTTTCTTTATCTGGTATTGAAATACCTAGATATGGGGGAGCCTGTCCAAGATGGAACGTCTATTCAGCTTTTACAAGACCAGGAGTAATTCAAGCTGCCGTAAGTAAGATGACTAATGGTAAGAAATATGTTTGTATCGCTCGTACAGTTGAAAAAGGTGTTGGAAGATATGGTAAAAAGAAAAGTATGCTGTCTATTGGCCTAGGTTGTGAAGCAAAATATGCAAAGGACTTTGTATATACAGAAAATTTAAATTTAAATGATAAAAAAACTGAAATACCAATTGGCGTATCTTGTAGAACTTGTGATAGATTAGATTGTTCTCAAAGAGCATTTCCTCCTCTTCATAAAAAATTTGATGTAGATATCAATTCGAGAGGAGTTTCTGTTTACGTGACAGATAAATAATTTAAAAACAAACTAAATGATCAATATAAACCGGTTTTTTTATACCAAATTTTTCATCTATATCATGTTGATGAATATGGTGAGAATGAACGAATACAGGTATTAAATTCCCTTTTTCTGTTCTTAAAGTATAAATAAAATTAGTTCCTCTAAATTTTCTGTCTACCACATCAAATTTTAAGTTACTTTTGTCGTCATGAATAAGATCTTCGGGTTGTAATAATAATTTAACATTAGAACCAATTTCAGTAGGTTTAACAAATTTACCTTCAATAGTACCCAAATCATCATTTTCTAATGTGTTTTTTCCAGTGACTTTGGCTGGTATTAAAATTCCCCTGTTTAGAAAGTTAACCACACTAACAGAATTTGGATAATGATAGACTTTATAAGGATCATCAAACTGTTTTAATTTTTCATCTAAAATAACTCCACATTTATTACCTAAATAAAAAGCTTCATAGGAGTCGTGAGTTACTACAATTGTCGTTATTTTTAGATTTTTTAGAATTTTTTTTAATTGTATTTGTATTTCTTCCTTAAAGCTTTGATCAACGTTTGATAGCGGCTCATCTAAAAGTAATAAGTCTGGTTCAAATACTAGTGATCTTGCTAGAGAAACACGTTGAGCTTCACCAGCACTTATTTGATGAGGAAATTTTTTTAAGACATTATTTAGATTTAACAATTTAATTATAAAGTCTGGAATGATTTTTTTTGTTTTGTTTTTATTTCTATTTACAGCTATTTGAATATTTTTTTCTACAGTATAGTGAGGAAACAAACAATTATCCTGGAAAGCTAATGATATATTCCTATTTTCTGGTTCCACATGATTATCTTTTGAAGATATTAACTGTCCTTTTAAAAAAATTTCACCTTTATTAATTTTTTCAAGCCCTGCTATAGTTCTTAAAATTGTAGTTTTACCTATGCCAGAAGGTCCTAACAAACAAATTATATCTCCCTCATTTTCTATGGAAAAAGAAACGTTTTTTACTTTTTCAATTCCATCTACCGAAAAATTTACGTTTTTTATTTCAAAAATATTTTTCATTTAATCTCGTAATATAAACTTAGATGTTGATAAAATAAATACACTAGCAATTAAGATTAAAATTAAAGACGGTGCAGCAGCTGCCTCTAATAAATCCTCAGATGCGTATATATATGCAGTAGTTGCGAATGTCTCAAAATTAAATGGTCTTAAAATTAATGTAATTGGAAGCTCTCTAATTATTTCAAGAGAAATTAAAATTGCCACAAATAAAACTGAATTCCTTAAATAAGGTATATGTATATTAACAAATGTTTTAATTTTTGAATATCCTAGTAAATATGCACTCTCATCAACAGAAAGATTAATTTTTTCGTATCCTGACTTTATACCGTTACAAGCCAACGAATAAAATCTTATAAAATAAACTATAACAAGTCCTAGTATTGAACCAAAAAATACCTTTTTAATAGATTCAAATCCAAAAAATTTTACAAAATTATTATCAAACCATGCAATAAAAGTAATAAATGCAATTGCTAAGATTACACCAGGTATTGCATATCCAGATATTGATAGCGTGTTTATTATATTTAATGGTTTGCTTTTTGAGACTCTCATTCCATAATTAGATATAAATGAAAAAATAATAAGTGCTAAACTTGATAAGAAAACTAAATATAGGGTATTGTAAATTAGACTTAATACTTCTAAATCAAAAAGATTATCAGAATAAATAATTGTCCAATACAACATTTGACTAGATGGAAATATGAAGCTCAAAAAAAATATTACAAAGCAAAATAGAAATGCCAAAAAACTTTTTCCTCCATCTAGTTTATATTTCTCTCGTTGTTTAAATCTGCTTGATGAGTTTGAATGATATTTTGCTTGTTTTCTTGATAAATTTTCTAAGATGAATAAGGCAAAAATAAATAACAATAAAAAGAATGAAAGCCTATTTGCAAATGCAAGGTCATCAAATGTTATCCATGAATTATATATTCCAGTTGTTAGAGTATTTATTGAAAAGAAGTCTACAGCGCCGAATTCTGCTAAAGTTTCCATTGCCACTAAAGATAATCCAGCAACTATTGCAGGTCTGGCAGACGGTAAAATTACCTGTAAAAAAGCCCTTATTTTAGAAAATCCCAAATTTTTACTAAGGTCTATTAAATTTTGAGATTGATATAAAAAAGAAGCTCTGGCTAAAATGTATACGTAAGCAAACAAAGAAAAGGATAATGATAATATCGCTCCAAACATGCCGCTAAATTTAGGTATGTGTTTATTGTATTCCCCCTCACCAAATAAATTTTTAAGAATGGTAAAAGCAGTTCCATAATTGTCAAAAAAAGCAAAAATAGAATACGCATAGATATAAGGAGGAACAGCAAAAGATAATATTAAAGCCCATTTAAAAAAATTACTCCCTGGAAAATCATAAAAAGAAACAAGATAAGCTGTGCCTGTTCCAAAGATAAAAGTTAAAATCAAAACTCCAACCAATAAAGTTACAGAATTATATATATATTCTAGTAAAAAGGTTTCTTTTAAAATTTTATAATATTCTGTTGTTTCCTCAAAAAAACTAAAAGAAACAGTTGCTATAGGAATCAAAACTATAAATGAGATAAGAAAAGAGCTTAAGTACCAAATATTAATTTTTTTCATATTATAATCCGCCTTATAATCATGAAATTAAATATGCCCATAGAGGAGATCGTCTACGGGCATACAATCAAGAAATTATCTAAAAATCAAAAACCTTTAGGATATGCGGAACCTCCTTATCTTTAATATCAGATAAATTTCTTTTATTTATTCTGTCATTGATTTTTTTACACTCTGAAAGACACGGTGAGCATCCTTTAGAAGATTTATTATAATCTATTTCAGAAATAAATTCTTTTTTATCTTTCATATTATTTCCAACCAGCTGCTGTCATTACTTCTAATGCATCAGCTTGTTTTGCACCATAACTTGAAACTTTAGTTTTTAGATCTTGTTTAAAATCTAATCCTATATTGTTCACAACCAGCGGGCTTGGAGAAACATCATCGATCATTGGAAACTCAAAAGTATTATTTGTAAAGTGCTCTTGAGCTTCTGTAGTTAATAAAAACTCTACAAGTTTAATCGCATTTGCTTTATTAGGTGCGCCTTTTACTAAAGCAGCACAACTAATATTCATATGTGTTCCTCTATCATTTTGGTTAGGAAAGAAAGCTTTTACTTTTTTCGCAGCAGCTTGTTGCTCTGCTCCTTTGTTTCCTGATAACATTAATGCTAGATAATATGTATTAGCAACGGCAATATCTGCTTCACCAGCAGCAACTGCCATAATTTGAGCTCGGTCATTTCCTATTGGTGTCCTAGCCATGTTTGCAACAACACCTTTTGCCCAATCAGCTGTAGCTTTTTTACCATTATTTTTAACTAATGATGCTACAAGTGATTTATTATAAATATTACCTGATGCTCTAATTACTAATCTACCCTTCCATTTCGGATCAGCTAAACTTTCATAAGTTAAACCTGACAACTCTGCACCTGATACTCTATCTGGAGCGTAGTAAACAATTCTTGCTCTTTTAGCAATTCCTGTCCAATGGTTTGTTCTAAAGTTTGACGGAACAGCTGCTTTTATTGCAGGTGAAATTAGACCACCTTGCGTCATACCTTTTGCTTTGAATGCTCCACATCGACCAGCATCAGCAGTGATGTAAAGATCAGCGGAAGAATCTGCTCCCTCTTCGATCATTCTTTTTTCAAGAGCTCCTGCTTTTCCGTTTATTAAATTAACTTTAATTCCAGTTTTGTTTGTGAACTTACTGTAAAGTTCTGCATCAGCTTTATAATGTCTTGCATTAAAGATATTAACTTCAGCAGCTATCGTTAAACTAGAAATGAAAGTTAAAAGTATTGTATATATACTTAGTTTTTTCATTTTATTAATTAACCTTCTTCCGCACTATTGATAATGAGAATTAATCTCATTGAAAATGATAATTAATCTCATTGATAATGATTATCAATCGCATATATTGACGCAGGGGTCAAGCGATATTTAAAATTCCCACTCTGAGATTTTGCTATATAAAAAGTTTCTAAAAGCCTGAACTCTGGCTACATTTTTCATTGATTGTGGGTAAACAAAATGGGCCTCGGTTATTGGGCCTTCAACGTTTGGTAATACTTTAACAATATTAGGCTGATTTACTGTAATGTAGTCAGGTAAAGCAGCTAATCCTACTCCACTTTGAACAGCTAACAATAAGCCATAAACACTGTTAACTTTCATCACAGTTTTTCTTTTTTTATTATCTTTTGTACCTAATTTTAAAGCCCAATCAGGATTATAAACAGGTGAAGGAGCGCCTCTTCCAAATGATATAAAAGAGTGTTTGTTTAAGTCACTTGTATTTTTCGGAAAACCGTGTTTTTCCAAATATTTTGGCGAACCATAAATATGGTAATTTATATCTATTAATTTTTTTTGTATATAATTTAGTTGTTTAGGTCTTCTCATAAAAATACCAATATCAGCTTGTCTAGTGCTTAAGTCTAACTCTTTGTCATCGAAAATAAGCTCTACTTCTATATCTGGATTTAATTGCATGAATTCTTGGATTCTTGGAGTTAGCCATGTTGTCCCAAAACTTACGACAGTGGTGACAGTTAATTTACCGCTTGGTTTATTTTTTTGATCTCCGAGTGAAGTTTCAACCTCTTTAAGCTTACTGATTACTTCATGGGCAGTTTTAAATACATACTCACCATTTTCCGTTAAAGTAAGACCTCTTGCGTGTCTCTCAAAAAGCTTAACTTTAAGATCTTCTTCTAAAGCCTGAATTTGTCTACTGATTGCTGATTGACTGAGATTTAGATTAACTGTTGCGCTTGTAAAACTACCAGCTTCTGCAACTGCGTGAAATATTTTTAGCTTGTCCCAATCCATTATTTATTAACATTAATAATGTATCTTCCAGAAGTTTTGCCTTCAAGCATTTTTGAATATTCAACTAAAAGTTGTTCGAGACTTATCTCTTTAATGGACTTGTCAAGTAAATCAAAATCTACAAGTTTTGAAACTTCATCCCATAGAAATTCTCTTCTCTTTATAGATACACTTACAGAGTCGATACCCCAAAGTTTTACACCTCTTATAATAAAAGGCATTACAGTAGTATTTAATTTTATACTTGATGCATTTCCACACGCTGCAACTATTCCGTTGGGCTTAACATGAGATAAAATATTAGCTAAAATATTTCCACCAACTGTATCAACTGCACCATCGTACAATCCTTTATCCAGCGGTCTAGCCTCTTTATCTAAATCACCTGATTTTATTATATTTTTTGCGCCTAGTGATTTAAGATATTCTTCATTTGGTTTTGTTGTTGCGGCTGTTACATTGCAACCCATTTTACTGAGTATCATGACTGCAATACTACCAACTCCACCAGAGGCTCCGGTAACAATTACATCATTTACTTTTTCTCCAAGTAGTAAAACTTCTCTAGTTTGTTTAGTCGTAAAAGCACATTGGATTGCTGTCATGCCAGCAGTACCTAACATCATCGCTTGTCTCGATGTAATTCCTTTAGGTTTTTTTACCAAAAAATTTGAATTTACTTTTGCAAATTGAGAATATCCACCAAAGTAAATTTCACCAACTCTCCAGCCAGTTTGAATTATTTCATCGCCCTCTTTAAATTTTTCACTTTTACTTTCAACTACTGTACCTGAAAAATCAATACCTGGAATATGTGGAAATTCTTTAACTAATCTTGCCCCATTTTTTAAAATTAAAGCATCTTTAAAATTTAATGTAGAATAATCAACTTTAACTAAAACATCACCATGTTTTAAAAATGATTTCTCTATAGTTTTAATTTCTCTTGAAAACTTTTCACCCTCTTGATTTACGATTAATGCTTTAAAATTATCAGACATTACTTTTTTTTTAATTTATTAGATCTTGCTACTAATAAATCTTAGATATCTATTTTGACAAGCTAGGTCGTCTTTAAATTTACCTAAATAATAATTAGTTATAGTTGTGGCTTGTTCCTTTTTAATCCCTCTAGTTGTCATACATTGATGAGTTGCATTTATTGTTACAGCAACTCCTTTAGCCTGTAAAGAGTCCATCAAGGTTGTTGCAATTTGTTTTGTTAATCTTTCTTGAGTTTGCATTCTTCTTGAAAAAACTTCTACAACTCTAGCAAGTTTACTTAAACCTACAACTCTTTCATTTGGCATGTAAGCCACATGTGCAATTCCTAAAATCGGTGCCATGTGATGTTCGCAATGGCTCTGGACTGATATATTTTTTTGTATTACCATATCGTTGTATCCCTCTACATCACCAAAAGTTTTGCTTAGTATTTTATTAGGATCTTCCTGGTAGCCTTTAAAATATTCTCTATATGCTTTTAAAACTCTTTTAGGTGTTTCTAATAAACCTTCTCTGCTTGGATCTTCCCCTATCCATTTTAATATTTTGATATAAGCTTCTTCAGCTTCTTTATCCGATACTTCGTTATTATTTAATGGCTTATTTTGTTCTTTAACTAATTTCATCGCGATAGTTATATATATAATTTAACCTTTTTAAAATATTTATTATAATCTTTTATGTGCTAAATACTTCTAAAAATATGTTTAAAAAAAGAGAAAATGTCACAGATATTGAAGAGGGAAATTTATTGTCCCCTAAATTTGATAATGATGGATTAATTCCAGTCATCACAACATGTTCAAAGACAAAAGAAATATTAATGCATGGTTATATGAATGTAGAAGCTTTAAAAAAAACAATTGAAACTAAAGAAGCTCACTACTGGAGCAGATCAAGAAATCAAATTTGGCACAAAGGTAAAACAAGTGGTTTTGTGCAAAAAGTTATTGAAGTTAGAATTGACGATGATCAAGATGCTGTATGGTTAACTGTAGATATTGGATCAGGATCAAGTTGCCATGTTGGATATAGATCATGTTTTTATAGATCCGTACCTCTAGGAAAAATAGATAATGCTAGAGAGATAAAAATGAAATTTGAAGAAAAAGAAAAGAAATTTGATCCTGAAGTTGTTTATAAAGGTCAACCAAATCCAACTAAAATATAATGTCAAAAAAAATTAATATAATAAGTCCTTTTGGTCCTAAATTAGCAAAAATAAAACTTAGCAAAAAAGTTGTAAGCGATATTAATCAAGAGGTCGAAAGAATCATATTAAACGAAAAAAAATCTAAAAAAAAAGATTATTCTAAAAAATTAGTTGGTGAAGTATATCAAGAGATTGAGCTTTCCAAAAATTTTATTAATAAAAAACTTAAAAAGTTTATTCATGAAAAAGTAAAAAATTATTTAAAAAGCACAATTAATAAATCAACCAATCAAATAAATATTAAAAATTTTTGGGTGGTAAGACAATTTAAAAATGAATACAACCCAGTTCATTACCATGATGGAAATATATCTGGTGTAGGATATCTTAAAATACCAAAAAACTTAAATTTTAGTAAAAAAAAAAAGAAAACTAATGGAACTATAGATTTTATAAATGGTTCTAGAATGTTTTTAAATAAAAGTATTTATAATCATGTACCAAAAGTTGGTGATTTAATATTATTTCCAAACTACCTTATGCATACTGCATATCCTTTTGTCGTTGATGGCGAAAGAAGATCATTCTCTTTTAATGTTGAATTAGATAAAAAAGTTGCTGACGTTTTTCATGACTAAAAAACAAAAAAACGTTTTAGGTGAGGATCTTGAATTATGCTCATCAAATCCATTAACTGGTTGGTATAGAGATGGATGCTGTAATACAGATGAAAATGATAAAGGTGTTCATACAGTTTGTGCAAAAGTATCTAATGAATTTTTAAATTGGTGCAAAGATGCTGGTAATGATTTAATAACTCCTCATCCAGAATTTGGATTTCCTGGTTTAAAAGATGGTGATTGCTGGTGTGTTTGTGCAAGTTGGTATGCAAGAGCAATTGATGCAAACAAAGGATGTCCTATATTTTTAAAAAGAACTCACGAAAATACTTTGAAACTTATTCCGATTGAAACTTTAAAAAAATACGCAATAGACTTATCTTAAATTACATATTCCCGTATCTTGGACCACCACTTCCTTCAGGTGTTACCCAAGTGATATTTTGGGATGGTTCTTTGATATCACATGTCTTGCAATGTATGCAATTCTGAGCATTTATTACAAATTTCGGTGAACCGTTTTCATTTTGAACTTCGTAAACACCTGCTGGACAATATCTTTGAGCAGGTTCATCGTATTTTTCTAAAGTATATTTTATTGGTAATTCTTTATCTTTTAACTGGAGATGGACTGGCTGATTGTCCTCGTGATTTGTTCCAGTTAAATATACAGAGCTAGTTTTGTCAAAAGTTAAGACGTTATCTGGTTTTGGGTACTCTATAACTGGCATTTTATTTGCTGGTTTTAAAGTTTCATGATCTGCATGCTTATGTTTCAATGTGAATGGTAGCTTTCCTCTAAATAATATTTGATCAATTCCGGTAAAAATAATGCCTAAGATTAAACCCCAACTAAAGCTTGGTTTAACATTTCTTGCTGCATGTAATTCTTCATAAGCCCAGCTTTTTTTGAATTTTTCCTCATAAATTGATAAATCTTTTTTATCTTTTAGATGCTCAACTATTGTTTCTGCTGCTATTAAACCACTTTTCATTGCTGTGTGTGAACCTTTTATTTTAGGCATATTTAAAGTACCAGCATCACATCCAATTAATAAAGCACCAGGCATAAACATTCTTGGTAAACTTTGAATTCCTCCCTCTATTAAAGCTCTTGCACCGTACGAAATTCTTTTACCTCCATTAAGCATTTTTGAAATAGCAGGATGTGTTTTAAATCTTTGAAATTCATCAAATGGAGATAGATGAGGATTTTGATAATCTAAACCAATTACATATCCTAAGTAAACTTCTTTGTTTTCAGCATGATAAACAAAACTTCCGCCGTATGTATTATTGTCTAATGGCCAACCTGCAGTATGCATAACTAATCCTTCTTCATGATTTTTTTCATCTACTTTCCAAATTTCTTTAAAACCGATACCATACTGCTGTGGATTTTTTCCTTTACTTAAATCAAATTTTTTAATTAGGTTTTTTCCTAGATGTCCTCTGCAACCTTCAGCAAAAACAGTTACTTTTGCATGAAGCTCCATTCCAGGCTCGTAGCTATCTTTTTTTTCTCCGTTTTTATCTAGACCCATATCTTGCGTGATAACTCCTTTTACAGATCCATCCTCATGATACAAAATATCGGATGCTGGAAAGCCAGGGAATATTTCTACACCTAATGCCTCTGCTTGTTCAGCTAACCATCTACACAAATTTGCAAGACTTATAATATAATTTTTATGATTTTGTTGAACTTTAGGCAGTAGCCATGTTGGCCAACTTATTGATTTTGTTTTACCAAGAAATAAAAATTTTTCTTTTGTAACTTTTGTTTTAATTGGTGAATTTAATTCTCTCCAATTAGGTATTAATTCATCCAAAGCTCTTGTTTCAAAAACATTTCCTGATAAAATATGGGAACCAATTTCTGCTCCCTTTTCTAAAACACAAACATTAATTTCAGAATTTAATTGTTTTAGTTTTATTGCTGTTGCGAGTCCTGATGGTCCTCCACCAACAATAACAACATCATATTCCATAACTTCTCTAGTCATGAATTACTTTTGAATACTATTGAGTTTATTTAATTCTTCTAAAAATTGAGGTAACGCTTCAAACAAGTCTGCTTCTAATCCATAATCTGCAACACTAAAAATTGGAGCTTCTCCATCTTTGTTGATTGCAACTATTACTTTACTCTCTTTCATTCCAGCTAAGTGTTGGATTGCGCCAGATATTCCAACTGCAATATACAAATCAGGTACAACAACTTTGCCAGTTTGGCCTACTTGATGATCGTTAGTGATATAACCTGCATCAACTGCTGCTCTTGAAGCTCCTATCGCTGCGTTAAGTTTATCTGCGATTGCAGAAATTAATTTAAAGTTATCTGAATTTTGCATTCCTCTTCCACCAGAAATAACAACTCTTGCAGTACCTAACTCTGGTCTATCAGATTTTATTTCTTCTCTCTTAACAAATTTTGAACTCTCAAACTTATCCCCTGGCTCGGATTTAACTATTTCTGCTGATCCTCCAGTTGAAGGTGCTGGATCAAAAGATGTTGGTCTAATTGTAACACATTTTTTTTTGTCAGTGCTTTTAACAGTTGCAAACGCATTACCTGCATAAATTGGTCTTAAAAAAGTATCTTCAGAAATAACATTTACTATATCGCTAACTTGTGACGTATCTAATAATGCTGCTACTCTAGGCATTAAATTTTTTCCAAATGTATTTGCTGAACAAACGATGTGTGAATAATTATCTACATGCTTTAAAATCGTAGATGTATAATTTTCAGCAGTAAAATTATCAAATATTTCATTATCAACATGGATCACTTTTTTGACTAATGGTATTTCGCTTGCAGCTTTTGCAACACTATCTGATTTGTTGCCAAGAACTAAAACATGTAAATCTTCATTAATTTTTGATGCTGCTGTAGCTGCATTAAAAGTAAATGGTCTAAGATCTGTGTTATTATGTTCCGCTATTAATAAAACTGACATTATATTACTTTAGCCTCATTTTTTAATTTTTGAACCAATTCTGATACACTTGCGACTTTTATACCAGCTTTTCTTTTTGGCGGTTCTTCTACTTTAATTTGCTCGATTCTCGCTTTAGTATCAACCCCTAAATCAGATGCATTTAATTGTTCTAAAGGTTTTTTCTTTGCCTTCATAATATTTGGTAAAGATGCATATCTTGGTTCATTGAGTCTTAGATCACAAGTTACAATCGCAGGTATGTTTACTTCGATCGTTTCTAAGCCCTCATCAATTTCTCTAGTAACCTCTAAAGATTTTTCCTTAACCTCAATTTTTGAAGCAAAAGTTGCTTGGGGCCAATTTAATATTGCAGCTAACATTTGACCTGTTTGATTGCAATCATCATCAATTGCTTGTTTTCCCATAAAAACTAAATCTGGATTTTCTTTTTCGACTATTTTTTTTAATATTTTAGAAACAGCTAGTGGTTCAACTATTCCATCAACTTTAACATGAATTCCTCTGTCAGCTCCTACAGCAAGAGCCTTTCTTACTGTTTCTTGTGCTTTATCATCTCCGATTGTAATTGCTACAACCTCTTTAGCTTTACCTGACTCTTTTATCTTCACCGCTTCTTCGATTGCATTATCGTCTGGTGGATTAGTAGACATCTTGACGTTGTCAGTTACAACACCAGTTCCATCATCCTTTACTCTAACTTGGACGTTATAATCAATTACTCTTTTTACAGCCACTAATATTTTCATTATGCTCTCAATAATTTATTTTCTGGATCATAAGGACTTTCATCCAGAATAGTTGCATCATATTTCTCGCCTAAAATTTCAACTTTTAATTTCTGTCCTACATTTCCAAGCTCTGGTTTTACCATGCCTAATGCAATTGATTTACCTAATCTAAAACCGTAATCACCACCTGTTGCTCTACCAATAACACTTCCATTTTCATATATGGGATTATTTCCAAGAACATCTGCGTCTTTTGGATTATGAATTTCTAATGTAACTAATTTATTATTAAATCCCTTTTCTCTCCACTTGTTTAAAGCTTCTAAACCAATAAAGCTTCCTTTATTTGGATGAATGAACCTGTCTAAACCACTTTCATAAGGCGAGTATTCGATAGATAACTCTGTTCCAACTAGTTTGTATGATTTTTCAACTCTTAAACTATTCATGGCTCTAATACCAAAAGGTTTAATTCCTAAATCTTTTCCTGCTTCCATTAATTTATCAAAAATATGATTTTGATATTCAATTGGATGATGAAGTTCCCACCCGAGCTCTCCTACAAAATTCACTCTCATTGCATTGACAGGCGCATAACCTACGTCAACCATTTTAGAACTTAGCCATTTAAAGTTTTCATTTGAAAAATCGTCTTTTGAAACTTTTTGCATTAGTTCTCTAGCTTTTGGTCCTGCAACAACAAGAACACCATTGCTATTTGTTAAATTTTCAAATTGAACAGACCCATCATTTGGCATCCATTTTAAAATCCAATCGTGGTCTAACCTTTGAAAAGCACCTGCAGAAACTAGATAAAAACTTGTTTCAGATTCTCTCATGATTGTAAACTCTGAGTGAACTCCCCCTTTTGTATTTAGTGCGTGGCAAAGATTAATTCTTCCAATTTTTTTTGGTAATTTATTTGCAACAAGCTTATCTAAAAAAGCTTCAGCACCAGGTCCTTTAATTCTACATTTTGCAAAAGCCGTCATATCCAGCAGGCCAACATTTTCTCTTACATTTTTGCATTCTTTTTCTATAGCGCTGAACCATTTAGATCTTCTAAATGACCAATCATCTTTTTGTTCCATTCCATCTGTTGCAAAAAAATTCGGTCTTTCCCAACCAAATTTTTGACCAAACACAGCACCTAAATTTTTCATTCTATCGTAACACGGAGCTGTTCTTAGAGGTCTTGCTGCAGGTCTTTCTTCATCTGGGAAGTGATTTATAAAAACATGGCTATAAGCCTCTTCATTCTTTTTAATCAAATATGATTTAGAGCAATAGTCGCCGTATCTTCTTGGTTCAACACCAAGCATATCAATTGTAGGTTCTCCATCAACAATCCACTCAGCTAATTGCCAGCCTGCACCTCCAGCTGCAGTTATTCCAAAACTATGTCCTTCATTAATCCAAAAATTTTTTAATCCCCAAGCTGGTCCAACAATTGGGTTACCGTCAGGTGTATAGCAAATTGCACCATTGTAAACTTTCTTAACTCCAACTTCACCAAAAGCTGGAACTCTATGTATCGCACCCTCTATATGAGGTGCTAGTCTATCTAAATCTTCTTGAAATAATTCATACTCAGACTCTTTAGATGGTCCATTAACGTAACATGCTGGAGCACCATCTTCATATGGACCTAAAATTAATCCTCCTGCTTCTTCTCTCATATACCATCTACTGTCACTGTCTCTTAAAACTCCCATTTCAGGTAAACCTTCTTTTTTTCTTTTTTGAATTTCTGGATGAGGTTCTGTAACGATGTATTGGTGTTCTACTGGTATAACAGGAATATCTAATCCTACCATTTTACCAGTTTGTCTTGCAAAATTTCCTGAACAAGAAATTACATGTTCACACTCTATTGATCCTTTATCTGTTTCAACAACCCAACCGTTTTTAGTTTGTTTAATTCCTACAACTGTTGTGTTTCTATAAATTTCTGCACCTCTATTTCTTGCTCCTGTAGCCAAAGCTTGTGTTAAATCTGCAGGTTGAATGTAACCATCCTCAGGATGTTGAATAGCGCCAACTAAATCAGATGTGTTACATAGTGGCCAAATTTCTTTTACTTGATCTGGAGTTAAAAATTTTACATCAACACCAATTGTTTGTGCAACACCTGCATACTGAAAATATTCATCCATTCTGTCTTTATTGTTTGCAAGTCTAATATTAGATACTCTACTGAAGCCTACATTTTTTCCTGTCTCTTCTTCTAACTTACCGTACAAGTTAACTGCGTATTTATGTAATTGACCAACTGAATAGCTCATGTTGAATAGAGGTAATAATCCCGCTGCATGCCAAGTCGATCCTGAAGTTAGTTCTTTTCTTTCCACTAGGACAACATCCGACCAACCTTTTTTTGCTAAATGATATAGTGCGCTAACTCCTACTACGCCGCCACCAACAACAACTACTTTAGATTTAGATTTCACAATATGGTTTTACTAAATTTTGATAATTTACGAAACATAATTTTTGCTAATCATCCTCAAAGTCTCGCCAGTCTTTTATATACATAAGGTAACCTGCCACAGTAACGCTGATAGCGCCTACAATCATTCCACAATTAAGACCCACTGCTTTACCCCAAAAATACCATCCAATTTGGGTTGCACCAATAGGTGGTAGGCAAAGGATCGCCATTAAAATTGGGATTCTTAAATAAAAAGGTGGCTTAGACATTTTGTGAAATTACCAAAATAGGGATCTTAATATATAATTCAAATGACGCACTATGACAAAAAAAATATTAATTATACTGAGTATTTTAGCTCCTTTTATAACTTTTTATTTAATTAAATTTGCTTTTAAATTGTCAGATAAAAAAATACCTTTCCTAGCACTTTCTTTAACAAGCTTAATACTTTTGATTTTAACTTTAGTTTACTTCAGGTTCGACAATAGTTTCCTCCCGGATACAAAGTATTCACCTCCAAAGATGGAAAATGGAAAAGTTAAACCAGCTGAGAACAATTAGACGGAAGAACCTAGCACTTTTGGTGCTAAAACAGCTGTTGTTAACCAGCAATTTTTAAGTGGTCCTTCTTTATTATACTTTTCTACCTGCCACTTAAATTTATAGAATTTTTTATCTCTTCCTAAAATAACTACTTCATATGTAGCAACGTTTTCATTTTTAAACATCTCTTTTACTTCGTGAGATTTATGATTAATTAAGATTGAATATGAGTCTTTTTTAATCATATTTTTAAATTTATCATATGGACCAGTAAAACTTTTGTTTTTTGGATGTGCAAATTCCCAGGTTTGTAAAATCCCAGAGTCGATGTTAGGAGAATTATTATTTTGTAAACTACTTAATTGTATTTTGACAACTTCAGATGGCAAAATAGAAATATTAGGTTTTAAAATTTCTGCATAAGAAAAATTTGTATTAAAAAAAATGATTATAAAAAAAAATGTTTTAAAAATATTAAATTTCACAATTTTATAATATAGTATTTAAATATAAATTTAAGAAAAAATGACTCTTTACTTAACATCAAAAAAAATAATTAAGGATTGGACTGATTATAATGGACACATGAATGTCGCATACTACGTTTTGATATTTGATATATTTGGTGCAGAAATATTAATGAATAAGTTTCAAATGGGAGAAGAGTCTGCAAAAACCACAAAAAAAAGCACAATGGTTGTGGAGTCACATATTACTTATAATCAAGAAGTAAAAGAAGGAGAAGATGTAGATGTTAACTTAATTTTTTTTGATCACGACAAAAAAAGACTTCAATATAAGCTTGAAATGGTACACAAAGAAAAAAAATATATTGCATCAACAATTGAAGTTTTATCATTATATGTTGATTTAAATCAGAGAAAAGTTGCAGAGTTTGAGGATGAAAAAGTAAAAATTATGGATCAATATATTAAAGAAAACTCATCAAAATTTAATTCTGAGAATTTAAAATTTTCTAACAAGTTAAAAAAATAAATTATAAACTGGTAGCGGTATTTTCTACGTCTTTTAAATATTTTTTTCTTTTTTCATCTGATACGAAAGGAACCTCAAAATATCTTCTGTAAAGCACATCTTTGATGCCGCAAATAAAGAAAACTCCTCTTTTTAATCGTCTTATAGGCATATTCAAAAAGAAAGTTGTCACTGCAAATCTTGGTGAGCCATAAGTACAAAATATAATAACTTTTTTTCCTTTTAAATTTCCTTTTGGGTAACCATAATTTCCAAATAACTTTTTAAAAGTAAATGCCCAAGGCGGTGAGAGAACTCTATCAATCCAACCCTCTACAATTGCTGGCATTCGATAGTTCCAAATAGGTGCTACTAAAACTATTACATCTGATTTATCAATTCTCTTTTGATGATCTAAGACTACTTCATCCGGTTTTTCGCCTGCATAGACTGGGTTGAACTTCTCTTTATATAAATCTACACAATCAACAGTGTGTCCCTTTTTTTGAGCAGCTTCTGTAAATGTATTCTTTATAGCTGCGTTAAATGAATTTTGGTTGTAGTGACCGTAGACAATAAAAATATTTTTCATTTTTTCCAGATTTGATCCAGTCTATTCTCTCTACCACAACCCTTTTTATAAAGTAAGTAGTTAATAAAATTAGTTTGATAATAATTTTGGTGGTAATCTTCAGCTTTATAGAACTTATCAAAATCTCTAACATAAGTTACTACACTTTTATTATACTGAGTCTCAATTTCTTTGATTCTTTTTTCTATTAATTTTTTTTGTTCTTGGTTTTGGTAAAACGCAACTGATCTGTAGCTATATCCTTTATCACAAAATTGACCAGCTTTATCAAATGGATCTATATTTTTCCAAAAGACATTTAGTAAATTTTTAAAGTTAGTTATTTTACTGTCATAGACAATTTCAACTACTTCAAAGTGTCCTGTATTTCCGTAAGTTACTTCTTTATATGTTGGATTTTTTGTTGTGCCGCCAGAATATCCAGATATTACATCTTTTACACCTTCAGCTTTATCAAAAGATTCTTCCATGCACCAAAAACACCCTCCACCAAAGTAAACTTTTTTTAAATCTTCTGCAAAAACGTTGGTATTAAAAAGTAAAAATAAAACTAAAAATATTCTCAGCATTTTATGGGTTGTTTAATTTTTTAATGCTGGAAAAACTGGATTAACTTTTTGAAAAATATTTTGATAATCCTGTTTAATGCAGCGATTTGAAATATACTTGATTTTTGCATCATTAGCTATTTTCTCTGCTGCGTCATTTTTAATTCCGTACTGTAACCATAAAACTTTAGCGTTAATTTTAACTGCATCCTCTGCTATTCCAGGAGTTTCTTTAGATGGTCTAAAAACATTAACTATATCTACCTTTTCATTTATATCACCAAGTTTAGCTACTACTTTCTCACCATGAATTACTTCTCCCACTGCAAATGGATTGACTGGTATAACTTTATACCCAAATTCTTGCATATACTTCATAACAATTGTTGAAGGTTTTCTTTTTAAATTTGTTCTATCCTCTTTTTCTTTTAAAGAACTAACTCCAATCATTGCAATTGTTTTTGAATTTTTTAAAATAGTTTCTATCTCCTGCATTATCTATTTTTCCATTTTGGAGATCTTTTTCCTAAAAACGCAGATATCCCCTCTTTTGCATCTTGTTTCATCATGTTTAAAGTCATCATCTTACTCGTATATGTGTAAGCTTGTTTTAACGGCATCTCTAATTGTTTATAGAAAGCTTTCTTTCCAATTCTAATTGAAGCATTGGATTTAGATGAAATAACTTTTGCAACTTCTAAAACTTTTTTATTTAGTTTCGATTTTGGATAGTAATCATTTATTAAACCAATTTCTTTTGCGTATTTCGCATTAATTGGCTCACCTGTTAAAAGCATTTTCATCATTCTTTTTCTGTTAATTTTTCTACTTACTGCAACCATGGGGGTACTACAAAATAAACCTATGTTTACACCTGGTGTTGCAAATTTTGAATCTGTTGAACAATAAGTTAAGTCACAACTTGCAGCTAGCTGACATCCTGCTGCGTATGCTGATCCATGAACTTTTGCAATAACTGGTTTTCTACATTCAACTATATCAATCATTAATTTAGAGCATAAATTAAATAATTTTAAGTACTTAGATCTTGCTTTTAAACCTCTAACCTCTTTTAAATTATGACCAGCACTAAAACCTTTGCCATTTCCACTTATTACAATGACATGAGTTTTATTATCATTATTTAATTTTTTAAATATTTTTATTAAAGATCCTAATGTTTTAAAAGAAAGTGAATTATAAGTTTTAGGATCATTTATAATTACACTTTTGATACCATTTCCTAGATCTTTTAAAAGAACTGACATTTTATTCAAGTTCTCCATCTTCACGCATTTTTTTTCTAATATTTGTCGCAGATATTTTTTGAATATCCTCTGGTAATACTATTTCCTCAATTTTATATCCAACCCCACGTCCATAACAAATATTTGTAATATTGGGCACTAACATTATTTTAAATCTTCCCTCAAACTTTGGATTTAATCTTTCTTCTATTTTCTTTTTTACTGTTTCAAAATCAAAAGGATTATCATCAACACCTTGCACATCTCTTATTTGAATGCAAACTTGTCCTGTTTTTTTTATGATTTCTTCAAACAAAGCATAATGACCATCATGAAATGGTTGCCAACGTCCTAGCATTTGCGCCGTTGGTTTTTTATTATCCCACTGATAACTCATATATAATCCTTGTGTTTGAGTTTATTCTTAATAACTAAAATTAAAAGACTTTATTTAACACTATATTAGCTTCTTTGTTATCTCCTAAGTTTGTCATGTCATCTTGAACATTAAAGCTTAGGTTTAATCCATCAACATTCTTTTTAAATTCTAACTTTGATAATAGATTTTCTGATCCATTAATTGTAAAAGCATATTCAGCACCCTCATAAGGCAAATAACCAAAGGCAATATGTATGTTATCTGTATGTCCTGAGTTAATTGCTTGATTTCTTTCATATATTATAAATAAACTATATTTATCGGGTAAAACAATATCTAAACCAAGTTCTCCATTTAAATTATGTAAGGATCCTGAATGTAAAGTTTCGCTTCCCACAACCTCTTTAGCATCTAACAGTTTATAATTAAAATTTGAGCTCCGATCAATATCAATTTGATATTCAATTTTTCCGTGTCTTTTAACTTTATATTTATCATTAGATAAATCTTGCACTGCAGCGAGTGCTGCTCTTAAATTTTTAGTTCTAACATGTTGATCATCAACAATATATGCACCATTACCTTGGCCAGTTTCTTCATAACCATCTAATATAGTATGACCGATATCAAATTGAGCTGAAGGAATAAATGTAAAAGTATTTTTTTTAATTTCATCCTTAATTTTCAATGTTCCGTATATTTGATTTCCATTTCTATCTGCAGTAAATTTTTTACTATCAACCACAGTTAAAATATCAGATTTTATTTTTCCAATACCAAATATTTTATCAATATATTGTTTATTGTTCTGCATTGGTGTTGAACTATAATAAGTAAGGTTAAGAGTTTCTGCGTCTACTTCACTTCCAAATTTACCAAAATCTATATGATCATTTCCATACCTGAATACATACCCATGTATGCCTTTTTTGTCTGTAAGTTTATCAAAACCGAAGGATAATGAACTTACTTCAAATTTTTTAGGTGTAGAAATTTTGGTATCACCTGTTCTTCCAATTGAAACACTTCCCTCTGTCCAATGAAAATATTTTTTATCAGAATTATTTTTTTTTTGATTTGTTGATACTTTTTTAAATGAAGAAATTGGTAATTGCTTTAAAGACGAAAGTAAACTGTTAGAAAAATTTATTTTAATATTCTGATTGGATAAATTGTCTTTATCTTTATTTCTTCTAATCCATTTTAATCTATTTAGAGCCGAATTAGTTGAGAGTGTTATTGTTCTTTTAGCTAGTTCAGCTTGTGCCTCTGCTACACCTGTTCTGCCTTTTGAAGTATAAGATTTACAGGTTGCACCTGAGACAATATTAAAAGGACAAATTAAATCAATTTCGTTCATATGCTCTCCACCATCATCTCCAGGATTATTTTGATCGGTTCCAACATACATTTTTAAACCAGAAGTACTAAAAGCAATACCCCTAGGCTCATCAAACGAGTCAAACCCATTTAAATCTTCTATGTCTACTGTGCCATCAATAGTAAATGAATTTGTTGAGTAAGCTACATTAAGTGAAATTTGAGTAACATCTGCTGAGTCGTTTTGGTGATCAAGAGTCCAGAGTCTTGTTCCATCTGGACTAAATACCAAACCGTTAGGGTTTTTAGTTTCATCCTCTAATTCAATTCCTCCACTTGTTACGAGTGATATAGTTGTTAAATCGAACGCAGTAGACATTGTATACTCTAATAATCTAGTATTTGCACCTTTATCCACAGCTAGTCTGCTGTGAAAAATAGCAAATAATTTTGTACCATCTTTGCTAATGTCAAAACCTTGAAGAGTTACTTTGTCATCCCCTAGAGCAGTAATATCTCCTGCATTGCTACCATTTTGTAAAGCGTCTGAGTCTAAACCTGAAGTTTGATTATCAGAAAAAGAGCACGTCGAAACATCGAAAGGTGAACTAAGTTCAAAACCAAATACTCTATCATGATCTGCTCCATCGGACAGTGCACCTCGGCCTACAAATAACTTCCTTCCATCACTAGAAAATTTAAGACCATAAACTCTATTAATTGGACCGGTTGTAGTATCATTAGTGTTCAAACGACATTTTTCGTTATCACCAGCAAATATACTCGTCGAGATATCAAAAGGAATGCTTAAATTATACTCACTGACATGCGAATAAGTTTGAGTGTTTGATGCATTAAACACCACAAACATTTTAGACCCGTCGTCGTTAAAAGCAACTCCATTTCCAAAAAAACCATCATTATCAACTCCTGCAGTACCTGATTTTTCCACTAAAACTCTTTGAACAAAAGATATTTCCGCAAATGAAAAAGTGGAAAATAATAAAAAGAATGTAAAGATAATTTTGTTTAACAGTCTCATAAAATTATAAAGATATTAACTTAATCTCTATAATTTAAATTAAAAGACTTTAAATTCATTATAAATTTAATTTATTTTTTTAAGTCCTCAAGTATTTTTGGCGCCCAATTTTTAGCATCCTGAGAAGTTACATGAAAGTCATATTTTTCAGGTTTTACGAACATCTGATTAGTGTCTTCAAATCTACCTTTTTGAATAGTGTCAACCCAAACTGTATAATCTGCAGGGAACAAACTTCTTGCCTTTGGTGTTGGACAAATAAAGTCTGCAATAACGAAATAACCCTCCTCTTTTAACTTTAAAGCAAAGTCTGCCATTCTTTTTGCTTGTCTAGTTCTTCCCTCTGGTGAAAAGTCCCAGTCATTTGCGGCCTTCCTAACTTCATCTGCATTAAGCCTTTTGGCTTTTAACATGGGGGCTAATTCATTGGCCAAGGTTGTTTTCCCAGCTCCAGGAAGACCCATTATTAGTATTATTTTCATAAGCAAATTTAAGACTTATATAATAGATAAATTTCAACATTTGTAGATATAAATAGAGACCACTAAATCTCACTTTATGACGTCAATATTTATATAGACAGATAATTCAAAATAAATAATGATCCTCGAATGAATTTTTCTATAGAAATTGGACCAAAAACAAATCTAGATACTCTGCCAGCTTTAAAAGACGTCTACATTACAATGCTACCTGGTGGCGATTTTAAAGAGACAGCTCAACAAGCAGTCAACTTAGTTAAAAAGGGTTTCAACCCTGTCCCTCATTTTCCAGCTAGATCAATGGCGAATGAAGCACAACTAAAAGAATATGTAACAATGTGTAAAGATGGTGGGGTAAAGCAAGCCCTTGTAATTGGTGGCGGCAGAGAGCCCATGGGAAAATTCGATAGTTCTTTCCAGCTTTTAGAGACTGGTTATTTTGAGAAAATGAAGATAGGAATTGCTGGACATCCAGAGGGGAGTCCTGATATATCCGACGAAGTGTTAGAAAAAGCAATGATTGATAAAAAGCCTTACGCTGATTACATTGTAACCCAATGGTTAATGCAGTCTGAACCAATTATTGAATTTATTTCTAAACAGTCTGTCCCAGTTCATGTTGGAATTACTGGACCTATGAAAATATCAAGCTTAATTAAGTTTGCAAATATTGTAGGTGCAAAAAATTCTATAAATTTTATTAAATCCAATTTTAGTAGGGCAATTGATTTATTAAAACCAAAAGACCCAAATGATCTAGTAGATAAAATTAAAGAGCATACGAAACATTTTCATATCTACACGTTTGGTGGGCTTAAGGAAACCAACAACTGGCTAAAGGAAAATAACTATGCCTAAAAAAAGAAAAAAAACAAAAAAAAAGTCCAACGGAAAATTATCACCAAGCAGAATTATTGAAAAAGTCGATTATTCAAAAGTATCACATACTACAAAAGTAGATCAATCAGACAGACACGTTCCATATAACTTAAGACAAAGCGGTCCAACAAAAGTAGAATTGTTAATGTCAACAAGAGTTAGAAAATCTCCGTACTGGCACTTATCAATGAAGGCAGGATGTTGGAGAGCAACAGTTTATAACAGAATTTATCACCCACGTGGATATGTAAAACCTGAAAAAGGTGGAGCGATGGTTGAGTATAAGGCTATTAAAAATCACGTTACAATGTGGAATGTTGCTGTTGAGAGACAAATTAGAGTTAAAGGTCCTGATGCAGAAAAATTTACTGACTATGTAATTACAAGAGATGCAACTCGAATTTCACCGATGAGAGCTAGATATGTAATTCTTTGTAATTATAAAGGTGGAGTTCTTAATGATCCAATTTTATTAAGAATTTCACAAGATGAGTTTTGGTTTAGTTTGTCAGACAGTGATATAGGCTTATATCTACAAGGAGTAAATGCAGATAAAAGATTTAATGTTGAAATAGATGAAATAGATGCATGTCCTGTGCAAATTCAAGGTCCAAAATCAAAAGCTTTGATGAACGACTTAATTGGTAAGCAAGTTGATTTAGATAATATGCCTTATTATGGATTAGCTGAAGCAAAAGTTGGTGGAAGAAGTTGTGTAATTTCTCAATCTGGTTTTTCTGGTGAAGCGGGTTATGAAATATATTTAAGAAACGCAACACTTTACGCAGAAGATATGTGGAATGCAGTTTTAAAAGCAGGTAAAAAACATAAATTAATGGTTATCGCTCCTGCGCATCACAGAAGAATTCAAGCTGGAATTTTATCTTGGGGTCAGGATATGGACAATGAACATAATCCATTTCAATGTAATTTAGGCTATCAAGTTTCATTATCAGGAAAAGGTGAATGGGCTAAAAAAGGAGATTACATTGGTAAAGAAGCACTAGAAAATATGAAAAAAGAATTATTAAATGGACAAAAACCTTACAAACTTCAATTAGTTGGTATGGAACTAGGTGGAAAACCAATTGAAGAATATGCCCCAGATTTTTGGCTAATATCAAAAGATGGAAAAAATCCAATCGGTTTTGTTACATCTCCTTGGTATCATCCAGAAAAAGGTACAAATATTGCAATGGGTTATGTTCCATTTGATGGAACGATTAACAAAAATGGATTTCCTAAAGGTAATGTGGGTGATAAATTTAAAGTTCACTTACCTAAAAAATATTGTGAAAAAGGAAGTAATCCTGTTGATGCAGTTGTTGTGGATATTCCTTTTACAGAGTCTTATAATCCAAACACTAGGGAAGTTGCGAAGTAGATTTTTATAATTTATCTGTTTTTATATGACAAAAATTGTCATAATAATCGCAAGTATCATTATTGCTATTATTTTGTTAATATTTCCTTTAATAGTTTCATTAATTGAAAAAAAAAATAAAAAGTAATGTTTGCACAATTTTTAAGCATCGTATTTAGATCAATTAAGCTCGATAAAAATCTTTATAGAGAAAGTAAGAGTTTTGGTGAGGCAGCAATATATTTTTCGGCTCTTGTTATGGTTTTAGATGGGGTAGCTGGAGCTATTGCAGCAAATACATTTTACAAAACATCGATCGGTTTATCCGCGATTACTGCTATTTTTACCTGGTTCGTTTGGGCAATATTTATATTTGTAATTGGAGTAAAACTATTTCCAGACAAAGATACTAAGGTTCCATTTAAAAAAATACTTATAGCGGTAGGTTTTGCTCATGCCCCTGGCCTATTAAGATTTTTCGCTATTACGCCAACTATGGTAATGCCAGTTATATTTCTTACTCAACTATGGATTTTCGCATCCCTTATAATTTCAACAAGAGAGGTGTTACAATTAAAATCCAATTTTAAATCTTTTGGAATTATATTTTTGTCATTTTTAATACTAGCTATATTATCAGTGTCTTTTGTTATGAGTAGAATGGATACGTTGCCAATAAGTAATGTAACTTAAATTGGAAATATTGTTTTAGACACTCTACAAGATTTACAAATTTTAAATCCTGTAAATATTAAATTATGGGTAACACTTTCGTCATTTTTTTTACATTCCTCACATAAATCGTCTAATGACTCTTCAGTATAATCAATGTTTGAGTTTTCTTTAGTCATTATCTGTCAAACCAGCTCCAGCAGCAGTATTTTTTAAGCTTTCATTTTCTTTGACGAAAGTTTCTTCAGATATTTTATATAACTCTTCCCAATCTTTTTCATCAAAAGTATTTTCGTTTTTTAAAAATTCTATTTCTAATATTTCAACTTTGTCTTTTAAATTACTTAAATTACTTTTTAAAAGTATGGACTGATTAAAATTAAGTAAAAAAGTTTCATTCTCAACTTTAAGGCTTAACCTTTTTCCAATTATTTCTGAAGATCTTGAAATAAATGGTATCAGTAATATTGGATAAGCCATATTGTTAAAAATTATTTTATTGTATTTTTCCAAAGAATGAATTTGATCCATAAAGTTTATACCTGTGATTAAAGGACAGTAAGGAATTTTGTTTGAAATATTTGTCTCTGTAATCAAGCTAATATTCTGGAACTGGCTTCTTTTGATAACTTTAAAGTAGTTATTAAGATTTTTTAAACCTGGTAGTCCGAACATTTCCATCAGTTTTATAGATTTTCCAATTTCTTCTGAGATTCCCCATGAAAAACCCATGCCTTTAGAAGCTCTTTTAGATATTGTATCAATTTCGCTTAATGATCTCATTAGTTTAAAGAATTATAAATCCAATTATCTTTAAAATTATTTAAATCCTCAGGCAAAGGTGCTCCTTGAAACATGCAAATCCTTAACCACTTGTCTGATCTTGGGTCAAATTTACAAGCGCCAAAGAAAGATAATTTAAGTCTAAGCATGTCAATTGGAATTAATTTATGCCCGATTGTATTATCTTGTATTTCTGAATATGGGAATTTTTCAATAAGGAAAGCTCTTCTGACAACATGTCTTAAATCATTATTATCTAACAAAAATCTACTTACTGGCAAACTTTGTTTAAAATTAGTAGCTCTAAAATATAATTGATTTATATCTCTTGCTATTGCAAGCGGTTGTTCTAATTCAGAACCTTGTTCTTCAAATCTATTTGCAATTCTTGGTTCTTCTTTATTTTGAGAAATAAACCAAAAATTTTGGTTATTTTCATTTTTTTTAAAATCGATCTTTATTAAATTTCCATAATATTTTTCTAAAATATTTAATAAATCTCTAACAGTTTTATGAGTTGGGATATTAAAATATTTATCCTCATTTGAGCTCATTGTTGCAATTAGAGGTTCGATTATGTCATCAAAAGGTTCCATTAACATTGAAACTATATATTCAATGCCCTCTTCACTTAAGTTTTCCTCAGCCCATAAATAAAATTCATTGAAAAAATAATCCTTTTTTTCAGAATAATTTGTATCTAAGAAATCTATTACTTTTTTTAAATCATCTTTTAAATTTTGTATCTTTTTTTTTTGATAATCACTATCTGTTTCCCAAGAAAAAATATTCTTTAGAGACTTTTTTAAACAATCTAAAAAATAGCTATAATCTTTAACATTAATTCTTTTTAATTCTCTAATCTTTTTTAATGCAACTTCCCTCGCAGTTATCCAATTATTTAATAAAGTTGGATGATTTATTATAAATGGTGCCATACCTAAACCTGTGGAATTGCCTATGCCCAAACTTCTACATATATTTTTATCCAATTCGACTGCTGACTTAGGGCTCTTTGATTTTGCAATATGATTAACTTGATCAAAAGTAAATTGTCTTACAAAATAAACTAACATCATTTCTAATCTAAAAGGACCAACTATTTCTGGCCTATCTTTAATTCTAAATCTGTCTGCTAAACCAAATTTTCCTGAGCCATATACTGCAGTAGTTCTGTAAAGGTATCCAATTTTGCCTATTGTGCTTTTATCTGGTTGTTTTCCATTTGATAAACAATCGACTACATAATTAAAAGCTCTTAATGATTTATTGGCTCTTGATAAAGTAAGTTCTTTATAAGTCATTCTACCTATTTCTTGTTTTGGTACATTTTGTTTTAATCTATCAATATCTTTTTTGGTAGGCACACCATCAAAGAGTGTAAAGCTTGCATCCCATTTAGTAGCAATAACCCTATCTGATCTTTCATGATCATCAATTTTATTTGAAAAACAAATTAATGAATAATTTCTATTTTTTTTCTTAAAAGAATAGACAGCAACGCCATGTCCATTTTCATCTAAATCAAACATGTCTCTTTTATAATCCCAGTCTTTAAATTCTCTTAAGAAAGATCTTAAAAATGATAATTTTGATTGATGGAATGAACCCAATCTTGAGAGTTTCATAATTTTTTTTGGATCTCTTAATTCAATTTGCATTTTATATTTCTTTATAAAAATTAAACCAATTGTTGCCTAATATTGCATTAATATCATTGTTATCGAAACCAACTTTTTTAAGTCCATTTTCAATATTATTAAATCCTCTCGCATCTTTAAACCATTCAGGTTGATCAGGAAATCCTTGATTGTTTTTTGACCCCTCTCCTAAATTTTTTGACTTTGTCCATGTTCCATTTCTCATCCACTCAACAACACTATCAGGCTGATTTAGACAAAGATCTGAGCCAATACCAATATTTTTAATCCCCATGACATCGACTAATCTTGCTACCATTTCGCAAAAACTATCTAGTGAACAATTTGTTCCATCTTTTAAATGATGTGGATAAAGTGATAGACCTAGCATACCTCCACTTTTTGATAATGTTTTAAGAAGATCATCAGACTTACTTCTTTTAGTTTGATGCCAAAAAGATGGATTAGCGTGAGTAATTGCAATAGGTTTTTGGCTTAAGTCAATTGCATCGTAAGTACTTTTTTCTCCTGAGTGAGACATATCAACAACAATTCCTAATCTATTCATTTCTTTAATTGCTTCTCTTCCAAAATTAGTAACACCTCCATCATTTTTTTCATAACATCCTGAGGCTAATAAAGATTGATTATTATAAGTGAGCTGCATAAATCTGCACCCATGCTCATAAATCTTTTCAATTAAATTTATATCATCCTCAATTGGCGAACAGTTTTGAAAACCAAAAAAAATTGCTGTTTTATTTTCATTTTTTGCTTTCTCAATATCTTTGAAGTTTTTACCTAAAAAAATTAAATCTTTGTTTTCCTCAAAATTTTCTTTCCACTCTAAAAGTCTCTTTTTAAATTCATCAAAATCTTCATGATAAACAACCGTTACATGTACTGCATCTAAATTAGCTTCTCTATTAATCTCAAAAACAGATCTTTCCCATTTGCAGTATTGTAAATTGTCAATTTTGAAATTCATAACAATAGTTATATATTAGTAGATAATTTTTTGGTATTAAAAGATAAATGAGTAATAAAAAATTAAATAAAGTAGCAATTATAATGGGTAGTCAATCTGATTACTCTACTATGAAGTATTCAAAACAAGTTCTTCAAAGCTTTGGAATAAAATCTGATGTTAAAATAGTTTCAGCACACAGAACTCCAAAAAGAATGTTTGAATTTGCAAAAAATGCTGAGAGAAATAACTACTCTGTGATTATTGCTGGAGCCGGTGGTTCAGCACATCTTCCTGGCATGATTGCATCTTTGACTAGCATTCCAGTTATTGGAGTTCCTATTGAGTCTAAAAAATTAAAAGGTATGGACAGTCTTTTATCAATAGTGCAGATGCCAAAAGGTATCCCAGTTGGTACAGTTGCAATCGGTAAAGATGGCGCGATAAATGCTGGACTTTATGCTGCATCAATTATTGGACTTCAAAATAAAAAAGTTAAAAATTCATTATTAAAGTTTAGATTGAAACAATCAAAATCAGTAAAAAAAAAACCTAAATAGAATGAGTAAAATTTCTTTAGGTATAATTGGTGGAGGCCAACTTGGATCTTTGCTTTGCGTGGCAGCAAAAAATATAAAAATAAACACAGTAGTGATTAGCGACGATGAAGACTCGCCAGCCAAACATTTTGCAGATCATTTTATTTATTCTAAGTATGACAATGAGGAAAATTTGACAAAGTTTACTTCAATGGTAGATAAAATAACCTATGAATTTGAAAATATTCCTTATGATGTGTTGTCAAAATTAAACAAAGTTAAAAAAGTAGATCCTAATCCAGAAGTTAACAAAATTGTTCAACACAGATACTCAGAAAAAAATTTTCTAACTAATAAAAATATAAAAACTACAGAATTTGAAAGAATCGTTAATGAAAGTGATATAAAAAAAAATAAAAATTTATTACCTGGAATACTAAAAACTTCTACACTTGGGTACGATGGTAAGGGCCAATATAAATTAAATAATTTGGAAGATTTAGATAATCATAAAATTATCTTTGATAGAGAATTTGTACTAGAAAAATTAGTAAATCTAGAAAAAGAAATTTCTGTAATAATTACAAGATTTTCTAAAGATAATTACGAAATATATGAACCAATAGAAAACTTACATGAAGAACAAATTTTAAAATATTCAACCATTCCAGCCCAAATTAATTTGTCTCATTTTAAAAAATCTCAAGAATGGGCTAAACTTATTTCTGAAGAACTTCAGTATGTTGGAACTTTATGTATTGAATTTTTTATAGATAAAGATCAAAATTTATATGTAAATGAAATTGCACCAAGAGTTCATAATTCAGGTCATTTAACTATAAATGCCTATAATATTAGTCAATTTGAAAATCATATCAGGGCTGTTTGTGGATTAGAAAAAATTAAACTAGAAAAAATATGCAATGCAAAAATGATAAATATTATTGGTGATGAAATAAATAATTACAGAAATAAAAAATATACTGAAAAAGAATTTTTTTTTGATTATTTAAAAAAACAAATTAAACCTAAAAGGAAAATGGGACACTTAACTATAATTGAAAATAAATGAAAAAATTTTTATTCATTTTATTTTTAATTATCATTACAAACACTATTGCAATGGATAATAAACCTTCACATCATCAGTCTAACGGAACATTTAAAAATCCTGAGGGCTCGCCAGAACGTTCTGGAAAAGTAAAATGGTCTTGGAGTACGTTTAATAAAGAGAAAAAAAAATTAGATATGACCGTACCAAAAAGCCATGTTTTAAATAAAAATGAAGTTTTAAAAAATTTAGAACTATATAAAGATAAAGATTACATTGGGTGGATTGGTCATGCTACTTTTTTAATAAAACTTGGAAATACAACTATTATTACTGATCCAGTTTTTTCTAAAAATGCGGGACCATTAATATTTGGCCCAAAAAGATATGTTGATCCAGCTTTAAGTTTAAAAGAAATTCCTAAAGTGGATTTATTTTTACTTACGCATAACCACTATGACCATCAAGATACAGCAACAATCAGAAAGTTTCCTTATAAAGATGCAAATGTTATTGTGCCTCTTAAGTTGGGAAAGTATTTTACCAAATACAATTATAAAAAAGTTAATGAGCTCGATTGGTTTCAAACAATTCAAGTAAATGATTTAAAAATAACATTGCTACCAGCTGTTCATTGGTCAAAAAGAAGTTTGACAGATACTAATAAAACACTTTGGGGAAATTTTTTAATAGAATATAAAAATAAAAAAATACTGTTTGCATGTGATACGGGGTATGGACAAATATATAAAAAACTTGGTGAAAAATTTGGTCCAGTCGATCTTACGATGATTAATATAGGTGCATACGACTTTAGACCGATGTTTGAAAAATCTATTTACCACACAAATCCAGAAGAGGCTTTACAGGTTGCAAAAGATCTTAAAAGCAAAAAAGTAATAGGAACTCATTGGGGTACTTTTGTGCTTTCTTTAGAACCTATTATGGAACCTCCTGTTCGTTTTAAAAATAATGCAGAAAATTTTGGTTTTCAAAAAAAAGATGCCATTATTTTTAAAATTGGAGAAATAAGGCCTCTGCAAGAAATATTAGATTAGTTTTTATTTGATAAATTAAATTTTCTATATAGATATTCAATTGATATGAAAACTATTGAAGGTAATTTTGATAATCCTGAAGTTAATAAACTTTTAAAAAAACACTTTATCGAATTAAGATCCGTTTCACCTGAAGGAAGTACCCACGTACTAGACATTCAGGGTTTGCAAAACAAGAGTATTAAGTTTTGGAGTATATATGAAAACGATGAGTTAATTGGGTGTGGAGCTTTAAAATTTTTAGATCCTAAGCATGGTGAATTCAAATCAATTCGTGTTTCAGATTCTTTTAGAAAAAAGGGTTATGGAAATAAAATTATTAAAGTTCTAATTGATAAATCTCGAAAATTAAATATTCAAAAAATTAGTGTTGAAACGGGGTCAGGTGAATTTTTTCTACCAGCTCGTAAATTATTTAAAAATTTAGGTTTTACAGAATGTAAACCTTTTAGCCATTACGTTGACGACCCAAACTCATGTTACATGTCTCTAAAACTTTAAAAAGTTAATTGATTATCTTTTTTCTATGACGAATAATTCATTTTTAAAATATAAGCCTTTATATTTATTAACCACTTGTTGAACTATTTTTTGATAATTTTTAGATCTTTGCACTTTAAAAATTTGTTCATCTGTCATTTGATTAACATATACTGCTGCATTCCAAGCTGAAAAAATTAAAGAAGTAGCAATACCACCTTTTATTTCATTTGGAAGAGCTCTTAAAACATAACTAATTTTTTTTACCTTATGAAATTTCAAAGTTTTTAAAAATGGTTTTTCTGTATTAGATTTTATATATTTTTCAATTGAAGAATACAGGTAAGGGAATGGGTTTTCTTTCGGCCACAACTTTTTAATTATCTTATTGCCTGGATCTCCGCCGCATGCGTGCACTACAACTAATTTTCCTTTTTTAGCTAAAGATCTTAACATTGGATCAATCACATATTTTACTTTTTTTTCAGCAGAAACTCTCGATCGATAAGGTTGTGATGCAATAATTAGATCATAATCAGTTTTGCCATTATTTTTTTGTGGGATTACATTTTTAAGAACAAATTCTTGATCTTTTCTGTAAATTACTATTACTGATGGTTCTTTGTAAGTTGATGTACCAGTTTTAGGATTTGTTTCAACTTGCCATTTTTTTGCTAAAAATTCTTGATTAAGTTTTCTTAATTGATTTGAAAAATCTAAAGATGAATTTCCTTTAAGTTTTACAACTTTCCAATTCATTTTTTTTTGTTTTTTAATATTTCTAGATTTTAAAGAGGTAGATTCAACATAATTTAAATTTGATATTACAAAAACAGTATTTTTATGTTCAGCAAACCTATCTGGAAGTTTTTCTAAACCAAGTCTAACATCTTCCATACTAATTTCTTTTGTTGAAACTAGTAAAGGTATGTTTGGCATTTTTTGATGACATTGTCTCATTACATTCATTAGCAAAGACCCGTCTCCCATACCAGCATCAAAAATTTTTAATGCAGGACTTTTAGGTTTTAAATTTTGAACAATCGGTCTTAAAGCATCAGCAATTTTATTTTTTTCATTAGTAGTGGTAACAAAAAGTAGATATTTTTGTCTATTATCGAAAAAACGGAAATTTTTTTTCATCACTTAAGATATGTATTATGTAATTAAATGTCCATTATAAATATTTCTTTTAAAGTAGACAAATAAAGTATAAACACCCTTAAAAACTCGAGTAATGAAAAAATTTAAATCTGATATTGAGATTGCAAGAGGTTGTAAACTAAAACCAATCTCAAAAATTTTAAAAAAGATAAATGTTCCAGATAACCCAAAAGCTTTTAGTCCCATGGGAAGACACATAGCTAAAATAAATTTTGAATTCTTGGATAAACTTAAAAATAAAAAAGATGGTCATCTTATTCTTGTAACAGCAATAACACCAACCCCAGCTGGGGAAGGTAAAACTACAACATCTGTTGGTCTAAATGATGGATTAAATAAAATTGGAAAAAAATCTATTGTTTGTTTGAGAGAGCCTAGTCTTGGCCCTTCTTTCGGAATGAAGGGAGGTGCGGCGGGAGGTGGTAATGCACAGGTAGTTCCTATGGAACAAATCAATCTTCACTTCACTGGTGACTTTCATGCTATTACATCAGCACATAATCTTCTGTCAGCTTTAATCGATAATCATATTTATTGGGGAAATAAACTTAACATTGATGAAAATAAAATTGTTTGGAAAAGAGTTGTAGATATGAACGATCGGGCTTTAAGATTTATAGATATAAATACTAAAGGAGTAGCAAAGGATTTTGTTAGAGAGGATGGTTTTGATATTACAGTAGCATCTGAGGTAATGGCAATTTTTTGTTTATCTAATGATTTGTCTGATTTAGAAAAAAGAATTGGAAACATCACAATTGCTTATGATAAAAATAATAAGCCAGTCTATGCAAAAGACCTAAATGCTCAAGGTCCAATGACAGTCCTTCTGAAAGAAGCAATTAGGCCAAATGTTACTCAAAGTTTAGAGCATAACCCAGCTATAATTCATGGAGGACCGTTTGCTAACATTGCTCACGGATGTAATTCAGTAATTGCAACAAAGTCAGCTTTAAAGTTATCTAAATACGTAGTAACGGAGGCAGGCTTTGGTGCTGACCTTGGCGCTGAAAAATTTTTGGATATAAAATGTAGAAAAGCAAATATAAAACCAAGTTGTGTTATTATAGTTGCCACAGTTCGTGCTTTAAAAATGCATGGTGGTGTGGAAAAAGAAAATTTAAAAACTGAGAATATTGATGCTTTAAAAGAAGGATTATCAAATTTAGATAGGCATATAAATAATATTAAAAAATTTGGCATAGAGCCAATAGTTGCGATTAATCATTTTGTTTTAGATACTAAAAAAGAAATACAAACAATAATTAATTTTTGTAAAAATTTAAATGTTGAAGTTAGTAATTGTAAACATTGGGCAGAAGGTGGAGCAGGAACAGTTGATTTAGCAAAAAAAGTTGTACGAGTTTGTAATGATTTAAAAAAACAAAAATTTAAATTCTTGTATAACGATAGTAAAAGTTTATGGGAAAAAATTGAGATTATTGCAAAAGAAATATATAGAGCTGATAAAATTACAGCAACTGAAGAGATTAAACAAAAATTAAAAACATTTGAGAAGAATGGGTTCAAAAATTTTCCAGTTTGTGTAGCAAAAACTCAATATAGTTTTTCTACTAATCCAAAATTAAAAGGTGCACCAACAAATCATGAAATACCAATTAGAGACGTAAGATTATCCTCTGGAGCAGAATTTATTGTTGTGATATGTGGATCAATTATGACTATGCCAGGCTTGCCGAAAATCCCTGCTGCAGACAAAATTAAATTAAATAAAAAAGGTCAGGTAGAAGGTTTATTTTAATTTTTCTAGCTCGTCCCAATAATTTTTTGCAAGATTTACTCCTGTTAATTCTTTAAATTGAGGAAGCCCTGTTGGTGATGTTACATTTATATCACCAATTAGATATCCAGAAACTAGATCTATACCTGCAAAGAATATTCCATTTTTTTTTAACACTTTAGCTACTTGATTTGAAACTTTAATCTCTTTATGGCTAAGAGTAGTTTTTACAGCTTTGCCTCCTTGGGATAAATTTGATAAAATTGAATTTGATGAAGGCACACGGCTTATTGCACCTTTAACCTTGCCGTTAATTATAAACACTCTTTTATCACCATATTTAATTCCTGGTAAATATTTTTGGGCCATAACATGACCAATTTTTTTTAAATATTGTCTAATTTTTTTTACATTTGTTGTGCTGTTAATATAAATTATGTCTTTTCCTGCATACCCATGTATAGGCTTTAATACAATTTTTTTGTTAATTTTTATAAATTTTCTAATCTCATCTAAATTTTTAGTGAAAATTGTTGGTGGCATAAGTTTTTTAAAATTAATTGAAAATAATTTTTCAGATATATTCCTGATAGAGGTTGGGTCATTAACTATCTTTACGCTATCTTTTATAGTATCTAAGAATAATGTAGAAGTTACATAATCCATATTGAAAGGTGGATTTTGCCTTATAAAAATAACTTTTGATTTTTTTAATTCAAACTTCTTTTTTGATATAATTTTAAAGTAAGTTTTATTATTTTCTAAAAATTTAATATGACACACCTCGGCAATCAATTTAGAATTTATAAAATTTATATCTTTTGTCTCATACCAGTAAATCTTATAATTTCTTCTTTGTGCCTCTAGAGCTAAAAGATATGTTGTGTCTGTGATAATGTTGAGATTTTTAAAAGAGTTACCTTGTATTGCTAATATTTTTCCTGCCATATTTATAATTTTTCCAATACTTTTTCTGCTCTAGTTTTTTTTTCATTTAGTATATTTTCAACATTTTTTAAAAAAACTGTCTCATCTTGATTATTACTATTTATGTATTTTCTTCTTTTTAAACCATCTTTTGAAAGATCTAGGAAAATCTTACCCCATTCTAAAATGGTTTTATTATTTATTAGTGTATTTAAACCTTTTTTTGGTGAGTCATAATATGCATTTAAAATTTCACTTTGGTCCCATTTTTTTATCACATCTAAAGACTCCTCTAAATTCCCGTAAATTAAACCGGTATAAAATGCCGGCCCTGCGCAATGACAATCCCATTCGCACTCATCTATTGATCTAACCTCTAAATATTTTTTTAATCTTACCTCGGTAAATATTGTACTTAAATGAAGTCCAAGATCTTTATCAGTTGGTATAGATTTGTTAGATTGTAAATTTCCCTCCATAAAGTCTTTGAATGTTTGGTCGCCCCCATAATGGTAAGAGTTATTTTTTTCAATAAATAATAGGGGAAATTTAATAATGAAATCTGCATATTTTTCAAAATCCATGTTTTCTAAAAATATTTTCGGTAGACCTGCTCTTGCGGTATTTTGCCAGACTTTTGCACGATAAGATAAATAACCACTTGCTCTGTTCTCATATACGGCTGAATTAGCAAATATGCCAATTGCTAAAGGTGTTAAGTAACACATCAACTTAAATTTTTTTTTAAAATCTTCTTCAGAGCTATAGTCCATATTTACTTGCGTTCCAGATGTTTGATACATCATATTTAAACTTAGCTCGCCACCTTTTGGCATTTCGTTTGTCATTATTTTGTATCTTTCTTTAGGATTATTGGGTGCATCCTTTAATTTAGTCACAGGATCGTACCCTGTTGCCATGTTTGTTAAATTAGTATCAAAACAAGCTAAGTCTAATTCTTTTTGAAAATTGTGTAACTCTACACAAACTTCATGAATATTTTTTAATTTGTCTCCTGATAACTCAATTTGATTTCCTGGCTCTAGCGATATTGATTTACCATTAAATTTTAGCCCTATTAAATTTTCATTTTCCTTAATTTCTTGCCAGCCAAATTTTGTTATAAAAATTTGTAATAATTTTTTAATATTTTCATATTCAGCTCTTTTGTTTGTTTTAATGTTGAATAAAAACTGCTCATTCTCAACACCTATTAATTCATCTTGTTTAATGCCTGATGCAAAATAATCTATGATGTCATTTTTAGATTTAATTTCCATTTATACTACCTAGCCAGTTCTTTAATTCTATCATTCTATGATTTATTTCAGATTTTGATAATTCATTTTTTATCAAACTTATATGATGATCGATTTCATCATATGATTTAAAAGCTTTTCTTTGATTTATTAATCTATCTTTTCTAAATTTAATTAATTCTATCATTTTTTCATATTTAATCTCTGGATGATATTGAATTCCCCATATTTCACTTTTTTCATGATTAAAAGATATGCTTGAAATTTTATTGATATTATTTGAAGCTAATAGAATTGCATCTTTTGGTAAGGTAACCACTTCATCAAAATTAAAAGCTGGAGAACAAAATTTATTTTTTTTTCCTTTATAAATAGGATGTCTTTGGCCATTAGGATTTAATTCAATATCAAAAGCAATACCTATATGAGATCCGTTAGATGATTTTTTAACCTCTCCCCCTGCTGCAACCACAGCAACTTGCATGCCCCAGCAAATTGCTAAAATCTTTTTTATTTTTTTTTGACATTCTTTCATAAACATAATTTGTCTCTTAATTTCATCCGTATTATTGTAAATATTTAAACTACTGCCACCCCACACTGTCCCATCATATTTTTCTAAATTTCCAATATTTTCAAAAATTTTAGGATCAGCAGATGGATTAACAACATCTATGTCGAGATCTTTGGTAATGTAACCAAGACTATCTTTTAAACTTTCTGTATGTGTTTGAATGCCAGCGTTTTTAAAATTTTGATTTTCCTCTTGTAGGTTTCCTTCAACTATTAATAATTTAATTGTCATGATTAAAGATTAATTAAAATATTACCAACTGATTTCTAATTTTTTATTTTCACAAATACATTCAATAATGCTTAACATAAGAGGAAAATCTTTTTCATTTAAGTCTTGTTTTAATTTTTTTCCCACTTCAATTGCAAGTTCTGCTCCCTCAACAGTAACTTCGTCCATAAATTTCTTTTTTGCTTCTTTGTATAGGTATCCCTCGCCTAAGTATTTTCCCATTTGACTATTTCTTCCGCCAATTGCGCTTACATACAAATCTCCAAGTCCAGCTAATCCATAAACAGTATTTGATTTACCTCCATAGTGTTTTACAAATTTTGCCATTTCAGAAATTGATTTATGTATTAATGAAGCGGATGTATTATGAAAATATTTAGATTTAACCTCGCTTTTTGCAGATGAACTACTTAATCCCTCTGAGGCTCCGATAATCATAGAATAAATATTTTTAATTGCTCCAGATAATTCAACTCCATTGAGATCCTCTGAAATTTCTGTTGAGTAATAATCTGTTGAAATTATTTTTTGTAATTTTTTGGCTTCATCAATATTAGGGCTTGCAATTAATGTGCTTGTTCTAATTTTGTTAGCTAGACCAGCTGCTAAACAAGGGCCTTTAATTGCAGATATATTTGTATATTCAATTCCTTTTTCACTTAATATGTTTTTTATCTTATCTGAAATAGTGCTGAGTTTTTTATTAACAATTGAGAGACCTTTGGTGAGTATTACCAAAGAGGTTTTGTTATCAATTTTGTCTGCAATTTTATCTACAAACCAGTCAATTCCGATAGAGCTTACTCCAACAACCAACACATCTGGTATTTCCTTCATCAAATCATCAAGTTTTTCAATTTTTTCTACTTTTAATTTTGAAGGCAAACTTACATTTAATTTTGGATGAAAATTATTTTTAGATTTAATCATTTCAATCAAACTATCTTCGAGATGGGTCCCTATAAGTGATACATTATTATTATTTTCAACACATGGTACTGAAAATGCTGAACCCATTGCTCCTGCACCAACAATTAAAATATTTTTCATGATATAAAATTTATTACAATCAAATTAATACTTAGTTTTATAAATTGATATAAAATTTTTATTAGTTGTTTAGCGATTAATTTTAAATGAGGTATAAAAAAAAGGCCCCATATATGAATACGGGGCCTCTTTAAATTAGTTAATTAAACGTTACCTTTTTTTAGTTGATCAGCAAGATATTCACCTTGTCTGATAGCTAATGCAGTAATCGTTAATGTTGGGTTACATGCTGCACCTGTAGTCATGACAGAACCATCTGATACGAAAAGGTTTTTCACATCATGGCATCTGCCCCATTTATCTACAACACCATCTTTTGCCTTAGCACTCATTCTCATAGAGCCAAGGTTGTGTGTGTGTGGATATGGTGTAACTCTGTATGTTTGTGTTGCGCCAACAGCTTTGTATATTGCTTCACCTTTTTCATACGCATGATTTCTCATTGCAGTATCATTTGGGTGATCATCAAAGTGAACGTTAGGAGCAGGAAGACCAAAAGCGTCTTTTGCTGATCCTAAAGTTATTCTGTTGTTTGCTTGAGGCATATCTTCACCTACAATCCACATACCAGCCATATTTTGATATCCATCCATCATGTCAGCAAATTTCTTACCCCATTTACCTGGATCTAAGAAAGCTCCTAAGAATGATGGTCCTAAAGCTAATGTCTCAAGATAGTATCCACCTACGAAACCTCTTTTAGGATTGTGTTTTACTTCATCTGCTAAGAATCCAGCCATAGTTTCTCCTCTGAAGAAGTTAACTGGCTTATCAAATGTAGCATAAACTGAACCTGTTAAGTGTCTCATGTAGTTTCTTCCAACTTGATCTGAGCTGTTAGCTAAACCATTTGGAAATCTTGATGAAGCACTCATTAAGAACAATCTTGGTGTCTCAATTGAGTTACCAGCAACACAAATAACTTTAGCTTCTTGTCTGTGTAAAGCTTTAGTTTTTGTATCCATGTATAAAACACCATCAGCTTTTCCTGAACTGTCAGTAGTTATCTGAACAGCTTGAGAGTTTGTTCTTAGTTCTAATTTTCCAGTTGCAAGGGCTTTTGGAATTTCACTTACGTTTGGATTCCATTTTGAACCATTTTTATCACCTTGGAAATTAAAACCATCTTGAATTGATGCTGGTCTTCCATCATATGGAGCTGCATTAGTACCGTAAGGTCCTGTTGCATAGAACTTGTAACCATTTCTTTTTGCTCCTTCAGCAAAAACTTTATAGTTGTTGTTTGCTGGTAATGGAGGACGTCCACCTCTATGTGTTGATCCGATAGCATCTTCAGCCTTTACGTAGTAAGGCTTCATCTCTTTTCCATCGATCGGCCAGTCCATTAGAGTTGCACCGTCAACGCTTCCGTATGTTGATTTAGTTTTCCACTCATAGTCAAGAAAACGTGGAGTAGCACCTGCCCAGTGTGTAGCAGTTCCACCTACAGCTTTTACTAACCATGTTGGTAAACCATTAAAGTCTTTAACTATTCTAGCGTTACCTGACATAGTTCTCTTATCTAACCAAGCCATTTGGCTGAAAGCTGGCCATTCTTCATTTACGTACTCTTCTTTCATAATACGTCTTCCAGCTTCTAAAAGAACAACAGGAATACCCTGTTTAGTTAATTGATAAGCTACTTGTGCGCCACCAGGACCAGATCCTATAACGACAACAGCTTTTTCTTTTTTGTCTATTTTCATTTATATATCTCCCCTAGTTAAAATGTTTTTTTAATTTTCAAAGACGCATATTTTTTCGGCGAGCTGTCGTCTAGAAAAGCAGTTAAATCTGGGTGCTCCTCAATTCTTGGCTCCGGTAACCATGATAGGTCATTGTATTCACCGTCTTTGTATCCACCTTTATCAAAGCTTGCACCTTGGTATCCAAAGATTTTGTGAACTTCTTTGTGATCATAAAGTGCTACTACCGTGTGACCTCTTACTAAGCCAAAGAACGGAGTGTTCTCTATTGATTTTAGGTATTTAGTTTGTTTTTTAAAGTTCATCTTGTCGAACTTATTAATTTTCAAGCCATCTAAACCAGCTCTAAAGGAAATTTTTGCACCTGTATCTGCATTTCCTTTTTTGATAGCTCCAGCAGCTACATCCATGTAGATACTCATTGGGAATCTATCATGCGGATATAGAGCTTTGCACATAGAAGCAATCATTTCTTGATCACCTGGCTGCGCAGCGATATTAACTTCAGCATTAGCTAGTGAACCCAACTGTGAGTAAGCAAGTAAAGATCCAGCGCTAATAAGAAGTTCTCGTCTAGTTATTTTCATCTATTCTTCCTCCAATTGTTGAGAGCGGGAAACTTGAGGGCTTCAAGTGGCACTCTCAAAATTTAACGTTTAATTTATCTAATGATAAATTTTATAAATTAAATTTAACATGATCTAAAAAAAGAAGTCAATTATATTGATAATAATTCGCAACGAAAAAAATTATTTTAATCAACTTCAGATTGTAAAATCTTGCTAAATTTTTCCCATCTCTTTTACGATATTTGCAACTTTTTTTGATTGAACAATTTCAATCCAATATCCATCTGGATCTTTTATAAAAGCCAAACCTTTCATGGATCCATCGTCTGGTTTTTTAACAAATTCAACTCCATTTTCCTCGAATTTTTTGCAAGCTGCGTATATATCAGGAACTGAAAAACATATGTGTCCAAAACCTTTTGGTTCTGCATTCCCATCATGGAATTTTACTTTATCATCATTTTCTGATCCCCAATTATGCGTAAACTCGAGCATTCCTTTTTGGGTGAAAGTCCATGAAGACCTATCAAAATTATCTTTTGGAACATTTTCAATTTCCTCATCTGTAAGATTGCCTAAAAAATATAGAGAAAACTTCATTGTTGGAAAGTCAAATTTTTTAATTAGTCTCATTCCCATCAATTTTGAGTAGAAATTTAATGTTTTTTTGGGATCTTTTATTCTTAGCATTAGATGGTTAAAAACAAATCCATCAGTGTCTTTGTCTGGAGCCATTAAACCATCGGCTTCTTCACAGTGTTTCATATTTCCTCCGTAATTAGTTCTTTGAAATTGGTAAGCTAGCATTAATAAGTATAAAATTAAATAATTATTTCACAAATATTATAATAAAATACACCTATACGTTTAAAAATTTTTAAAATAACTTAAAAAAATAAATGGCAAAAAAATATTTAAATTTTAAATTTTCTGAATTTACTATTAATAAAAATTTTAATTTTAACAGGAAAAAGATACTCAAAGTACTACCAGAAAAGCATCTATTAGATGCTCATAAAGTAATTTCAAAATGGAAAAGATATAAAAAAACCCCTCTAATTAATCTAAGGATATTATCTAAAAAATTGCGTACAAATAACATTTTTTACAAAGATGAGTCTAAGAGATTTGGTTTAAAATCTTTTAAAGCATTAGGTGGGGCTTATGCAGTAGAAAAAATTGTTAAAAATAAAAAAAAAGTAACAGTATCAACTGCAACAGCCGGAAACCATGGGAAATCTGTGTCTTGGGGAGCAAAAAAAATAGGATCAAAATGTAAAATTTTTATTAGTGAAAATGTGAGTAACACTAGAGCTATTGAAATGGAAAAACTCGGAGCTGATGTAATTAGGGTGAAAGGAAATTATGAAAAATCTTTAAAAGTTTGCAAAGAAATATCAAAAAAGAAAGGATGGAAAATTATTCAAGATGTTGCCTGGCGGAATTATGAATATGTTCCTAAATTAACAATGGCTGGATATTCGGTAATGATCAAAGAAATTTCTAATCAAACGAAACATTACATAACGCATGTTTTTCTTCAAGCTGGGGTTGGTGGCATGGCGGCAGGAATTATAAGTGGGATTGCTAAATATTTTAAAAGAATTCCAAAAATAATTGTTATTGAACCAGAGAATGCAAATTGTGTGATGAAAAGCATTAGATTTGGGTCTCTTAAAAAAGTTAATATCCAAAAACAAAGTATTATGGGTGGAATGTCTTGTGCTGAAGTATCTTTGGTCCCATGGCGAATTTTAAAAAATGCTGTAAATAATTGTGTGAGTGTATCAGATAAATATGTGCCTCAAACTTTAACAATGTTAGCAAAAAAAAAATTTAGTGACAAAAAAATAATTGCAGGGGAATGTTCTACTCCTGGTGTAATAAGCGTAATCTCTTGTTGTAATGATCCACTTGTGAAAAAAAAATTAGAAATAAATGAAGAATCTAATATTTTAATAATTGGTTGTGAAGGTGATACAGACAAAAATTTATACAATAAATTGTACAAAATAGGTAATCAGAAATTAAAAAAATATGATTAAAAATTCTATAGTTTGGATAAGAGATGATTTTAGATTACAGGATAACCCCGCGCTATCTTTTGCAACAAGCAATCATGAATTTGTTTCTGCAATTTATATTTATGATAAAAAAGAATTTGATAATATTAGAGAAGCTCAAAAGTGGTGGATATCTAAGTCTTTAAAAAGTTTAAATGAGGATCTGCTTAAAAATAATGTAAATTTAGAAATTATTGAAGACAATCAAATTAATTTTTTTAAAAAATTTAAATCAAATGATATCGCAGTTTATTGGAACAAAATTTATGAACCACAAGAATTAAAAAAAGATAAAGAAATAATCACTGAATTGGAAAAAAATAAAATAAATTACAAATTTTTTAAAGGCAATGTTCTCAATGAATATAATGAAATTACTAAGAATGATGGTACTCCATTCAAGGTTTACAGTCCTTTTTGGAGAAATGCTGAAAATTACTATATCGAAAGTGTTCCACTAAAAAATAAATCTTTAAAAAAATTAAAAAAAATTAAAAACTTATTCAAAAATAAAGTGAAACCTGAAAAAATACTACCCAATAAAAATTGGTATAAAAAATTTGAAAAATATTGGACACCTTCAGAAAATGATGCTGGTAAATTACTCCAAAATTTTATTACTAAAAAAGTAAAAGATTATGGTACATTAAGAGACTATCCAAGTATCAATGGAACGTCCAGACTTTCTCCATATATAAGAAGTGGTCAAATACACGTAAGTTTAATTTGGAGAAAATGTAACGAAATAAAACCAAAAAATATTGGTATAAAAAAATATGTAAATGAAATCGGGTGGCGCGAATTTTCACATAGTTTAATAAACTATTTTCCAGAAATGCTTAAAGGGAACCTAAGAAAAGAATTCGATAGATTCCCTTGGGTAAAAAACAAAGAATTTTTGAGTGCTTGGAAGCAAGGTATGACCGGTTATCCTATTGTAGATGCTGGAATGAGACAATTATATGAAACAGGTTGGATGCATAATAGAATAAGAATGGTTGTGGGTTCATTTTTGGTAAAACACTTGAGGATAAATTGGGTCGAGGGCGAAAAACATTTTAGAAATTGTTTATTAGATTTTAATGAAGCTAACAATGTTGCACAATGGCAATGGGTAGCCGGATGCGGTGCAGATGCAGCTCCATATTTTAGAATTTTCAATCCTATATTACAGGGTGAAAAGTTTGATAAAGAAGGAACATATGTTAAAAAATGGGTTCCTGAACTTAGTAAAGTTCCATCAAAATATGTTCATAAACCATGGGAAATGGAGGATAAATATCAGAAAGCCATAAATACTGTTATAGGTAAAGATTATCCTAAACCTATAGTTATCCATGAAAAAGCAAGAGCTGAAGCTTTAAAGGCGTTTCAAAGTATAAAAAAAAATTAGTCACCAATGTAATGATGAACAATAGTTCTTTTATGACTATCTAATCTATGTTCAAATAAATAAATACCTTGCCAAGTTCCTAAAATTAATCTTGATTCTTTTATACTTAAAGAAATTTGATTGTTAGTTAGTGCGGACTTTATATGTGCTGGCATATCATCTTTACCCTCAGATGAGTGAATATAAAGTTGATCATCCATAGGCACTAATTTATCGAAATAATTTATTAAATCTTTTTGCACATCGGGATCTGCATTTTCTTGCACTATAAGCGATGCGCTAGTATGTTGAATACTTAAATTCAACATTCCATTTGTAAAATTATTTTTTTCAATCCATTCGATTGTTTGATCTGTAATTTCGTATAATCTTTGACCTGATGTATTAACTACAAGGTTAAAAAAATTTTGTCTCACTTTATTTTAGTATTAAAATCAATTCCATATTCGGATCTTGGTCCTTTTCTTAGTCCGAAGGGTCCCGAAATAAAAAGTGTTAGAGGTTTAGTTCCAGGTTTTAAATCTACTCTGTGATGAGTGTTTGCTGATCTAAAACCTATATAACCTGGTGGTCTCCAATGTCTTCCGCTTTTAAGTGTTTCCCAATATCCATCTCTTAAAATAATCGTTATAAATGGAAATAAGTGATTATGCACCCCTTCACCATGATCATCTGCGAGCATTTCATGTATTAGAATATTAAATGGAAACCATTTTGGTCTATGCCTAAAAATCAAATAATATCTGTTCATCCATGGTTTTGCTTCATTAAATTTTGGGTGTGACGGCCCTCTATCTAAAACAACTTTTTTTCTTCCAACTTTTTCTAAAAATTTTAAAAACATTAATTAATCCTAATTATTGAATTATCTTTTGCAATATATAGTTCTTTATTAAAAAAAATGGGTCTTTGTATTTTCTCCCTATCTAATTTAAGTATTTTTTGAAATGTACTGTCGGAAAAGTTTATTATAAATAATCTTCCATTTTTAGTTGAAACATAGACTTTGTCGTTACTTATAATGAAACCTACTGGAAGGTAATTTTTTCTTCTCTTTTTTTTTATGTTTTTGAGAATATTATTTATTCTTATTATATTACCGTCATTTTTGTTTAATAATATCATCAACCCCTCATTTGATATAGTTACTATATAATCAGAAATCACTACAGGTCTAATCTCAGAGTTTATCTCTTGTTTCCACTTAATTATTCCAGTTTTACTATCTAAAGCTGCGAATTGGTTTTTATTACTTGAGATAAATACAAATTTACCATCGGAAACTATATCGGAATTTCTTAGTGTAATATTTTTTGCAAAACCTAGAATTTGAGTTGGTGTTTGCCAAATTTTTTCGCCACTTTTTAAATCAACTGCTGTTAAATCGCCAATTGAGTTTGAAAATATAACCATATTTTCAACTATGATTATTGATTGTTTTTTTTGTGAACTGATCACAGTCAATTCAGTTGGTACTGACCATAAATTATCACCATTTTTTATAGAAAAACATCTGAGGGTATTTTCCATATCCACAACAAAAATTTTACCATCTTTAATTTTTATTTGCGAATTAAATGAGGAGGTATGTTTTTTTTTCCATTTCAAATTTCCATTTTCTTTATTGAGCAGATAGTAATTGGCATTGTTATCAGCTATAAATAAATTATTATCCTCTGAAGCTAAAAATAAAATTGGATTATTTTTTTTGTCTGATTTTGAGTAATAATTCTTCTTCCATTGAATTTTTGAGCCTTTGTTAAATTTGATTATTGATCCTTTATTATCAAAATAAAATAAATTTTGATTATCAATTAAAATTTCGGGCTCATATCCCGAGAAATTTTCTATTTTAGAAAAGTTATATTTAGAAAATTTATTACCAGTAATATTTTCACGAGTAAATCCATCATTGTTAAAAATATATTTAATATTTTGAATATTTTTACTTGGTAAATTTACCTTTAGTTTTGGATTAAATTCTTTTTCGTTAGGTTTTATGTCTTTAAATAGTATTTTTGTAATAATCTTATCTGTCTCAACTTTTTTTGTTTGTGACCAAAAAGCCGAGTCAGAGTTTAATGAGCAACTTAAAATAAAAATTAAACCAATATAAACAAGTCTATTCATTAAAATCTCTGTTTAGCCTTCTTTCAACATCTAATTTTATTTTAGGGTTTACATCACTTAGTTGAGTTATTTTTTCAAAAAATTCTTTAGATTTAGTATATTGTTTTTTATGGAAATAATAATCTCCCATTAACAAAAAAGCATGCTGTTTCCATATACTTTCAGAGTTAAGTAAAGGGTTTAAAATTTCTAACATTTTGGACTCTGTATATTTATCTGAAAAATATAATGCTTTTTTAAAAACAATTAAATTCTTAAGTTCATAATCTTTATTTATTGAAATAACTTTATCAAATAAATCACTTATTGTATTTTGGTCGTCGATTAAATTATTATCAATTAAATGATATAGTGCTAAAGTTGAATATGTATCTACTTTTTCGTTAATAATTTTAATCATCTCATTTTTTATATCGTTTTGATTATATTTATCTGTATTGAAGATGATGCGGTTATAGTCTGTGGCAATTTTTTCTTTTTTTCTTTTTTTTATTTCATCATAAGCAAAAAAAGATATTACTATTGCAATAATAAATACCACTGATATTGCTATATTTTTTGAATTATTTTTAAAAAAATTTTTTATTAAAGAAATTCTTGTATTTTCGTTTACTATTGCAATATCTTCATCCATTTTAAATCATGTTTCTAAGAACGTATTGTAAGATTCCGCCGTGTTTAAAATATTCCAGCTCATTATTAGTGTCAATTCTACATAGCATTTCTATTTTTTTTGTATCACCTTTTTTATATTTAAACTCAACTGAAACTTTATCGCCTGGTTTTAGACCTTCTTTAATTCCTTTAATCGAAATTAATTCTGAACCCTCTAAATTCAATTTTTTTCTGTTTTGGCCGTCAATAAATTGTAAAGGT